>JAITLJ010000167.1 GCA_031277925.1 Prevotellaceae bacterium | reverse complement strand
TTTGTAAATCATAATTCATTGTGTATAAAATGAAAAACAGCGAACTTTCATTGCCTGTTCGCGGTTCTGGAATTACCTTGGTCATACAAATAAAAAGATCACGATTGCTCGCGAGCGTTCGCTTTTTTTGTATAGACAATGCCTGTAAAATTTTCCAGATTTCGAACATGGCAAAAATTAAGCTAACGCTTATATATTATATTTTCGTTATTTTTTATGTCATATTATTTACCTGTTTTGTTTAAATTATTTTCAGATATACGTAAAAATTCTCAATTACACACAAACAAATAAAAATGTTTTTCAAAATTTGCACGGGAAGATACTATTTTTCACACAATTTTCAGTAGAACCTAAATTTTTATGTTTCCCATCGTAATCGACCTGTTAAAATTCTATTCCTTTTCTGTTGAAAATCAAATATCCGAAATTAATTGAAAATATAAATTTATTTTTATATCCATCATAATAATACAAAGTTGAGCTTAACGGACCAATCGGCGACTGCCAGACAAAAGTTCCGTATCCCATAAAAGAACGGCTTTTGAATTTGTCGCCGTAAATGATTTTGTTTTTTTCTCCTTTTTTCAGCTCTCTGTAAGGTTGAAAAACATATAGGCCGCCTTTAAAATACACGCTTTTCATTAAGGAATATACAGGCATAATGCCGGCTGCAACATACGAATTTGCTCTGAAATTTTCTAAAAACAAGGTTTTACTGTGCTGCGTAGGCTGAAATGATGGCGACAAAAACAAAGTCGGATAATAGCTCGAAAATGATGCTTTTTGAGAATAAACACCTTCAATTAAATATCCGAGAGAAAAATTTTTGGAAAGATTAAAATATTTTTCTTCGTAAAGTTTTATTGAAAAAATGCTTTTCGATTTGCTTTCTTTTTCAAGTATTGAAGTATTGCCCGGCGTATATTTGCCATTTCCTGTAATAAACTGCAATTTTATTTGCCATTTTCTGCCATCAGTCGGAAATTCGATATAATTCAAATTGTTTCTGACAATTTCAACGTTTGATGCAAAATAATTAAGTCTATAAATATCGGCAGTGTCGGTTACCAAAAAACTGCGGTTCTGATAATAATTGCTTTTGTTTATTCCAGCAGTTGCATCGATTCTGAAAATTGTGTTTCGATTAACAATATAGCCGCCGCCTGTTTGATAATGCATATCCTGATGTTTCAAATAAACAGGTTTTTCATCTTCGATAAAAAAATCGGTTCTGCTTTCGTAATAATCATAATGATTGTAACGAAAATACTGTTCCCAAAATACGGGCAGGCTGAACGGATAATCGCGACGAACCCCAACCTGTGCAGCCGAATATAATTTGCCATAATGAAAATTCACGCTGTATCGCGAATACGCTTTTGCCCAATATTTATGCTCGAAGCCAAAATAAGCCTGATTCAATAACGAGGATGAAAGATTTGCTCCGAACGCAATCTTATTGTTAGATCCGAGCGTTACTTGAAGTTTGACGTCAAAATTTTTTGTAATAGAATCGTAAACAGCCGCAGGAAAAAGAGACGAAACCACTCCTGTTTCTACAATTTTGAAATATCTGTCTTTAAACCTTTCCATCGACATTGTGCTGTCTGGATTGTTTTTGCCTTGATTAATCATTTTCCTTATAAAATTTTTTTCTCTGTCGGCGATTTTATTTCCTGCTACATTTATGTTTTTCAATCGAGGCTGCGATATATTGGCTTTGAATATTTTGCGTTTTTTTGCTACTTCATCGGCTGTGCGGCGTGCAGAAATTCTTTGTTTTATGGAATCTATTGATTTCAGTGCGCTTTGATAGCCAGCTTCTACTATTCTGTCTATTTTTGAAAATTCAAATATATCAACATCATCAAACTTTGTATCAATACGAATGCTTTTTTCTTCGGGCATTGTGTAATCGGTATCATTCATCATCATTTTTTTAATCTGGTCAAAAATATTTTCTCCATTAACAAAAGCCTCATTATCTGAACATTTGCTTCCTATAATAAAATCGGGATTAAAATCATTTTCCATAACATCCCAGGGAAAATTATTGTAAATGCCACCATCAAGAAGCAAAGCCGAATCAATCATAATTGCCTTAAATGCAAGCGGAAACGTCATAGACGCTCTAAGCGCCATTCCCAAATCGCCATTACGCGAAATAAACGGTTTATGCGCATTAATATCGGCAGAAACACAGCGAAAAGGCACAAAAAGATTGTCGAAATTACTCTTACATGCAGCCGTTGCTCCTGAAAAAAGTTCAAAAAAAGCAATATCCATAGGATATGGCGATATTATACTTGTAGGCAAATTAATTTTGAAAGGAATTTTTTTATCTCTGTTAATGTTGAATTTAACCAAAAACAATTCAGATGTAGGTTCTTTCGACAAAGCGTAATACCTTTGTTTTTCATCAATATTTCCTGAAAGCCAGTTCTCAAAATCATTTGATTTGAAAACATTTATCATTTCATCTGCCGAATATCCCGATGCATAAAGACCTGCAACTATAGCGCCCATTGATGTTCCCGTAACATAATCAACAGGAATATCATTTTCTTCCAGCGCTTTTATCACGCCAATATGAGATAATCCTCTTGCTCCGCCGCCGCTCATTACCAGTCCTACGCTTTGTGAGAGCGCAAATAAAGGCGTTAACATGAAACAAAAAGATGCAAATAAATTTATTATTATTTTATTTATTCCTTTATTCATCACAAATTATTATCATGCAAAATTATATAAAATAACATAAATAATAAAAAAACTGCTTAAAATTTAACATTTTTGCCGAAAGTTTAGCATTGTAATGAGTGAATACTAAATTAATAACAGATATTACAAAATATTTTTTCGTTACAATTATTTTATTTCAATTCTTATAATTACCTTTGCACATTAAACATATTAAAATAATTATAAAAAAAATACGATATGAAATTAAAATTATTTTCCATTGCAATTATTGTTGCAATTTTTTGCGCATGCAACAGCGGTAAAAAAACCGAACAGCAAAATCAACAGACAGAAACAAAAATTACTAACGAAGAAGTACAATCCGCAAACGAAAACACGGAAAATACTGCTCAAAAAGAAACACAAACGATGACAGTAGAAACTACAAAAGAAGAACCCAAAAAAGCAGAAGCAGAAAAAACAAAAACATCCAGCGAACCAGTTTTTGACATTGTAACATCGCTGGGAACAATCCGCATTAAACTTTACAAAGAAACGCCCAAACATCGCGATAATTTTGTAAAACTTGCTACATCAGGATATTACGACGGAGTGCTTTTTCATCGCGTGATAAAAGATTTTATGATTCAAACAGGCGATCCCGATTCAAAGAATGCACAACCCGGAGCGCGCTTGGGCATAGGTGGTCCTGATTATAAAATTGATGCGGAATTTCTTCCTCAATTTAAACACAAAAAAGGCGCTGTTGCTGCAGCTCGTCAAGGCGACCAGATTAATCCCGAAAAAAAATCATCAGGCTCGCAATTTTATATTGTTCAAAATCAAAACGGAACGCCATTTTTGGATGGTGCATATACCGTTTTTGGCGAAACAGTAAGCGGTCTTGACGTTGTTGACAAAATTGCCACTGTACAGACAGGACAGGGCGACAGACCTGTTGCAGATGTTAAAATTGAAAAAATTGTTCGTGTAGAGTAGATTTTACAAACATGAAAAATAAAATAAAAGAACTGCTCGAACAGGTTGAAAAATTTACTTCCGAAAAGTTTGAGCATGTTGACGAATTTCGTATAAAAATGCTTGGCAAAAAAGGAGAAATAACCCAACTTTTCGAGCATTTCAAAACATTTACATCCGAGCAAAAACGCGAGTTAGGAAAAGATCTGAACGAACTTAAAACAAAAACGCTCGAAAAAATAAATTATTTTAAGGAATTAATCGAACAGTCGCAGGAAAAAACAGTCACAGATTTTGACATGACGATGCCTGCAAACAACGAGCCTGTCGGCTCAAGGCATCCGATATCGATTATGAAAAATAAAATTGTTGAAATTTTCAAACGTCTCGGCTATACAATTGCCGAAGGACCCGAAATAGAAGACGACTGGCACGTTTTCAGCGCATTGAACTTTCCGCCCGAACATCCCGCACGCGATATGCAGGATACATTTTTTATAGAAAAAAATCCTGACATACTGTTGCGTACGCATACAAGTTCGATACAGGTACGGGCAATGGAACAAAACAAACCGCCGATTCGAATAATTTGTCCCGGACGCGTTTTTCGCAACGAAGCAATTTCGGCGCGCGCTCATTGTATTTTTCATCAAATAGAAGGCCTGTACATAGACGAAAACGTATCATTTGCCGAACTTAAACAAACCTTACTGTACTTTGCGCAGGAAATGTTCGGAAAAGACACGCAGATACGGCTTCGCCCTTCATATTTTCCATTTACCGAACCATCCGCAGAAATGGATGTTTCGTGTAAAATTTGTGGAGGCAAAGGCTGTAATATCTGCAAAGGTACAGGCTGGCTCGAAATAATGGGTTGTGGCATGGTTGACCCCAATGTTCTCGAAAATTGCAAAATTGATTCTGAAAAATACACAGGCTTTGCATTTGGAATGGGAGTTGAACGCTTGGCAATGCTTAAATGGCAAATCCGCGATTTACGCCTTTATTTTGAAAATGATATACGATTTTTACAACAATTTATCTCGGTAATCTGATTTGTAGTCAAATAAAATAAATATTTTAGACTTGTTTCAAAACTTTTGCTTCGTTGTTGCGACCTGCAGAACAGGAAACACATCGCCGCCCGAAAGGCAAAATTTTTCATAACAATTTTACCAGTATTATGTCTATATCGGGACGCTCTTTACTGTTTAAAAAGATTTTAAACGCCATATAAAATGCACGATTACCAAGTATTTTACTTTTTAAGAAACAACTAAATAGTTTATCCAGCTTTTTCAATAGTACATCTGTATTCTGCATTCATTATATTTTCAATAAACAAATATTTATGCTGCCGAATTTATATTACCTTTGCCGCCAAAATTATAAATAATGAGATTATTGATATTACTTACAAGCATTCTAATTTTTTCGCAATCTTTTATATTTGCTCAGGCAGGAAATATTTCGCAAATGGTTTACAGTCAAATTTCGGATGCCGAAAAATATGCCGGCAAAATAAATAAAAACGATTTGGAAGAAATAGTAAAGATGCTTTGTTCGCCCGAATTTGAGGGCAGACGATTTGGAGCTGACGGCAATACAAAAGCAATGGAATACATTAAAGCCGAATTTGAAAAGCGCGGTATTTCAAAATCAAACAATAATTTATATGAACAGTTTTTTAAATATGACGAAAAATACGGAATAAATCTCATAGGCTTGATAGAAGGATATTTATATCCTGACGAAAGCGTGATAATTACCTGTCATTATGATGGTCTTGGAACGATAGACGACATATTGTTTGCAGGCGCCGACGATAATGCTACCGGCGTTGCCGCTCTCGCCGAAATTGCCGAAGCATTTGCTGCCGCAGCAAATAATAATGTGCGACCAAAACGTTCGGTGATTTTCATTGCCTTTGATGCAGGAAAACAAGAAATGACAGGTTCAAAAATCTATTCAAAATATCCGATTAAACCTGTTGAAAAAACTCAAATACTGCTTAATATGGACATGCTTGGACGCGATGATTGCGGACTTAAAAAGAATGAAACCAATTATGTTTTTTTGCTTAAAAATGACAGTCATTCTCCGTTTTTATCGAAAATAAGCGACAGCATAAACTCAATTCACACTCATCTGACCATAGAATATGATTTTTATAAAAACAGGCAGGTTTTTGATTTATTTTATCCCACATCCGATCATTACAATTTCACAAACAAAATGCCTGTTGTATTTTATACCGGCGGAATAAATGCCGATGTTCATTCGCAAAATGATATTCCGGATAAAATATCTTATTCAACGCTTCGCAGTAGAGCGTTGCTTGTTTTTTATACCGCATGGACCTATGCCAATCGGTAAAACGAGCATGAATAAAAAATCGGAGGCGGCAAATATTTTGCAGCCTCCATCTTAATAACAATTTTGTATCCGAAAATTTTATTTTTTGAAGTAACGATTGTACAGTCCTTCAAATCCTTTTCCATGCCGGGCTTCGTCCTTGCACATTTCGTGTACGGTATCATGTATTGCATCCAGATTTTGCTGTTTTGCCAAAGTAGCAATACGTTTTTTGTCGGCGCAAGCGCCGGCTTCGGCTTCCATACGTTTTTTGAGATTTGTTTCAGTATCCCAAACAACTTCACCAAGTAATTCTGCAAATTTAGCGCAATGTTCGGCTTCTTCAAATGCATAGCGTTTGAAGGCTTCGGCAATTTCGGGATAACCTTCGCGATCTGCTTGGCGACTCATTGCTAAATACATTCCCACTTCGGTGGCTTCGCCCATAAAATGAGCCTGCAAACCTTCCAAAATAACAGGATCAACACCTTTGGCAACGCCTGTTACATGTTCATCTGCAAATTGCAATGCGCCCTGGTTTTCGACCATTTCTTTGAATTTTTCTTTTGGTTGCTTACATTGAGGGCAACGCTCAGGCGCTTCATCTCCTTCGTGTACATATCCGCACACGGTACAAATCCATTTTTTTTTCATTTTTGTAAAAATTTAAGAGTTTATAAAATATTATTTTAATGTGTTTTATTGCATTTATTTGTGTTTCATATATAATTGTAATAATTACAAATTTGATTTTTTTACAAAAATAATACAATAATTTCAATTATAAAAATCTTTTTTTGCTGATATTAAAGCATTATTATAACGCAGATGATTAATAAATAATACTTATTACATTGAATATTAATTTTTTCTGTTTCGTTTGCCCGATATAAAAATCATCTTATAGAAAATCCTTATAACCACATAATTAAATTTGATTAAAAAGATGAACCTCTGGTAAATTCAAACAGTAATTGCAAACAAATCAACAATGTGGTTATGATGATGTATTGTTCAAACAGGCAACAAATCAACGATTTATTCTCGTTTAAACAATATAATTTGCCGCTAAATATTTATACCGCAAAAAACAATAGTGCATTTACTAATTGAACTTAGCCGACAGTAAAAATTCAGCGATAATTCTGTTTTTACATTAAATTGATTAATTTTGCGGAATATGATTAAATTGATTTTATGTATTCGTTTGATTCAAAATTACGTGTAAGATATTACGAAACCGACAAAATGGGCATAGTTCATCATTCCAACTATGTGCGTTATTATGAATATGCGCGTACGGAAATGATGATACATCTCGGATTTTCGTATGGAACGATGGAAAAAGAAGGTATAATGATGCCTGTAATTTCTGCGTCAAGTAAATACATCAAGCCAGCTTACTACGAAGACGAACTTGTAATACGTGTTACATTGAAAAATTTACCTGCTGCAAAAATGTATTTTTTTTACGAGATATTCAATCAGCATGGAGATTTGATAAATACAGGCGAAACAATTTTATCGTTTACGAACATGGCAACAAACCGTCCATGCCGTCCGCCACAACGTTTGATTGACATTCTTAAAAAAATAATATAATTAAAAAATGAGAACAAAAATTTTGTCATTTACATCAAATACCAAACCAAAATGATAATACCGACATTCGACAATATACTTTCTGTTTTACTGGTAATATATTCGCTTGTCG
>JAITLJ010000122.1 GCA_031277925.1 Prevotellaceae bacterium | reverse complement strand
AATTATTTCTACTAATCGCCAGCATTTTGTTTTGCTTAGCGGGCGTGTTTCCATTATGCGCACTGTATCGCCTTCGCTTGATTCGTTTTTTTCGTCGTGCGCAACAAATTTTGTTGTTTTGTTCACAAATTTCCCGTATATGGGGTGTTTTACTTTGCGTTTTACGGCAACTACTATGGTTTTTTCCATTTTGTTGCTTACAACAATTCCTATTCTTTCTTTTCTTAGATTTCTTTCCATAAACGATTATTTTTTCTCGTTAGTTTGTCTTTGTTGCAATACAGTAAGCATTCGTGCTATATCTCGTCGTAAATTTCTGATTTTTGACGTATTTTCAATTGGCGATACAGCATGATTCATTTTCATTGTCAACAGATTTGCTTTTTCTGTTTCGATGCGTTCTGTCAAATCGTTAATTGTCATTTCGCGTATTTCGGCTGTTTTCATTTTTTTTCAATTTTATAATGATTCTTCAACATAATCTCTTCTTACAATGAATTTTGTTGCTATTGGAAGTTTTTGTGCGCCCAATCGTAATGCTTCTTTTGCTATTTCCAAAGGTACGCCTTCGGCTTCAAAAATTATTCTACCCGGATTTATTATTGCAACAAATCCTTCGGGGTTACCTTTACCTTTACCCATACGTACTTCTGCAGGTTTTTTGGTAATAGGTTTATCGGGAAATACACGAATCCAAATTTGTCCTTCACGTTTCATGTAACGAACTATTGCCTGACGTGCAGCTTCCAATTGACGACCTGTCATCCAGCATTCTTCCATTGCTTTTATTCCGAATGATCCGAATGTGAGTTGATTTCCTCTTTGGGCATTTCCTTTCATTTTGCCTTTTTGTTGCCTTCTGTATGTTGTCTTTTTTGGCTGTAACATTTTTTTTCTCCTTTAGAAATCGTTTTATTTTTTAGATCTTCTTCCGCTTTCGCGTTTAGGTTTTCTGTCGTTGTTGCGTTCGTTGCGTACGGTACTGAAACTGCCTCCTGATGGTCCTGTTAAGGATGCTACTCCTGCATTTGGAGAAAGGTCGCGTTTTCCGTAAACCAATCCGTTGCAAATCCAAACTTTGATACCGAGCAGTCCTACTTTTGTAAGGGCTTCGGCAAGGGCGTAATCTATATCGGCACGGAATGTGTGCAGTGGAATTCGTCCTTCTTTCAAAGTTTCGGTACGTGCCATTTCGGCTCCGCCTAAACGTCCTGAAATTTGGATTTTTATACCTTCGGCGCCCATGCGCATTGTTGCTGCTATTGCGGCTTTAAGGGCGCGTCTGTATGGCAATCTGCCTTCTATCTGGCGTGCTATTCCATTGGCTACAATAATTGCATCAATATCCGGACGTTTTATTTCGAAAATATTGATCTGTACTTCTTTGTTTGTTATTTTTTTCAATTCTTCTTTTAACTTATCGACTTCGCTGCCTGCTTTTCCGATAATCATTCCCGGACGTGCGGTATTGATGGTAACAGTGATAAGTTTGAGTGTACGTTCTATAATTATTTTTGATATTCCTGCTTTTGAAAGACGTGCATTAAGGTATTTACGTATTTTTGAATCTTCAACTATTTTAGATGAAAAATCTTTGCCTCCATACCAGTTTGAATCCCATCCGCGAATTATTCCTAATCTGTTTCCTATTGGATTTACTTTTTGTCCCATATTTATTCTTCTTTTGTTTTTGTATCCAAAATTATAGTTACGTGATTTGATCTTTTGCGTATTCTGTGTGCGCGTCCTTGTGGCGCAGGTTGAATTCTGCGCAGTATCCTGCCTCCATCTACAAAGATTTCCTTAATACATAAATTGCCTTTTTCCAGGTCATTTGCGCCTTCATTTTTCGATTCCCAATTTTTAATTGCCGATTTAAGCAATTTTTCAAGACGTAATGATGCTTCTTTCTTGGTATATTTAAGAATATCAAGAGCGCGTCCTACTTCTACGCCGCGTATCAAATCGGCTACTAATCGCATTTTGCGTGGCGAAGTCGGACAGTTATTGAGTTTAGCATAACTTTTGTATTTTCTTTCTTCTTTCAGCTTTTCAGCCATTATTCTTTTTCTTGCACCCATTATGTTATAAATATTTGGCGTTATTTACTATTTTCTATTTCCTGCATGACCCGAAAATCTGCGTGTTGGCGCAAATTCTCCAAGTTTATGTCCTACCATATTTTCGGTAATATAAACAGGTATAAATTTATTTCCGTTGTGCACGGCTATTGTGTGTCCTACAAAGTCAGGTGCAATCATGCTTGCGCGTGACCATGTTTTTATCACTGCTTTTTTGTTTGATTCGTTCATGGCAGTGATTCTTTTTTCTAATTTTGGTTCGATATATGGACCTTTTTTCAGTGATCTACTCATTTTATTCTTTCTCCTTAATTATTTTTTACGACGTTCAAGAATAAACTTCGTTGAGTTTTTCTTAGGATTGCGCGTTTTATATCCTTTAGCCGGAATACCTTTTCGCGAGCGCGGGTGTCCGCCTGATGCGCGTCCTTCGCCTCCGCCCATTGGGTGATCAACTGGATTCATTACTACGCCTCTGTTGCGTGGTCGGCGACCGAGCCAGCGTTTTCGTCCTGCTTTTCCGTGTTGCTCAAGGTTATGGTCTGCGTTTGATACTGTTCCTATTGTTGCTTTGCATGTTACCAGTATCATGCGAGTTTCTCCTGAAGGTAATTTTATGATTGCATATTTTCCTTCGCGTGCTATAAGCTGTGCATAAGTACCTGCACTGCGTGCCATTACTGCGCCTTGTCCCGGATGGAGTTCGATATTATGAATTACTGTTCCTAGCGGGATTTCGGAGAGAAACAATGCGTTTCCTACTTCGGGGGCAATGCCTGTGCCTGAACTTATTTTTTGTCCTGTTTTGAGTCCGTTTGGGGCGATGATATATCGTTTTTCTCCATCTTCATACACAACGAGTGCAATGCGGGCGCTACGGTTAGGATCATATTCAATAGTTTTCACTGTTGCCTGTATTCCGTCTTTTTCGCGCTTAAAATCAACTATTCGGTACATGCGTTTGTGTCCGCCGCCGATATAACGCATTGTCATTTTTCCTTCGTTGTTACGTCCGCCTGTTTTTTTCAAAGGCGCCAGCAATGATTTTTCGGGTTTTGATGTTGTTAATTCATCAAAAGTGCCTATTATTTTATGTCGTGTTCCGGGTGTTACCGGTTTAAACTTTTTTACTCCCATAATGTTTAGATATTACTGAAAAAGTCAATTTTATCATTTCCTTTCAGGGTTACAAAAGCTTTTTTGTAACGATTGGTTCTGCCTGATACAATTCCTGTTTTTGTATTACGGCTTTTATTTTTTCCGTGGTAGTTGGCAGTGTTAACTTTTTCAACAGATACTTTATATACTGTTTCAACAGCTTCTTTTATCTGAATTTTGTTAGCTCTGTGGTCAACTACAAAACCGTAACGGTTCAATTTTTCGCCTTGAATCGTCATTTTTTCGGTTGATAGGGGCTTAATTAGTACTTCCATAATTATTCTATTCCAAATATTTTGTGCAGTGCATCTACTGTTGTTTCAAGTAAAACAAGTTTGGATGCGTTCATTATGTCATAAGTTGATAATTCGGAAACTGTAATTACTTTCATTTTTGCAAGGTTACGAGCCGACAAAAACAGATTTTTGTTTGGTTCTGAAAGTATCATTAATGTTTTTTGATTATCAAATTTAAGATTATTGCTCAATTTAATAAAATCTTTAGTTTTCGGAACTTCAAAATTGATGTCTTCAACTATTGTTATTGCATCTTTTTGAGCTTTATAAGTAAGAGCGCTCATACGGGCAAGTTTTTTAACTTTTTTGTTCAGTTTAAAGCTGTAATCGCGTGGTTTAGGTCCAAATGCACGACCTCCGCCTGTGTATATGTTTGCTTTAATACTTCCGTGACGTGCGCCGCCGCCGCCTTTTTGACGTCCCATTTTCTTTGTGCTGTAAGCTACTTCCCAGCGTTCTTTTGTCTTATGTGTTCCTTGTCGTTGATTTGCAAGGTATTGCTTAACATCAAGATAAATTGCATGGTCGTTAGGTTCTATTCCAAAAATGGTATTATCAAGCGTTGCTGTTTTTGTTGTTTTTTCTCCGTTAATATCGTAAATTGCCAATTCCATTTCTTAATCCTCAATTATTAAATATGAACCTTTGGCTCCTGGTATGGAGCCTTTCACTAACAACAAATTGTTTTCGGGTATAACCTTTAAAATTCTAAGGTTTAATATTTTCACTTTATCGCCGCCCATTCTTCCGGCAAGACGCTTGCCTTTGAATACGCGTGAGGGATACGACGATGCGCCCATTGAACCGGGAGCTCGTAAACGATTATGCTGTCCGTGTGTTTGTCCTCCTACGCCTTTAAATCCGTGGCGTCTTACTACGCCTTGGAATCCTTTTCCTTTTGAAACTCCTGTTACATCCACCCAGGTGTCTTCGTTAAAATCGGCGACTGTAACTACATCTCCGAGGAATAACTCTCTGTTGAATGTTTTTGCAACTTCTGCAAGCTTGTATTTTGGCGCAGTATTTGCTTTTTTGAAATGTCCCAAAAGACAATTGTTAGTGCGTTTTTCTTTTTTATTGTCATAGGCAAGCTGAACAGCATCGTAACCATCTGTTTCAACTGTTTTCACTTGCGTGACAACACATGGACCAGCCTCAATTACGGTACAGGGAATATTTTTCCCTTCCGCATCAAAAACGGATGTCATTCCGATTTTTTTTCCAATAATTCCTGGCATGTTTCTTCTTTATTTTTTTATTAAAACTTACTTTTTATTATGTAAGTATATTATTACTGTTATTAATATTTTATTTTCTTTGCTTTTTCAAACAAGTTATCATACTTTGATTTCTACTTCTACTCCGCTTGGCAATTCAAGTTTCATAAGGGCATCAACTGTTTTTGGCGTAGAACTGTAAATATCCAGCAAACGTTTGAATGCGCACAATTGAAACTGTTCGCGTGCTTTTTTGTTTACAAAAGTAGAACGGTTTACCGTAAAAATTTTCTTTTGCGTAGGCAATGGTATGGGTCCGCTTACAATTGCTCCTGTAAGTTTTACGGTTTTTACGATTTTCTCTGCTGATTTGTCAACAAGAGAGTGATCGAATGATTTGAGTTTTATTCTGATTTTTTGACTCATTTTATTAATAATTAATCTATTTTCTATATTATTATTTTCGTTATAAATCCTTTATTTTTACAGATATATGCACTCTGTCTATAAAAGGAGGCATCCAATTTCTTGTGTGTATTATAAAATTAACTCTTTGTTTTAACAATAATTCCAATGCGTATAATTTTTCAGGTGGAATTGAAAGAGTCAGCGCATCTTTTCTTATTATAAATTTAACTTCAGAAACAGTTCCGTTCAGTTCTACTATAAAACAGGGTTGAATAGATGCAGAATTGTGCGTTAGTTTAAATTGATTTATAATGCTAACTCCTAATGCATCTCTAAAAGAACTGTAAACCTGATTTACATCAGTAAATTTTGCTAACGAAGATAAAAATATAGGACCAAGAGGAAAACCATCTTCTGTATTCGGGGCATTGGCAAGTGTATTTATATCAAACTTCATATTGTTTATATTGCCTATAGTTAAATAATTACCTGAATCTTCTATGTTTTTGAACGAAAACCCTGTTCCAGAAATAATTTCTTTATCCGTATAATAATCAGGCAGTTCTAAAGACAAATCGCCTATTGTATCTATTATTGGCTTGTCGCCCAGTCTTTTTTGAGTTTCCTGCGCATTTATTATTGCTGAATATAATGCTATAGTTATTAATAATATTAGTTTTATTGATTTCATAATTTCTATATTTTTAATTTAATAACAGTCTTCAAATAAATTATCCATTGCATCTGTATTTTTGTAGTCATCCATTACTCTGTCTTGATATTGTTGATAACCAGACATGTTTGACATTATATCTAAAATCACATTATAATTCTCGGTGGTTGGGTTATCAAGATAATTATCGAATTTTGCTTTCTCCGTGTCGCTCCAAATTGTACAATGTTCATTTTCAGATTCATTTATTCCATGTTCTTTTACATATTTATATGCAGCAATCATAGCTTCTACTTCAATATTTAACAATTTATTATCTCTCATTACTTATTATAATATTTTTTTTATTCATCATCAACATTTTTTTTGCCTGATGCTTTTTCAATTACTGCTTTTGCTATGCTTGTCGGCACTTCGTCGTAATGTGAAAATTCCATTGTAGATGTTGCGCGTCCAGATGTAATTGTACGTAATACGGTTACATATCCGAACTGTTCCGACAAGGGAACTTTTGCTTTCACTACCTGTGCATTTCCTTTGGCTTCGGTGCCTACGATTACTCCACGACGGCGGTTTAAATCGCCGATAACATCGCCTATGTATTCGTCGGGCGTAACAACTTCAAGCGACATTACAGGTTCCAGCAATACAGGATCTGCTTTTATTGCTGCATGACGGAAGGCTGTGCGAGCGCATATTTCAAATGAAAGCGAATCGGAATCGACCGGATGGAACGAGCCATCTTTCAGTTCTACTTTCATGCTTTCTATTTCATATCCTGCAAGCGGTCCGTTTACCATTGCCGCTTTAAATCCTTTTTCTACCGAGGGAATGTATTCACGTGGAATATTGCCGCCTTTTACGCTGTCGATAAATTGTAATCCTGTAATTTCGCTGTTATCCACAGGTCCTATTGTTACTATAATATCTGCAAATTTACCACGACCGCCTGTTTGTTTTTTAAACACTTCGCGATGTTCGTAACTTTTGCGTAATGCTTCTTTATAGTTAACTTGCGGCGCTCCCTGATTAATTTCTACTCCAAATTCGCGTCTCAGACGGTCAACAATAATTTCCAAATGTAATTCGCCCATTCCGCTTATAATTGTTTGACCGTTGTCTTCGTCTGTTTTTACAGTAAAAGTAGGGTCTTCTTCGGCAAGTTTCCCAAGTGCAATGCCTAATTTATCAAGGTCTTTCTGTGTTTTTGGTTCTATTGCCAAGCCAATAACGGGGTCGGGGAATGTCATCGATTCCAGTGATATTACATGTTTTTCGTCGCAAATTGTGTCGCCTGTGCGTAAATCTTTGAAGCCTACACATGCACAAATGTCTCCTGCTTCAACAAATTCAATAGGATTTTGTTTGTTTGAGTGCATTTGATACAGTCGTGCAACGCGTTCTTTTTTTTGCGAGCGGCTGTTGTAAACATAACTTCCTGCATCTATACGTCCTGAATATACTCTTATAAACGCCAAACGTCCTACGTAATTGTCGGTTGCTATTTTGAACACTAATGCGCAAAATGATTCTTTTGCATCTGCTTTGCGAGATATTTCATTGTTGTTTTCGTCAATGCCAAAAACTTCGCCTTTGTCTAAAGGGCTTGGCAAATAACGAATTATTGCATCAAGCAAATATTGCACGCCTTTATTTTTAAATGACGAACCGCACATTACCGGCACAACTTTCATTGCTATTGTTGCTTTACGTAATGTTTCAACTATTTCTTCTTCTGATATGGAGTCGGGGTTATCAAAGAATTTTTCGAGTAATTCATCATTAAATTCGGCTATTGATTCTATAAGTTTTTCGCGGGCTGCCGCTACTTCTTCTTTCATGTCGGCAGGCACTTCTTCAACAATAAAGTTGTGTATTACCGTTTTATCGTCAAAAAATATGTATGCTTTATTGGTTATAAGGTCAACAACGCCTTTAAATAGTTCTTCTTCGCCTATGGGCAATACTATCGGAATTGGATTTGTTCCCAGTTTTTCTTTCATTTGCTGCACTACGCTCATAAAATCGGCGCCTGTCCTGTCCATTTTATTTACGTATGCAATGCGGGGAACTTTATATTTTTCGGCCTGACGCCAAACTGTTTCCGATTGAGGTTCAACGCCGCCGACAGCGCAAAAAGTTGCTACTGTTCCATCCAACACGCGTAATGAGCGTTCTACTTCAACAGTGAAATCAACGTGTCCCGGCGTATCAATAAGATTTATCTGATATGTTTTATCTGCATAATTCCAAAATGTTGTAGTGGCTGCCGATGTAATGGTGATACCGCGTTCCTGTTCTTGCACCATCCAATCCATAGTAGCCGCACCATCATGTACTTCGCCTATTCGATGTGTTTTTCCTGTATAAAATAAAATACGTTCTGATGTAGTTGTTTTTCCTGCATCAATGTGCGCCATTATTCCTATATTTCTCGTATATTTTAAATCTCTTACTGCCATCTATTTTTATTTATTCTCAATCTTGCGGAGTTAAAATTTGAAATGTGCAAACGCTTTATTTGCTTCCGCCATTCTGTGCATATCTTCCTTACGTTTTAATGATGCACCTGCCTGATGGTAAGCTGCTATTATTTCGGCGCATAATTTTTCTGCCATTGAGCGTCCCGAACGTTTACGTGCAAAAACAATCATGTTTTTCATACTAATTGAAATTTTTCTTTCGGGTCTCACTTCAACAGGCACTTGAAAATTTGCGCCGCCAATACGTTTACTTTTTACCTCAACTTGAGGCGTAACATTTTCAAGCGCTTTTTTCCAAATGTCAAGAGGAGCCTTGTCAGAATCTTTCATCTTCTCGCCTATCATATCTATGGCATCATAGAATATTTTATAGGCAATACTCTTCTTTCCCTGTAGCATCAAACCGTTTACAAATCGGGTTACCGATATGTCGCCGAATTTGGGGTCGGGAAGTATAATCCTCTTTTTAGGCTTCGATTTTCTCATTTGTTTATTTTTTTACTTTTAATTTATTTTTTTTAACTTAACTGACCAAATTATAATTATATTTCAGTCGTTTTTTATTTTTTCTTCGGGCGTTTAGTTCCATATTTTGAACGCCGTTGATTACGTCCTTCTACTCCGGCTGCATCGAGAGCGCCTCTGACAAGGTGATAACGTACACCCGGAAGGTCTTTAACACGACCGCCGCGAACAAGAACTATCGAGTGTTCCTGCAAATTATGTCCTTCGCCCGGAATATAAGCGTTTACTTCTTTTCCGTTGGTTAACCTCACGCGCGCTACTTTGCGCATTGCCGAGTTTGGTTTTTTGGGAGTCGTTGTGTAAACACGTACACATACGCCTCTGCGTTGAGGACATGCGTCTAATGACGGTGCTTTACTGCTGTTTTCTGCCTGTATGCGTCCTTTTCTTACTAATTGTTGAATTGTTGGCATAAATTACTGTTATTCAAATATATTATATTTATTCTTTCCCTAAAATTGGGTTGCAAAGGTAAATCTTTTTTTTAATACGGCAAACATTTAGCAATATTTTTTTGTTGGTTTGAACTGTTTTTTGACCCTTTCGACAGTTAAATTTTCTTAAACTGCGGTTTGTTTTATTATTTTTTTCGCAAAGACAGGATTTGTAACGTACTGTAACAGTTAATTTTTCTAAAAGTTTCCAAAATTTTATTCGCCGATTGAAAAAGAAAAGTTAAAAACAGGATTTTTTTGGAAAAATATGAATTTTTGTTCGATTTTGCTAAAAAAAACTTATTGTTGTTAGAAAACGTTTAAATGTAACTAAAATTATAAATAAATAACTATCAATCAGATTTTTATCTAAAATTTATTTTGCAACTTCGTGATTATCAATAATATAAACATCAAAACAATGAACAAAACAAATCGTACAGCCCATCTGACTGAAAAACAGTACAAATGTACGTGAAATCGACAACATTACACACAGACAGATAAAAATTTCAACAAAATTTACAGGAAAAATCATCTGTTTTTTTTGAGTTACGGCAATAATTAATTTGCTTTTTTTTGTCAGTTCAAAAAAAAGTTATACCTTTATTAATTATTATTTGACAAATGTTGAAAATTCTAAAAATAACAGTTTCGTTTGTATATGGTACGGCAGTTTCCATACGCAATAAATTTTACGATATTGGCATATTTCCGCAGGAAGAAATAAAAGACGTAGTAACAATAGTTATTGGGAATGTCACAGTAGGCGGCACAGGAAAAACGCCACATTCGGAATTTATGCTGAATATCTTGAAAAACGAATTTAAGGTGGCATTGCTTTCACGCGGATATAAACGCAAAACAAAGAAATTCAGATTTGTAGAAACAACAAGCACGGCAACCGAAGTTGGCGACGAACCTGTGCAAATAAAACGTAAATTTTCGGATATAATTGTTGCCGTTGATGCCAACAGAGTAAAAGGTATCAAACAAATAAAAGCAAAACATCCCGATATTGATGTTATCGTTTTGGATGATGCTTTTCAACATCGGCATTTGAAACCTGCTCTGTCTATTTTACTTTGCGATTATCATCGTCCGATAAACAAAGACAAAATGCTGCCATGGGGAACTTTGCGCGACAGACAAAATCAAAAATCCCGCGCCGACATCGTATTTGTTACAAAATGTCCTCAAAACATAAATCCGATCGATATGCGAATTGTAATCAACGACTTAAACCTTTTTCCGTATCAAAAATTATTTTTTACATCTTTGGAATATAACAGTTTAAAACCTGTTTTTGTCGTTGAAAACAAACCTGCAGAAACAAACAGAATAGCGGTTGTTGCAGGCATTGCAAATCCAAGATTATTTATAGAATACATATCAACAACTTACGCCAAACCTCAAATGCTAATATTCCCTGACCATCATGATTTTTCGCAAAAAGATATTGAAAATATTTGCAATATCATCGACGAAAACGAACTTTTCATAACAACAGAAAAAGATGCCATGAGGCTGATGAAATATGAAAATTTTACAGAAATCCAGAAAGCAAAAATGTTTTATTTACCAATCAAGGTAAAATTTTTAAATAAAGAAGAAAAAAAAATAACCTCATATATAATTGATTATGTTAGAAAATATAAAGAAAACAGCAAATTTTATTTGCAGTAAAGTAAAAACAAGACCTGAAGCAGGAATAATTCTCGGAACAGGTTTAGGCGGATTGGTAAATAAAATCAACAATCAAGAAATTCTCGAATATGCCAACATTCCCAATTTTCCGGTATCAACGGTAGAAGGACACAGCGGACGCTTGATTTTCGGAGAACTTGGCGGTAAAAATGTAGTGGCAATGCAGGGCAGATTTCATTTTTATGAAGGCTATGACATGAAACAGGTAACATTTCCGATAAGAGTAATGAAAGAGCTGAATATCAGGTATTTATTTGTGTCGAACGCAAGCGGAGGCATGAATCCCGATTTTGAAATCGGCGATTTAATGATTTTGCGCGACCATATAAACCTTATGCCAAATCCTCTTTTAGGAAAAAATTATAAAGAACTTGGCGTGCGTTTTCCCGATATGAGCGAAGCATACAGCAAAAAACTTATAGCCATTGCCGACAAAACTGCAGCAGAACTCGGAATAAAAGTACAGCACGGCATTTATGTAGGCACAACGGGTCCAACATTCGAAACTCCGTCAGAATACAGGTATTTTCGAATTATCGGCGGCGATGCGGTTGGAATGTCAACAGTGCCGGAAGTAATTGTTGCCCGACATTCAAATATTCCCGTTTTTGCGATTTCGATAATCACCGATCTTGGCGTTGAAGGCAAAATAATAGAAGTCTCGCATGAAGAAGTACAAAAAGTAGGTGCCGCAGCCGAAATTAAAATGACGGAACTGATAAAAAAAATGCTTGAAAAGATATAATCGAATGCATCAAAAACATGCTATAAACAATTAATATGTTGCGTATTGAAAATCGTCGGCATCGTTGGCTCGGATGAAAAGCGGCTGCAAATAAGATATTGTTTGTTTTATTAAATTGTAAACATGTCTGTTAAAAATAAATTTAAACGCCGTATTGTTTATGCAAAAAGTTTATAATTATGGAATTTAACAATTAATATCATCTATTATATAAATAAAAAAAATGTACAGTTATTTAATTATAAAAATTATGAAAACTACAGGAATAAAAACAATCATGTTTTTGGTTTTGACAGCAATAGCCATTGTAAACATAAATGCTCAAACTATTACCGTAAAAGGTAAGGTAACAAATGCTGCTGACGGAACGGCAATATCTTTCTGTTCGGTACATGTCGAAGGAACAGACAACCAAACTTTGACCGACAACGACGGAAATTATTCGATTCTGGTAGAAAAAGGTAAAACGCTTGTTTTTTCTGTTATAGGCTACGAACAGCAAAAAATAAAGGTAGAAAAAGAAATAATAAATATTGCATTAAAACCCGACAGTATGGAAGCGGCAATGGAAATGGAAGAAGCCATTGTAACAGCATATTACATTCAGTCTAAAACAAGTTATACGGGTTCTGTGTCAAATATTGCTGTCAAAAAAGACGAAGCGTATATGAGATATGCAAATACCGAAGAATATAATTCGACTGACGAAAACAGATTTAAATTTGCGGCTGATAATCCTCTTTCAACATTTTCGATAGACGTAGATGTTGCATCTTACAGCAATGTGCGGCGTTTTATAAATCAGGGACAAATGCCGCCGAAAGATGCTGTTCGCACCGAAGAGTTGATAAATTATTTTTCTTATAATTATTCAAAACCAACAGGTAAAGAGCCTGTTAAAATTTCGGCAGAAGTTGGACAGTGTCCATGGAATGATAAACACCGACTGGTTCGCATAGGAATTAAGGCAAAAGAAATTTCAGATGAAAATCTTCCTGCTTCCAACTTGGTTTTTTTGATAGATGTTTCAGGTTCGATGGAAGGAGCCACGCGCTTGGAACTTGTTAAATCGTCGCTTAAACTGTTGATAAATAATTTGCGTGAGCGCGACCGCGTTGCCATTGTTGTTTATGCAGGTTCGGCAGGCGAAGTATTACCATCGACTTCGGGAAATGATAAACAAAAAATACGCGAAGCGCTCGACAAACTTAATGCAGGCGGCTCTACGGCAGGCGGCGCCGGTATTCAATTAGCATATAAAATAGCCCGAAAAAATTTTATAACAGATGGAAACAATAGAATTATTTTATGCACCGATGGCGATTTCAACGTTGGCGTTTCTTCGGTTAATGCACTGGAAGATCTTATAGAAACCGAACGCAAATCGGGCGTATTTCTCACAGTTTTAGGATATGGAATGGGAAATTATAAAGATAACAAAATGCAAACATTAGCCGAAAAAGGTAATGGAAATCATGCTTATATTGACAATCTTCAAGAAGCCAACAAGGTATTGGTGAATGAATTTGGCAGCACAATATATGCGGTTGCAAAAGACGTAAAACTGCAAATTGAATTTAATCCCGAACATGTACAGGCATACCGTCTTATCGGATATGAAAGCCGACTGCTGCAAGATGAAGATTTTAACGATGATACAAAAGATGCAGGCGAAATGGGCGCAGGACACAATGTAACTGCATTTTATGAAATAGTTCCTGTCGGAATTGAATTTACCGGCGCAGGAAAAATTGACACTCTGAAATATCAGAAAACAAACAAAAAACAAAATAAATCTGAATATACAGGTTCAAATGAATTACTTACAATCAAGTTGAGATATAAAGATCCAAACGGAAACAAAAGCCAAAAAATAGAACTTCCGATTATCGACAATAAAACAGACAACACATCCGCCGACTTTCGTTTTGCATCTGCCGTTGCCATGTTCGGACAACTCTTAACCGATTCGGAATTTAAAGGCAATTCAACTTACGAAAAAATAATATCAATTGCAAAAACGGCTCTTGATAACGATGAACAGGGATATAGAAGAGAATTTGTGCGCATGGTCGAAACATTGAAAGGAATGAATAATGATTGATAAAAATAATTAAATTGATGAAAACAAATATAGATACTCAAATATTGGAAAAAGCCCAAGTATGGCTTGGCAATCAATATGATGAAGAAACACGCAGACAGGTGCAATATTTAATTGACAACGATACTCACGAACTTGTAGAAAGTTTTTACCGAACACTGGAATTTGGAACAGGCGGATTGCGCGGAATAATGGGCGCAGGCAGCAATCGAATGAATAAATATACGGTTGGAATGGCAACTCAAGGTTTGGCAAATTATCTTAAAAAAGAAGTGAAAAATGAAGAAATAAAAGTTGCTATTGCATACGATTGTCGCAATAACAGCATTTTTTTTGCAAAAATCGCCGCTTCGGTTTTAAGCGCAAACGAAATTAAAGTTTACCTCTTCGATTCGCTGCGACCAACGCCCGAACTGAGTTTTGCCGTTCGTCATTTTTCCTGTCATAGCGGAATCGTTATTACCGCTTCGCACAATCCGAAAGAATATAACGGCTACAAAGTTTATTGGTCTGACGGAGGACAAATAGTTGCTCCACATGATAAAAACATAATTAACGAAGTTAATAAAATCGTTGATATCGACGAAGTTAATTTCCATGAAAATTCGGATAAAATAATAATTACAGGCGATGAACTCGACAATATCTATCTCGACAAACTATGTTCACTTTCGCTATCGCCTGAAATTATCTGCAAACATAATGACATAAAAATTGTTTATACGCCTTTGCACGGCACGGGAGTGAAACTTGTTCCGCAAATTTTGCGACGACTTGGTTTTACAAATATTATAAACGTTCCCGAGCAGGATATCAACGATGGAAATTTTCCTACTCTTGCATCGCCAAATCCCGAAGAACCTTCGGCGCTGAAAATGGCAACAGATAAAGCAATCGCCGAAAATGCCGATTTGATAATGGCAACCGACCCCGACGCCGACAGAGTTGGAATTGCCGTCAGAACTGAAAATAATGAATTTGTTTTGCTCAACGGAAATCAAACAGCAACAATACTTATATATTATTTATTGACAAAATGGAAAGAAAAAGGATTGCTGCAAGGACGAGAATATATTGTAAAAACAATAGTTACAAGTAATCTGTTAAACAAAATTGCCGAAAAATTCAGTGTCGAATGTTTTGATGTTCTTACAGGATTTAAATATATTGCCGAAAAAATAAAAGAAAACGAAGGAACAAAAAAATTTATTGCAGGCGGCGAAGAAAGTTACGGATTTTTGGCTGGCGAATTTGTGCGCGACAAAGATGCGGTAATGACTTGCGGTATGATTGCCGAAACTGCCGCATGGGCAAAAGACAAAGGAAAAACATTTATAGATTTATTGCTCGATATTTATTTGGAATTCGGATTTTTTAAAGAAAAATTAATATCGCTTACAAAAAAAGGAAAAACAGGAGTAGAAGAAATTCAAGCGATGATGCGCAATTACAGAGAAAAACCTCCGCATACGCTTGCCGGCTCTGCAATTGTTTTTATTCACGATTACCAGTCATCGCAAACATTTGATGTTAAAAATAATTTACGTCTAAACATAAATCAGCCAAAATCCAACGTTTTGCAGTTTGTAACCGCCGATGGAACAGTTGTTTCAATACGTCCTTCGGGAACAGAACCCAAAATAAAATTTTATGTAAGCACTCACGAACATTTGGACAGTATTAACGATTACAACAAAATTTCGACTGAATTGGATGTAAAAATTCAAAAGATTATTGATGAATTGAAAATAAACTGAAATATTTTATGATACCAAAACGCCATCAAACTGTATTTTTTGGCTGGGACGGTGCAATTTCATAGAGATTTGGCTGCGTAAAATCCAGTTTGTTTATAATTTTACAATAAATGCAGCCAAAACGTCACGAAATTAAATAATAAAAATCAAAAAAATATAAAAAATAAAAATAATATGAATAAAATATTAAAAACAATAAAAATCTTTACATTAATAATGATAGGTTTTTAATATTAAAAAATTATCAGAAAATGAAACAGAGAGTGAATAAAATTATTTTAGTTATTGTTTCCTTTTTATTATTCATTGATGTATTTGCGCAAAGCGAGGTGAAGAATACTCTTCGTATCGGTACAGGAATTATAATTACGAGATGATGTAACAGGCGACAAATATCGTACGTGACCTGCAATAGAAGCGGAATATCAGTATTCGTCATCAAAATACATAGGATTTACGGCGGGCGCAGGAATGATGAACATACATTATGGTACAAATAATGATTATTACGAAACATTTGCTACATTTGGAGTAATGGTTACGCCTGTTCCCGATAAATTCAGATGGATTCGAATAGGCGCAGGATTAAGCATTAAATATTTTACCGATTCTTCTGGTTATTGGCAAGAGTATTATTTACCTGATGGACTTTCCAACATGTATAAAATACATTATCGTTTCAGTAGAAGTATAGGCGGACTTGATTTTGTTGGCAGATTATATTTCATTGACAGTTCAAAATATGAACTGTTTGCATCATACAGATTAAAGACGAGTTTTGACCATGGATTAGAAATGGATAATGCTTTGCTGTATTTGGGTTTTGGCGTGAAGTTTTAAAGTTTAAAGTAAAGACGAGGCTACCGCAAAAAAGTAGCCACGTCTTATAATCAGCATATATTCATTAATCGGGATAAGATAAATGAATTTTATAAAAAATATTTATAGATATATGAAATCATACAGAAAAGAATTGTGGTTTGAAGTAAACCAGCGCCGAAAACTTATAAACATAACCGCCGAAGTTGAATTGTGTCTGAAAGAAAGCGGAATTACCGAAGGTTTGTTGTTGTGTAATGCAATGCACATCACATCAAGCGTTTTTATCAACGATGACGAAAGCGGATTACATCACGATTATGAAATGTGGCTCGAAAAACTTGCGCCCGAAAAACCTTACAGCCAATATCGACACAACACTTACGAAGATAATGCAGACGCACATTTGAAACGAACAATAATGGGACGCGAAGTTGTTGTAGCAATTACAAACGGAAAACTGGATTTTGGACCATGGGAACAGATTTTTTACGGTGAATTTGATGGCAAAAGACGTAAACGCATATTGGTAAAAATTGTCGGAGAATAAACAGTAGCTTCTTTACGAATAAAATATTTCGTTATGTGGTAAAAATTTACTGCTAATCAGTAAATATCAAAATTATAAATCAATTGTAAAACAAATAGACTGTCCAAATTTTCAGACAGTCTATTTATTCGTAAATTAAGATGTTTATGTTAATAATTATTCTGTTCGGCTAACTTATTGTAATTTATTTCTCTTGATGGAATAAACCAAGTCCATTTATTTTTATCTTGGGATTCAAATGATACTGCTAAGCTTGAAACAAAACTTCCACCGTCAGCAAAGGATTTTCTTAACATTGGATCTCCCCAGCGTTTTATGTCGAACCAATCAAAACCTTCGCCCCATAATTCAATACCTCTGTATGTTTTTATTTCGTCAAGTAAGTCAGCGCCTGTTTTTGTGCATGTGTAATTATTGTCGCGGCCACTGTCTTTATTCAACGCAATTAAAGCATTTTGCGCTCCTGATGTATTGTTTTGAAAATATTTTGCTTCTGCCTCAATTAAATACATTTCGGAAGATCTGAATATATTCATGTGTCCTATGCCGGGCTGGTCGTTGCATTTAATTTTGAATTGCATATATGCATAAACAGATGCTGATGGATCGGTACCTTTTGCACGTATATCGCTTACAACAGATGCATTACTGTATTGACCCGTACTGGCATTATACGCCGGAACATAATCTGCAGGATTAATGAATAAAGTTTTTCTAACGTCTGTATCGGGAATTTTATCAAATAACTCTTTGCTGATACATTTTGGATATGTTCTCACAGCGCTTGCCGAAGAATTATATCCAATATAAGCGAAGTAAGAATAATAATAAAGAGTTTCGTCTATCGAACCCCATACGCTCCATATCCATTCTGAATTCGGATTTGAGAATCCTGCTTTATAGTCGGTTGTGCTCATTAATGAATATCCCATTCTTGCTTTTATTGCCATTTCTTCAGCTTTGGGATAATCATGACGGTTTATGGCTGCTCTCGCATAAATAGCATAAGCCACTTCTACATCCATTTCGTAATTCAAACTTTGATCTCTGTGTATGCCTGATTCTGTAAATAATGTGATTGCATCGTTCAAATCATCATATATTCTTTTATATGTTTCAGCCAATGTAGAACGTTCCATATCTCCATCGCTTGCATCTGTCCGTAAAACCAATCCATGCGAAGCGCCATCATTAGAATCAGACCAACGTAAACAATATAATTGAGCAAGCATCATAAAAGAGTAGGCTCTGTATGATAACGCCTGCGCTTTGATGTATTGTTTTTCGGCATCCGGTCCTGATGCATTGTCTATATTGAGAATTATAGTATTAGCGTTTCCGATGATACGGTAATAATAATACCATGGATAATAATCGTAAATTGCATCTAAATTACGAAAATAATCGCTGTTGATAATCCCCGCCCATCCCGGCAGATTTACTGTAAAATGCGCACCGGGGTAATTGCCATAATACATTTTAATAGTTCCTTCCCCATTGAAACCTTGTGATGAAAGATATTGAATAGACATTAATTTAGCCAGTCCGTTTACGGCTAATTTGGCTTCGGTTGTCGTTTTGAATATGGTTTCAGTACTTGTAGAACTTGTCGGTTCTGTATTAAGATAATCCTGACTGCAACTTGATACAATCAAGGACATAACCATTATACTTGTGATTAATATTTTTCCTTTCATAATAATTTATATTTAAAATTTAACATTGATTCCTATGTTTATCGTACGATTATAATTCATAATATTTTCTGTAATACCATCTAAATATTGCTGAGGATTTAATCCTTTCAATGAAGTAATGGTATATAAATTTTCGGCAGAAAGACTTACCGTTACATCTGACAGGTCTAAACTTTTGAGCCATGTTTTCGGCAAATTGTATGAAATACTTATATTTCTGAAACTGAAATACGAAGCATCGTGTAAAAAGTTTGATGCTGTAGAACTCATATAATTACTTTGACGGTACCAGTCAACTGCGGGTATTCCGTTTTTATCCAGCCTGTCGGGAGATGTTTCTGTCATTCCTGCAGGTATTCCGTTCCATGCTTTTAAAACATCTTTATGTATAGCGTTAGGCGAACTTGACACTGACCTTAATGAATTATATGGCAAATCAAGCATTTTGCCGCCTAACGAATATGTGCAAAGAACCGAAAAACTTAAATTTTTCCATGAAATCGAAGTTCCTATGCTGCCAAAGAAAGAAGGCAACGAAGTTCCTCCCCAGTCTTTTTTCGCATAAGTATACCTGTCGGTATAATCTTTTCCGTTTATGGTTGTAACATTTTCATCTGGTATATTGGATTTACCGTCAACAGGAGTAGAACCAACATAATATTTTTCATCATCTATGATATAAAGCGCATTTCCGTTCATTTGGTCAACTCCCGCAAATTGATATACCCAGAAAGAATATCTAGAATGTCCTTCCATTATTTTTTGAGATCCGCTGACTATGCCATCTTTTCTATTTTGTTCGGGTAGGGTTAATATTTTATTTTTTTGGAATGTTCCAGAAAAAGATGCATTCCATATTAAATCGCGTTTGCTTATTATATCAAAATCAACGCTTGTTTCAAATCCATGATTTAGCATGTCGCCTATATTTTTCAACTGAGTAGCCTCTGCTATTGATGAAGATGTTGCACCCGATGATAACGGATTGTAAACCTTAAATATCAAATCGCGAGATAATTTGCGATAATATTCAAGCGTAAAATTAAGACGACCCAATAATCGTCCTTCAAGCGCTGCGCTCACTGAATTTGTTGATTCCCATTTAAGTTTATTTGCTTCATTTTGATTTTTATATGCAGCGCCAAGATTAGCATTTTGTCCCAGCGAATAAAGACCCATATAAGCATATCTGGTAGCGCTGGCGTCGTTTCCGACTTCCCCATAAGAAGCTCTTAATTTCAGCGTATTAACAAACTCTAACGTCGACATAAAAGACTCTTTGTGTATTGACCAACTTGCTCCAAACGACCAGAAATTTCCCCATCTGTTGTTTGGATGGAAACGCGACACGGCATCTCTACGATACGAAATTTCTGCATAATATTTTGTATCGTAATTGTAACGAACTCGCGACAGGTAACTTTCGCCGCGCAGATTATTGTCGTAGCCGTTTAATCTTACCATTTCAGTGAAATTTACCAATTCGTACTCATCTGCAAAAACTTCTTTGGATTTGTACAAATCGGTATAAACATAATTATTTGAATAATTTTCGTGACCAACAAGTGCATCTACATGATGCTTTTCAAAATTCTTTTCCCAGGTCAACTGCTGCATTGCAGTATAATCCAGATATCTGTATATTGTTCTTCCTGCGCGTCCTTTATTTCCTGATCCATCTCCTATTATGGCATTATTGTAAGTACGATTTTCGCTGTTTCGGATGCTTGTATTTCCTTTTATAATAAAATGAAAATCATTCAAAAATTTAATATCCGCATATGCAGTTGTTCCTATTGTACTTCTGATGGTTTGATCTTTATCTAAATCAAGTTCCCATATTACATGACGATTCAAATTTTGAGGACGTCCCAAATCACTGCCTCTGTCATATATTTTATTTCCATTCACATCCAATACAAAATCTCCATTAGCATCATGCTGGTAAATAGGATAGATAGGAGCTACATTACGCGCATAATATAAAGGGTTGGCATAAGCCGAACTGCTTTCGCTGATATTATTGTATATCTGATAACTGCCATTTGCAGAGATTCCTAATTTTAACCATTTTTTAGGTGTAAAATTAACATTTACCCTTCCAGTAAAGCGTTGATAATCAGCCCATTTAATGTTTGATTTTTCATCTAATAAAGTCAAAGAAAAATAGAAATCACTTTTATCGGTTGCAGCATCTCCGCTAATAGAATAATCTTGCCTGAAACCTGTTCGTTCAATAGGTTTCCACCAATCCAGATCTGTGTATTTCGGATTAATGCTGGCTATTAATTTACCTTCGCTGTCAAACAATTCATCACTTGGCTTATTAAATATATTATACTTTAAATAAGTCGGAACAAGGTTTGCCGTAGCCACAGGATTAGCGGTTGCAACAGTATATCTGTTTCCTGATCCGTCTTTCATATCAGGATTTGATATTAAATAATTACGATAACCTTTCCACATGATTTCCATAAATTCCGAAGCGTTTACAACGTCATATTCCGGAATCCCTCTTGTATATGCGCCAGCAAACAAATTGACTCTTAACGACAGGGTTTTACTTTTCCCTTTTTTAGTTGTTATCAATATTACGCCATTTGCTGCACGACTTCCATAAAGAGCAGCAGAAGTTGCATCTTTCAGGATTGAAACGCTTTCTATGTCCTGTGGATTTATATCTGTTTCATTGCCCGACATCACTATGCCATCAACTACATATAGAGGCGCTCCGTTATTG
>JAITLJ010000063.1 GCA_031277925.1 Prevotellaceae bacterium | reverse complement strand
GCCAAAGGGATAATAGTCTTTTTGTTCTTTAATTTCGCCGTTGCTGCCTACAATCACTCGCGTACTGCCCAAATGGTCTGTTATAAAGTAATTTATGTCGTAAGCATTATTTGTTTTGTTTATGCGTCCGCCGCCAAAGTTTGTGCTTTCAAATGTCAGCGTATCGTTGTCGCGTGCGTAAACAAAAGAGCCAAGATAGTCGAAGCCGCAAGTGTTTATTGCAAGAAGGTCCTTGTCTATAATATCGCCATTACTGTCAATACCTTGTATTGTGTCTGCTTTTACTGCTACTTTTGTGCCATCGGCAAGATAACGGTAAATAATATATCGTTCCAATCCCTTAAATATCGAAGGAAATGTATGTTTATACGGCAAATTAAGTATATTGTAGGTAATATCAAAATTTCTTCGGTAATCTTTGTTCATATTGCCATTGGCATCGTATCTGTACAGTAACTGCATATTCATCAACATTCCGTGTCGTTTGCCATGCAACTGGTTGCCATTATACATATAATTTACATCGTTGTTTATATCTATACTGTCGTTGACATTATACTGTTTTATTTTCAACATATTACCGTTGAGGTCGTAAACCATATTTTGTTGCGTAAATGCATTTGTCGGCGTATTGCCAACATACAGCAAACTGTTAGTAAGTCTGCTCAGCCTGTCATACTCAAATGCATAAGTATTAACATTTAAATCTTCGTGCTGCCATGTCCATTCGCTTATATTTCCCGTGTAACTTGGCGTGGTGTTCGTCTGTGCAGGATTATAATAAGCCAGTTGCATGTTAAATATGCCGTCCGTTCCATTTTTTGCGTTCTGCTCTGTTATCCAGCCCTGAATATTATACTTTACAGAGTCGGCAATCAAATTATTATCATAAAGTTTTGCAATCTGCTGCCCAAGCTCGTTGTATTTATACTCAACCTTTGCCGTGTCGCTGTCATTTATTGTAGTGGCTTCAGTGAGTAAACGTCCGCGCTGGTCGTAGGTAAACAGCGTGAGTTTTTCATTAAATTCGCTTATTCTGATAATTTTGACTTTGCTACTACCCTGTCCTCCTGTTCCACTTTTGAATGTTTCGTGTTTTTCGTGCTGTGCAAGCACATTGCCAACAAAATCATACTTAATGCTGTAGCGGCTTATGCCGCCCAAATGATTTTTTTCTACCGTCTGTATCAATCTGCCTTTTTTATCATAATAAAATGCACGTTCTACATAAACGCCGTCATCATCCAAAACCCTTAAACGCTCGTAGGCTTTCAGGTTTTTTATCTTTTCGGTTTCCAAATCATCGTAAGTGCATATATCATTTACAGGCTCAAAGGCAAGATGCGAAGGCGTAACCCAGGGGCTGCCCTGACTTGTAACAGGTACGCTGCTCAGTATCTCATAGCGTCCAGATGCCGCCGCCGAAACCAGACACTGAGCAACAGATAAATATGCAGCAGGCAAACGGTAATATTTTATTGACGCATTAGTATTGTCGTTACCGTAATAATATTCAAATCTTACGTTGCCTGTACTGTCGATATAATCATTTGCCATGTCGCAGTCTGCGCAAGTATTACAGACAGCAGATACAGACGTGTTTATTTTCAAATATTTATCCGATGACGATGATACATAATTCCCGAAATACATTTTTCCGTAATATCGCGTTCTGTAAATTGAACTGTTTTTGGGCATTTCGCTAATATAAAATTGAAAATCCTCTGCAACCTGCTGATCTGTAAGGGTGAAGTTTCTTCCGAAAGGCGTTTCTATCATGCTGGCATTTCCCAATGTTACATAATCATTGCAAAACGAATCGGCATAATACATTTCTCTAAACTGTTGCGGAGTGTAATTTTCAATATTATATATAAGTGTTTTATCTGTGAGATTACCCACATTGTCGTAAACACTGTAAATCCACTGATTATTTGCGCGCATGTTGCCGTCCTGATAAAGCACAAGGCGATCGCCTTTGTCGTAAATCATGTATTCTGCAACTTTGCCCGGTATTTTGCGTTCGCTTATATTACCGCGCTCATCGTATTTGTATATAAAACAGTATTTTGTGGCTACAGTATGAGCAGCGCTTATTTGATTTACGTATCCGTAATACAGATAGGCTGAACCTTCGGGCTGAACTACCCATGCCAGCTGCCCGAAATCATTGTAAACGTAATAAGTATCAATGTTTTCGGCGCTGTCGGTTATGCTTCGAGTTAAAACGGTGCGTCCAAGTTTGTCGGTATAGGTATAAACTGCCGCTCCATCTTCGTTTACTGTCGAATTTTTGTATAATGCATTTGCAGCATAATAGCCGTTAATAACAAGCGAATAATTCTGCATGTTTACAGTTAAATACAACACTTCGTTTGCCGAATTTGTCTGATATGAGTTTACAGATTTTTTATCTGCTGTTCGGTATATGCCGCCTGCATTGTATGTTTGCAAAATGCGGTTCAGCGGCGACGGCTCATATACATTTTCGACATAAGCATACTGTCCGTCATCAGTTCCAAATTTGTTTTGATAAAACGCCGCTTGCGCCAACAATGGATTTGTTTCTTTTACAGCAGTATTATTTGCCGAAATATATGGCAGATAAACCTTTGCATCATTGCGCCGCATATTGTCGTAAACAATCGGTTTTACAAGGTTTTTCATATTCGGCGAGCCTTTTATCTGAATCACCTGTTCGGGATAGCCAAGACCATTGTAAAAAGTAATATCTCTGTAATTTTGCGATGTATCGACATCCGACAGATATACAGTCTTTCTTATCCAGTTGCCTGTTTGCGAAAATGTTGTCCCGCAAAACAGCAAGGCTGATATTAGTATTGACATACATTTTTTCATGATATTTATATTTTAAATTATTAAAACCATATTTTTATATTTATCAATCAGCATAATGATATTCAGTATTTTCCAAAACATTACCATCAGCATCGCGTATTCTTTCCAAACGACCAAATGCATCGTATTCGTAAGTAATTTCATTGCCCGACGGGTCGGTAACTGTTTCTATTCCAATCAGCGGTTTGTAAGTGTAAGTCGTAATTTCGGTATTGGGAAAAACTGTAACACCGCGCAAACTGTTAATTGCATTCCAGTCAGCGCTTGCCGGTGGAACGCTTCCTTCTATTCTGCGAATCAATCTTCGTCCCAGCACAGATTCCACCTGTTCGTAAGTAGCGTTTCTAATCTCTGCAATCGGGTATTGATTTTTATATCCCCATAAATAAGCAGTTGATATTTGATTGCCTTCGTGTTTTGCCTCAATTATATTTCCTTTACTGTTATATTTATAACTCATTTCAGGCTTGAATGAAGGATAACTTGCAGCCATGGTTGGAGTACTTTCTCTAAATGAAACATTGAGACTTCCTAAATGACCTACATTCAAATGTGTAAAATCTGTATTAAATCTGCCTCTGTGAGTAAAATCAACAATATAAGTACCCGGTTGTAACTCAAGCGTATCTGTGCGATCATAATAATACATGTTATTGGCAAATCGCCCGTATATATTATCAGCAGCTTCAACATAATATGGAGTGCCACCACCGCTTTTTTTAATACTTATAACAAAACAAATGGAAATGGGAAAATAACCAATATATTGAGGTTCCTGGCAGAGCGACATATTTATTATTATTTTTGACGGATATTTCTTAACAGTAAAAGTATCGGTCATACGGATAATTTCAGGAGGATGCATACCTGATTCCAAATAAAAATTAATATCTTTCCCTGAAACAGGATATAAATTTCCTACAGTTGTTGAACCTGACTTGGGCAATAAATAAATCTTTTCGGGTTTGAAAATTTTTGAATTTGCCGCTGTTTCGTTAAACTTACGATATTCGCCATCAATAACTTTTCCGTTTTCGAGATACGAAACTTTTTCAATATGGCTCGACAGCATGTTTTTTTCGGTCATTTTACGCAGAACGGCAGTATCCGGTCCTTCAATAATTTCAAAAGGATATACCATTTTTGTCGTCTGTTTTTTGCCATCGCTGCCCAAAACGCTTGTTTGCGATAAAAGATTTTTGGCGTTGTAGGAATAGTCAGTGATGGTTACTACCGGATTTTGTCCAATGGAGTTATAAACAGTTTTTGTCTTTTGAGAGGGTAAAAATTTATAACAATAATGAAGATACGCAGCAGTAGAACAGTAATCATATCCTACCATTAATCCTTCAAAGAATAAAGCCCTTGGATTGTCTTCTCCCTGTGAGCCATACCTGTTCCACACTGTTTCATTTACGGCGACTGTTTGTCCTTCAGCATTGTAAAATGTTTCTTTTTTCAACCTGCCTCGTTCAAAATAACGGGAACAGTGAGGATCGCTTGGAAAAATATCACGGTGCCACTTCCCGTTGGGCAAAAGAACATCCGAATGTCCATTATCATGATTGGTATAATGGTATTGCGTATAGCCGCTGTTACCATTGGATACCTGTTCACAGACATAAGTATATCCTATATACAGTCCTTCATTGTCTTTAGTAAGAGGAATAACAGGCATGCTACGTGTAAACGACATGCTAAACGATTTGTTATCACAATCTTTTCCGCTAACAGAATAGAAATATTGCGGCAACATATTCAATATTCCGCTGGAAGTAGATGAGGTTGGCGTTTCCCTGTAAAAAAACTCTCGTGTTACTGTATTTTCGGTTAAATGATTTGTAATAATTTTTTTTATACGCAAACCGCTTGCCAAACCCGATTGGTTGGTTATTACTGATCGATTTTTTGTATTGACAACTTTGTCATAATCATGTAATTCATATTCAAATTGCGTCGTACCGCCTGTCGGATATTTGATTTCCGACAACACACCGCTATTGGTATAATAAGCATCGGGCGATTTATATTGCGAATTGAAACCATTAGATGGATATGTCTTGCCATTATTGAAACCCCAATGGTCAGTGATACAGGTCAGGTACTGTGCAGGTAATCTGTTTTTGTTTTTATATGAAAAGGTATAATTCATAGGCGGAATCAACCAATTTTCACCATATATTTTAAGAGATTCTAAAAATAGCCGTTCGGATGAGTTATTGTTATAAATAAGATGTAGTAGCCTTATGTTTGCATCCAATGCCATTCTGACACAAATAGTATCTAATTTGAGCCACTGTATCCGGTCATATTTATTGGATGGCGGAAAAGGCTGGAAACGTGGAATAGCGCCTGTCTTTCCCAATAATTTATAGTCATCCGCGCTTGCGTGGTGGAACAGGGAAATATAATTATCATTACTATATTGAATATCATTACTTTGGGTATAGGAAAATGTTATCTCTACTCCATTCGAACATGTAATACTTTTTAGATATACAGGAGATATTAATGTTCCGTCTTTTTCAATATTCGTGGTCACCCATCCGGATCCATGGTATCCGGAATATGAATAAGAATTATACGAACGATATAATTGACTGACAAACGGTCCCCTTTCATATGTAAAACTGATTATGTCCGCTCCATCTGCCGATTTTATTTGGGTTAAAAACCATGAAGTTGCCTGTAATAACTCTCCTGTGGCAGGTATGCCGTATCCATTACTGCCCCTGCCGTAAGAAATAGGATCTGAAAATTCTATGGCGCTGGCTCCACCAAAGTAGTATTGAGTTCCATGTTCGTCTATAATAGTAAACGATTTAAATGCCCTGTGCATATTACCGTTATAGGAATAGTCAAGTTCTATTCCCTCATTCCAAGGCTGAACGAACTCATTATTGAAAATCACTTTTACGGGATTATCGCACTGTACCTGTATTTGCCCGGTATGGTCAAAATAAAATTTGCCGGAAATATCCAAAACAGAGAAATTGAATTCATCCGGCTCTATATCACAGAGAGCCATCGAACCTCTGACAAGATAACGGCATTCATTACAATTTCCTTCTATCGAATTTTTGAAATGGTTCTTCCAATCAGTTTGTGCCATCCATCCGCCGGCATATGCATAATTTAAGTAACCATTTACTATCCCTATACGACCATTTGTATCGCTTTCATCGGGGCCTCTTCCTCTGACTGTTCGGCTAATCACTCCTCCTGCCCGTAATGACCATCCTAAACCAACCGGTCCGGGATGAATTTCGGGACGAATACCTGCCGGATGGTAACTTAATTCAACAGGAACGGTTACATGCGTTCCTTTAATCTCATACAAGGGTATGGAAATATTGGGCGTGCCTGTGTAATAGGACATAGGGATTTCTCCGTAAAGCCCCAGATTCGCCGCTGTCGGACTATGAACAGATATTTGCTGCGAATAACATAATGCTGCATTCAGCATTACTGTTGTCATTAATAATTGTTTTAGATATTTTTTCATAATATACATTATTTGTTTGTATTATTCATTATTCATTATTCCGCCGGAAAAATAATTTTGTAGTTCCCGCTCAGGTGCATAAAGGCGAACAGTTGCAGCAAGCCGTCATAGTAGGCGTCAAAGTATCCGTCGTCGTAAGGTTTGTTTTCGGCGTTCCAGAAATGGTCGATAAATTCCCAGCTTTTGGCGTGTTCGCATGCAAGCGAAACGGCGGCGGCGGTCGCCACCAAACCCAATGAATGGCG
>JAITLJ010000181.1 GCA_031277925.1 Prevotellaceae bacterium | reverse complement strand
ATGTACGGCGATGTTGTGCTTGGAATGAAACCTGTAAACAAAACAGATATTGACCCTTTTGAAAAAATCATTGAAGAAATGAAAGAAGAAAAAGGCGTAAAACTTGACACTCAACTTTCAGTGGATGACCTTAAAGAACTTGTGCTGAAATTTAAGTCAGCTGTTAAAAACCAGACAGGCAAAGATTTTCCTGATGATTCTTATGAACAGCTTTGGGGAGCAATTTGCGCCGTGTTCGACAGTTGGATGAACGATCGCGCTATTCTTTACCGCAAAATGGAAGGCATTCCCGCCGAATGGGGAACAGCCGTTAACGTTCAGGCAATGGTATTCGGAAACATGGGCGACAGTTCGGCAACAGGCGTTGCGTTCAGTCGCGATGCAGCAACAGGCGAAGATATATTTGTAGGCGAATATCTTATAAATGCACAGGGCGAAGATGTTGTTGCGGGTATTCGCACTCCGCAACAAATTACCAAAGAAGGTTCGCTTCGCTGGGCAAAACTTGCAGGAATACCCGAAGAAGTACGCGCTGAAAAATATCCATCGATGGAAGAATCGATGCCCGAAATTTATACAGAACTTAATGCCTTGCAAACAAAACTTGAAAATCATTACAAAGACATGCAAGATATGGAATTTACCGTACAGGAAGGTAAATTGTGGTTTTTGCAAACACGCAACGGAAAACGTACAGGAGCGGCAATGGTAAAAATAGCCATCGACATGCTTCACCAGCGTATTATAGATGAACAAACGGCAATACTGCGCTGCGAACCCAATAAACTTGATGAACTTCTTCATCCTGTATTCGATAAGGACGCTGCTAAAGATGCCAAAATTATTGCTAAAGGTTTGGCAGCTTCGCCGGGTGCTGCATCCGGGAAAATAGTATTTAATGCCGATGATGCCGCCGAATGGGCTGCACGAGGCGAAAAAGTTATAATGGTTCGTATCGAAACATCGCCCGAAGATTTGGCAGGTATGGCAGCAGCGCAGGGAATACTTACGGCACGCGGCGGAATGACATCACACGCAGCAGTTGTTGCACGCGGAATGGGCAAATGTTGCGTTTCGGGCGCAGGTACATTAAAAATTGATTATAAAGAAAAAACTTTGGAAGTTGATGGTATAGTTCTGAAAGAAGGCGATTACATTTCGTTGAACGGCTCAACAGGCGATATTTATTTAGACTCGGTAAAAACAAAAGAAGCGGAATTGGATGCCGATTTTGAAGAATTGATGCTGTTGGCTGATAAATATACGCGATTGAAAGTGCGCACTAACGCCGATACGCCTCACGATGCTGTTGTTGCACGTAAATTCGGAGCGGTAGGCATAGGTTTGTGCCGTACCGAACACATGTTTTTTGAAGAAGAAAAAATAGTAGCGATGCGCGAAATGATTTTAGCCGAAGATGCCGAAGGACGCCGTAAAGCACTTGCAAAAATATTACCATACCAACAAGCCGATTTCAAAGGAATATTCAAAGCAATGCACGATCTTCCTGTAACAGTTCGCTTGCTTGATCCTCCATTACACGAATTTGTTCCTCACGACGAAAAAGGTCAGCAGGAAATGGCAGATGCCATGGGCGTATCGCTCAAAGAAATCAAGCAACGCGTAAATGCATTACACGAAGCCAATCCTATGCTCGGACATCGCGGTTGCCGACTTGGAAATACCTATCCCGAAATTACAGAAATGCAAACACGCGCAATACTTGGCGCTGCGCTTGAATTGCAAAACGAAGGCATTACTGCCGTTCCTGAAATTATGGTTCCGCTTACAGGTATTCTTTACGAATTTGCCGAACAGGAAAAAATTATTCGCACAACAGCGCAAAAATTATTTGAAGAAACAGGCAAAACAATTGACTATAAAGTTGGAACAATGATAGAAATTCCACGCGCAGCGCTTACGGCAAACCGCATAGCAAGCAAAGCTGAATTTTTCTCGTTCGGAACAAACGACCTTACACAAATGACATTCGGATACAGCCGCGATGATATAGCCTCGTTCCTGCCGATTTACCTTGAAAAGAAAATCCTGAAAGTTGACCCGTTCCAAGTTCTCGACCAGAATGGAGTTGGACAGTTAGTTCAAATGGCAACAGAAAAAGGCAGAAGCGTACGTCCCGATTTGAAAGTCGGAATTTGCGGCGAACATGGAGGCGAACCTTCATCCGTAGAATTTTGCCATCGTATAGGATTGAATTATGTAAGTTGTTCACCGTTTCGTGTACCTATTGCACGTTTGGCAGCAGCACAGGCAGCGTTAAAATAAGATTAAACCAAATAAAACAACAACCATTGTAAACCGAACCCGCATACATATATCAATTGTATGCGGGTTTTTTAATATAACGTGATTACTTTTTATACTCTTTTTTATACCAAACTGTTATCAAAATACCATTTGTATAAATTGATTGTCAATAAAATATAATTACAGTTCAGGGTATTTTGATGCCGTTTTGGTATTAGTTGACGAAACCAAATCATTTTATTCAATTTGCAATGATTAATGCCGTGTATAAATTTATGAACAAAATTTTGTTCATATTATTTTTTTATTACAAAAACATAAAATTTTACCTTTGCAAAAAAAACAATAAATGCATCCTACAAATCAAATAAAATTTTTTTCGGGCAGAGGCACGCGATATCTGTCCGAAATGATAACGAAAAGTTTTGGGACAGAACTCGGTAAATCAAGCGTTACGGTATTTAGCGATGGTGAATTTCAGCCATCTTTTGATGAATCGGTACGGGGAGCGACTGTCTTTATTATTCAATCTACTTTTGCACCATCCGATAATTTGTTTGAACTGCTTTTGATGATAGATGCTGCGCGGCGAGCATCGGCTTATAAAATAGTAGCAGTAATTCCATATTTCGGTTGGGCGCGTCAAGACCGCAAAGATAAACCGCGCGTTTCGATAGGAGCAAAATTAGTTGCAAACCTGCTTTGCGCCGCTCATGTTGATCGCGTACTTACAATGGATTTACATGCCGACCAGATTCAAGGTTTTTTTGACATTCCTGTCGATCATATTTATTCAAGTAAACTGTTTCTTCCATATATAAGAAGTTTGAAACTCGAAAATTTATCAATAGCGGCGCCTGATATGGGCGGGGCAAAACGCGCAAATGCATATTCAAAAATCTTAAAGTCGCCAATGATAATTTGCCACAAATCGCGCGAAAAAGCCAATGAAGTCGCTTCTATGACTGCAATAGGCGAAGTGAAAGGACGCAACGTTGTAGTTCTCGACGATATGATTGATACAGCCGGAACAATAACAAAAGTTGCCGATATGATGATGAACAAAGGCGCTTTAAGCGTAAGAGCATTTGCAGCGCATCCTGTTCTTTCGGGACCTGCATACGAGCGAATAGCCGACTCGAAACTTGCCGAAGTCATCGTTACCGACACAATACCATTGCGGCAAGACGTAAATACAGGCAAAATCAAAATACTGTCAACTGCCGATTTGTTTGCCGATATTATCAAAAAAATTTATAATTGCGACGCAATAAGTTCGACTTATGAAATGTGATTGTGATTTTTTTTAGATTTCAGTCGAATTTTCCATCCAAAATCAATGCTCATTAAATGCTTGTATTGAAATTTATGAGTTATACTAAAACAGCATCAAAATACCCTGAAATATAAAGATATTTTATTGATATTCAATTTGTGTAAATTACAGTTTGATGGCGTTGTGGTATTAATTTTAATCCGATAATATCAGGACGATAGATTATTCCAACGAATATATTTTTTATAGAATCAGACAGAATGCATAAATTTTGTATAAAAAAGGTTTCATGTTTTAATGATATTTAGTCGCTCCTTATAAACTGTGAAATAGTTGCTCCTTACGAATAAAAAAAGGACAAAGCTAGAACATTAAAAATTTCGGACAATTATTTCTTTCTGTTACTTTTGTCTTGACACAAAA
>JAITLJ010000159.1 GCA_031277925.1 Prevotellaceae bacterium | reverse complement strand
AGGTTGGGACGGACGAAACAAACAGGGCAAAATGCTGGCTCCGGGCGTATATTATTATTACGCAAAAGATATAAACGGCAACGAATACAGAGGCTCGGTAACACTTGTAAAGCGAAATTAGTATTTGTTTCTTTATGTAATATTTTATTTATGATATATCAATTCAGTTTTAAAGTTCGCTTTCTTTCAAGCGTTCTGCATTTTCGGCTATTTGCAACTGGTCTATGATTTCCGAAATATCGCCGTTCATAAACGCCGGAAGATTATAAACAGTATAGTTTATTCGATGGTCGGTAATGCGGCTTTGAGGATAATTGTATGTGCGAATTTTTGCCGAGCGGTCGCCTGTTGAAACCATTGTTTTGCGTTTGCTTGCTATTTCGTCAATATATTTTTGATATTCCATGTTATAAATTCGAGTACGAAGTTCGGAAAGCGCTTTGGCGTAATTTTTCATCTGTGATTTTTCGTCTTGACACTGTACAACAATTCCCGTAGGAATGTGAGTCAGGCGAATTGCCGAATAAGTTGTATTTACCGATTGCCCGCCCGGACCGGATGAACAAAATATATCTTTGCGAATATCTTTTTCGTTGAGTTCTATGTCAAATTCTTCGGCTTCGGGTAAAACGGCAACGGATGCAGCCGATGTATGAATTCGTCCTTGAGTTTCGGTTTGCGGTACTCGCTGTACGCGATGTACGCCCGATTCGTATTTCAAAATTCCATATACTCCTGAACCTGTAACTTTTGCAACTATTTCTTTGAAACCGCCTACCGTTCCTTCCGATATATTTGTGATTTCAATTTTCCAACCTTTTGTTTCTATAAACTTTACATACATTCTCAATAAATCGCCTGCAAATATTGATGCTTCATTTCCTCCTGTCCCTGCGCGTATTTCAAGTATTGCGTTTCTGTCATCTTGAGGATCTTTGGGTATGAGCAATACTTTTATTTCTTCTTCAATACCTGCTCTTTGTTTTTCCAAATTTTCTATTTCGACAACAGCCATTTGGCACATTTCATCATCTTTTTCGGTTTTGAGCAATTCCCTTGCCGATTCTATATTTGCTACAATTAATTTATATTTGTCAAAAGATAAAACAACGGGTTCCAAAGAACGATATTCCTTGTTCAGTTCGATAAATTTTTTCATATCGGCAATAACGTCAGGATCGGTAATTTGCAACCCCATTTCTTCAAATTTCTGTTTTATACCTTCTAATTTGAGAATTATTCTGTCTTCGTTCATAAAATAAAAATGATATTATCTTAATAATTTTGTGCAAAGTTAACATTAAATTTTCCAAGTGCGCGCAAACGAATAAAAATTGTTTTCAGATAAAATCGTTCAGCTTCGATTGTTTAGTTTGGTTTGCAATAATATTCTATTTGCCCGTAAAAGCGAAGACAAAGTCCGTTTTACAGCAAAAAAACATGTCGAAATTCAACAATTTCCTGCCCGTATGTTTTATCTTGGATCTTTTTTATAGTGTACAATTATTGACGTATTGCCTTTACTCCGGGCAGTTCAACTCCTTCCATATATTCGAGCAAAGCGCCTCCGCCTGTTGATACATAACTTACATCATTTGCCAGTCCGAATTTGTTGATGGCAGCAACCGAATCGCCTCCGCCGATTAACGAATATGCGCCTTTCTTTGTGGCTTTTGCAACTATTTTTGCAATAGTTTCAGTGCCTTTGGCAAATTTTGAAAATTCAAATACGCCGACAGGACCGTTCCAAAGAATGGTTTTTGAATTTAGAATCACATTTTCCCAAATCGAAATCGTTTTAGGCGATGCATCCATCCCTTCCCATCCATCGGGAATATTGTTGATAGGTACGACATTTACATCGGCATCATTGCTGAACGAATTACCGACAACCGTTTCAACCGAAAAATAAATTTTTACGTTTTTTTGTTTTGCATCTTCCAGAATTTCCAGCGCCAAAGGCATATATTCGTCTTCGCATATAGAATTTCCTATTTTACCGCCTTGAGCCTTTATGAAAGTAAATCCCATTCCGCCGCCTATAATAAGATTGTCAACGCGGTCTAAAAGACGTTTGATTATTGTAATTTTCGACGAAACTTTTGAGCCGCCGAGAATAGCCGTAAACGGACGTTCGGGCGATTCCAGCACTTTGTCGATGGCTTTCAATTCTCCTTCCATTACGTATCCGAACATTTTGTCGTTGGCAAAATATTCGGCAATCAATGCGGTAGAAGCGTGTGCGCGATGCGCGGTTCCAAAAGCGTCGTTGATGTAGCAGTCGGCATACGATGCTAATTTTTTAACAAATTCTTTCTGGCTTTCTTTTATTGCCTTTTTTGCGGCAACCTTTGCTTCATCGCCTGCATCTTCGGCAAGTCCGCGCGGTTTGCCTTCTTCTTCGGCATAAAAACGGAGATTTTCGAGCAGCATTACTTCTCCGGATTTAAGTTCTGATGCCATTTTTGCTGTTTTCTCGCCCATACAGTCGCCCGAAAAAGCAACTTTAACGCCCAAACGATTTTCAATAGCTCCGACAATGTGCGAAAGCGAAAATTTATCGTCATTATTCTTTTTTGGACGTCCCAAATGCGACATTAAAATTACCGAACCGCCTTTTTCCAGTACTTTTTTGATTGTAGGAATTGCGGCGCGAATACGAGTATCATCGGTTACTTCAAATTTTTCGTTCATAGGAACGTTAAAATCAACGCGTATTATTGCGCGTTTACCGTTGAAATTGTAATTGTCAATTGTTTGCATATCTTATGTTTTTTATTATTTAATGTCAAAAGGAATTACAAAGGTATATGAAATTTACGAATTACATGCAAAAGAATAAAAATTCCAACAAAATTTACAGGGAAATAACTAATAATTTAAAGGTTTAAAGATTTTAAAATTAAAGCACAATAGAAAATAACTCATGCATGTACAGAATGTTGGTAGAAAACTGTTTGAACTGTGATTTGATTGATTAACCTGATTAATGTAATTTTTATTTAAATCTTTAAATTTAAATTATAATTATCACCTCATTTTAATACAAAACAACCTCAATAACGATGAAAAATGTGATGTAAAATATTTTTTCTATCTTTATTAATAAAATTTGGTGTATATTTGAGCCTTAAAATGATTTATAAATATGCAAATTTTAAGCCCTGATAAAAGCTGGAAAGATTATGAACTTGTTGACTGCGGCGATTTTGAAAAACTCGAGCGCTTCGGCAAATTCATTGTGCGCCGCCCCGAACCAAAAGCGGTATGGACAAAATCGCTTGACAACGAACAGTGGGAACAAATGGCTGATTCTACATTCAGGCAGGGCGCAGGCTTCGGCAAATCAGGAAAAGAAGACAGCGGTACATGGATAAATAAAAAATCTATGCATGAACAATGGATAATCAGTTATAAAAATAAAGAATTGGATTTCAAATTGCGGCTTGGATTAACATCGTTCAAACATGTAGGCATTTTTCCCGAACAGGCTAAAAATTGGGATTATATCTACAAAACAATAAAAAAACTTGATGTAGAAAAACCGCGAATTTTGAATTTGTTTGCTTATACCGGCGGAGCGTCAATAGCGGCAAAACTTGCAGGCGCCGATGTTGTGCATTTGGATTCGGTGAAACAGGTTGTTACATGGGCGCGCGAAAACATGCAAATCAGCAATCTCAATAATATTCGCTGGATAATTGAAGATGCAATGAAATTCATAAAACGCGAAGCAAAACGCAAAAAACGCTATAATGGAATTATCCTCGACCCGCCTGCTTACGGACATGGCGCCTACGGCGAAAAATGGAAACTTGATGAAAATATTTTTGAAATGCTTGCATATTGTAACAAAACGCTTGAACCGACAAACAGTTTTTTGTTGTTAAATCTTTATTCAAACGGTTTTTCGGCAATAGCTGCCGATACGCTTACATGTTCCGTTGTCGACAATATAAAAGAAAAAACTTTTGGCGAACTTGTACTTGAAGACAGATTTGGCAAACGGTTGCCATTAAGCGTTTTTTCACGAATAGAATTATAAATATTAATGTATAAATATTAAAAAATAATGATACGATTACTTTCGATAAACTGGAATGTTGACCCTGTACTGTTCGATCTGGGTTTGATTCAAATTCGTTATTACAGCATTTGCTGGGTTTTATGTTTTTATGTAAGTTATATTATTTTCAGACAAATATTCAAAAAAGAAAATCTTAAACGTGAACTTTTAGACAAACTTACAATAAATTACGTCATACCTTTTACTTTCATTGGCGCTCGACTGGGGCATTGTCTGTTTTATGAAGGCGCTTATTATTTGAAATATCCATGGGAAATAATTCTACCTTTTCACGATGGCAAATTTATCGGTTATGCCGGACTTGCAAGCCACGGAGCGGCGTTTGGTATTTTGTTTGCATTATGGCTTTTTTGTCGAAAATATAAAAAAACATATATATGGTCGCTCGACCGAATTGCCATTGCCGTGCCTGTAGCAGGCGCTATTGTTCGTTTCGGCAATTTGATGAACTCCGAAGTTTACGGACATACAACAGACCTTCCATGGGGATTTGTTTTTGTGCGCGCAGGCGAAACCTCTCCCGCTCACCCTACGCAAATATATGAAATGCTTGCATATCTGTTGCTTTTTGTAGTTTTGTATTATCTGTTTTTCAAAAAAGATTTGGGAATAAAAAAGCCGGGCGTTATTTTCGGAATATTTTTAATTGGACTTTTCACAGCGCGTTTCCTGATAGAATTTGTAAAACAAAATCAGGTTGAGTTTGAAGAGCAAATGTCGTTGAACATGGGGCAATGGTTGAGTTTGCCGTTTATAATTACAGGCGCAGTAATACTTGTTTTCTGTTTACTAAATAAGATTTCCGTAAACGATAAGTATGGTAAAACCAAATAAATATCACAGTAAAAAAACAACTGAACTGTCTTCTGTAAAGATATATTAAAGATTTAAAGATGTCCCATTCAGGGACAAAATATTGGTAGAAATTTTGCCGCAGCAAAGTTTACGTGCAGAGCGCCGGCGGTTTTTCGAGTCATTTGTGGCTATTCCGCACGTGATGCATGAAGATATTTCGTTTCTATCTATTGACTATTGAGTTGCTCCTTACGAATAAAAAAAGGACAAAGCTAAAACATTAAAAATTTCGGACAATTATTTCTTTCTGTTAATTTGTCTTGATACAAAAAGAAGATAAAGAAACAAGTTCATATTTTGCCGAATTTTTGCCTGTATCTATATAGTCATTCCTTAAAAAGCCAATTTTATGCGGCGGAATAATAAAAATTTCGCAAAAAAATAAGCAAAAAATAATTTGAAAATTTTTTCTTTCAACATTTCCATCTTTTTC
>JAITLJ010000152.1 GCA_031277925.1 Prevotellaceae bacterium | reverse complement strand
CTTGTATACGAAGATTACGGCTTTCGGCCTGTCCCTGCGAAATAAAATGTTGATAGCAAAATGAAAAATGGCAAACATAAAACCTCATTTCGCCCGAAATTATGCTTTCACTGCGCATGATTTTGATGATTTCGATCGATTTTATACTTTCACTGCGCATGATTTTGATGATTTCGACCGAAATTATGCGTTAATACTATTAAAACAAATTTGAACTAAAAAATTCTGAAACTGAAATATCAAATACCCTTGCAATTTTCTCAATATTTGCAATGGATATATTGCGCCGACACTGTTCCATACTTGCTATTATAAGTCCTGTTCAACTCGCATTCAAACGCGATTTTTCTTGACTTCATCCTCTGGCGATATGTAATTCGCGTAATCTTTTGCCGATTTTTTTTAATATCCATATCAAAATAAAATACAAAATTACAATATTGTTGATTTTAATACAGCCTACTATGAGTATGGTTATTTGTTTTTTTATCATCTTTTATTGAAAATCGAATCTGTAAGCATGCAAAATTAATAATAGGCGTATCATTTTGTAAAACGCTTTATCGAGAATTGTTCAAAAAAAAAATCATATTGAATATTTTACTGTCGATTATAATTATTACATTTGCGGAATTATAAAATTTAAGATAAGCGTAAATATAATGAAAAGTCTTGTATCTATCACGGATTTTAGTAAAAATGAAATACTTAAAGTACTTGATTTGGCAGCCGAATTTGAAAACAATCCCAATCAGAATATTTTGGAGAACAAGGTAGTTGCATCGATTTTTTTTGAGCCATCCACACGTACGCGGTTGAGTTTTGAAACAGCGGTAAACCGTTTATGCGGTAAAATTATCGGATTTTCCGATTCTGCAAATACAAGCGTATCGAAAGGTGAAACTTTGAAAGATACAATTTCGATGATAGCAAACTATGCCGATTTGATAATAATGCGACATCATATCGAAGGCGCAGCGCGTTATGCAAGCGAAATATCAAAAGTTCCCGTGATTAATGCCGGCGATGGAGCCAATCAACATCCAAGCCAAACTTTGCTCGACATGTATTCAATCAAAAAGACGCAGGGGAAACTCGAAAATCTTACAATCACAATGATTGGCGACCTGAAATACGGACGCACCGTACATTCATTGCTGATGGCGATGTCGCATTTCAATACAAAATTCAAATTTATTGCGCCCTCAGCATTGCAAATGCCTGTCGAATATAAAAATTATCTCGACAAATTAGGTCTTAAATATTCAGAACACAGCGAACTTACCGAAAATATCAGCGATGCAGATATTATTTATATGACTCGCGTACAGCGCGAACGCTTTTCGGATTTACTCGAATACGAGAAAGTTAAAAATATTTATGTTCTGACAAACGAAATGCTCGAAAATACAAAACAAAATGTAAAAGTTTTACATCCGCTGCCCCGCGTAGGCGAAATAGATATTAATGTGGACGATAATCCCAAAGCATATTATTTTACTCAATCGCTCAACGGCGTTTATACCCGAATGGCAATAATAGCATACGTTTTAGGATTGAAATAACAGTTAAATAAAATTAAAAAAAACGAAAAAATCAATTATATGCAAAAAGAATTAAAAGTAAGTGCAATCAAAAACGGTACAGCGATTGACCATATTCCATCAAATGCATTATTCAAAGTGATACAAATTCTCGGACTCGAAAAATCGGAACATCAGATTACTTTTGGCATGAATCTTGAAAGTAAGCGAATGGGCAATAAAGCAATTATCAAAATTGCCGACAGATATTTTAAGGATGATGAAATAAACAGAATTACTTTGGTGGCGCCTCAGGCAAAATTGAATATAATAAAAGATTATGAAGTGATAGAGAAAAAAATTGTTGAAGTTCCTGATTTTATCGAAGGTATAGCAAAATGTATAAATCCGAAATGCGTAAGTAATATTGAAAACATAAAATCGAAGTTCAAAGTTATATCAAAAGATAAAGTTACATTACAGTGCCATTATTGCGAACGCATAACAAATCAGGAAAATATTATAATAAAAAATTGAATATAACAGTTAAATAAAAATATTAAATAAATTTATTAAAAGCAGATATCATGAAAAAAATCAAAATTTATGTTTCGGCACTTTTATGCACGTCACTTTTGATGTCAGGTTGCAACGAAACAAGTAATGCCACAAAAGGTGGAGTAGCAGGAGGCGCAGGAGGCGCTCTCATTGGTGGAATTATCGGAAATCTTATCGGTAAAGATACCAAAGGAACAGTTATTGGCGCAGCAATTGGAGCTGCAGTAGGAACGGGAGCAGGCGTTATTATCGGTAAAAAAATGGATAAACAAAAAGCCGAATTGGAACAAATAAACGGAGCGCAAGTTGAAAACACAACCGACAGCAATGGTTTGCAGGCAATTAAAGTTACCTTTGATTCGGGAATTCTGTTTGCAACAAATAAAAGCGAATTAAACACGGCAGCCCGTAATTCATTGCAAAATTTTGCAGCGTCGTTGCAGAATAATCCTCTTACAAACGTGCTAATATTCGGTCATACCGATAACACAGGCTCTCGTCAGGTGAACGAAAAACTATCGCTGGAACGCGCACAGGCAGTTGCAAACAACTTAATGAGTCACGGCGTTAACGGTCAACGTCTTGCCATGAAAGGTTTGGCTTATGACGATCCTATTGCCGATAACAGCACAGTAGAAGGAAGAGCAAAAAATCGCCGTGTCGAAGTTTATATCGTTGCCAATAACGAAATGATAAATCAGGCACAATCAGGAACTTTGCAATAATAATTTGCAAATGAAAGTAAAAGAAAGCGCAAACAAAAATTGCGCTTTTTTTACGTTTAAATTATACAACTGCCGTTGGGCGCAGTCTGCAAACTTGCGCATTACTCTTCTTCGCAAAAATGACAGCACTTTTATTCCTTTATGCATTATCTGAAAATTAATGCCAATTTTCAATTTTATTGGAATTTTTATTTGACAGCGTGTAATTCGTAAATTTTTTATAACTTTGTTTATTTAATAACCATCGAATATGAAATACTATATAATAGCTGGCGAGGCATCGGGTGATTTACACGGCTCGAATTTAATGCGCGAACTGAAACAAATTGACGCAAACGCGGAATTTCGTTTTTGGGGCGGCGACTTAATGAATTTGCAGGATAAAAATTTAGTGTGCCATTATAAAGATACTGCCATTATCGGTTTTTGGGAAGTAGTGAAAAAACTTCGCCGAATACTCCGAAACATCAAATTTTGCAAACAGGATATATTGGATTACAGTCCTGATGTGCTTATATTGATTGATTATCCCGGATTTAATTTTCGTATTGGCGAATTTGCCAAAAGCAAAGGATTTCGCGTATTTTATTATATTGCGCCAAAAGTTTGGGCATGGAAAGAATCGCGCGTAAAGAAACTGCGCAAATTTACAGACAAACTTTTCGTAATTTTTCCCTTTGAAGTTGAATATTTCAAACGCTGGAACATGGATGTATGTTACGAAGGAAATCCTTTGACCGATTTGATTAACGAACATTTGGCAAATAAAAAATCATTTGACTATTTTATTCAGCACAATGATTTACCCGACAAGCCAATTATTGCAGTGCTTGCAGGCAGTCGAAAACAGGAAATCGACTATATTTTGCCGCGAGTAAAAAAAATAATAAACGATTTTCCCGAATATCAGTTTGTACTTGCTGCGGCGCCATCTATTGATAAAAATTTTTACAGAAAACATTTGCCTAATTACGAAATGGCAATTGTGTATAATCAAACCTGTGAAACGCTTATGCACTGCTCGGTTGCAATTGTAGCATCAGGCACGGCAACTCTCGAAGCAGCCTTGCTCGGAGCGCGTCAGGTGGTATGTTACGGCGGCAGCGAAATTTCGTATCAAATAGGTAAACGATTGATAAAAGTAAAATACATTTCGCTGGTAAACCTGATAATGAATAAACCTGTTGTCAAAGAACTTATACAGCATGACATGTCGGTTGAAAAAATGAAAGCCGAACTGAACGGATTGCTGTTTGATGTTGTAAGACGCAAACAAATTGTCGATGATTATACGGAATTAGCCGAAATGTTGGGCGAACAAGGCACAGCATATCGCATAGCAAAAACAGTGATTGACGAAATTAATAAATTGAAAAATAAAGATGTTGCAAATATTTAAAAAAGAGATCGTACTGTTTTTTTCATCGCTTACTGGATACATAAGCATTGTGATTTTTCTTTTCCTTACAGCCTGGTTTATGTGGATTTCACATGGCGAAATGAATATAATCGACAGTGGCTATGCAAACATCGACACTTTGTTTATAATTGCGCCATGGATTTTTTTGTTTCTTGTTCCGGCAACAACAATGCGCAGTTTTGCAGAAGAAAAAAAAATGGGAACTGTCGAGATTTTATTCACAAAACCAATTAGCGAATTAAGCCTTATTATAGCAAAATTTTTGGCGGCGGTTATGCTTGTATTTTTGTCATTATTGCCATGTTTATTGTATTTTATAACTGTTTATCAACTCGGAAATCCTGTTGGTAATATTGATATTGGCGGAACATGGGGATCGTTTACAGGATTATTTTTTCTGGCATCGTGCTATGCTGCAATCGGCATTTTTGCATCATCGCTAAGCGACAATCAAATTTTTGCATTTGTACTTTCGGCAGTAATTTGTTTCTTTATGTATATTGGAATAGTCGAACTTTCGAGCATTAAAATATTTTCGTTTGCCGACAGTTTTTTATTGTCGTTGAGCATAAACGAGCATTATCAGTCGATCAGTCGCGGCGTTGTTGACACTCGCGATATTCTTTATTTTTTAAGCGTTATAATCATTTTTATACTGCTTACGCGCCTCAAATTACAATCTCGAAAATGGTAAATATTTTTAATAATATGCGATTACAACAAAAAAATATAACACAAACACTGCTGATAATTGTTGCAATATTATTAGCCAATATCATTTTATCATCGGCATTTTTCAGAATAGATTTAACATCCGACAAACGATATACAATAAACGATGTAAGTAAAAAAACGATACAGCAACTTGATGATATTGTTTACGTTCGCATATATATGGATGGCGAAATGCCTGTTGAATTTAAAAAATTGCGCCGTTCAATAAAAGAAACGCTTGATGAACTCCAAATTTACGGACATCAATATTTACAGTATGATTTTATAAATCCAATGTCAGGAAACGAAACCGAACGGGAAGCCTTTTTTACGGAATTGACAAGCAAAGGCATCGAACCGTTTACCGTTCAAATAAACGACGATGAAGGCGGAGCAACTCAACGAAATATATTTCCGTCAGCCATAGTTACATACAAAGGCAAAGAAAAATCAATAAATTTTTTCAAATACAACGAAATATTCTCGCCCGAAGAAAATATAAATCTGGCATACCAAAATATTGAATTTGAATTGATTTCGACAATAAAACTGTTGAGCCGCAAAGAATTTCCGCATATCGCATTTATCGAAGGACACGGCGAACTCGATTCTTATGCAACCGGCGATTTGGAAAAAGAACTTTCACAATTTTATAAAACCAGTCGTACAACGCTCAATGGCAAGGTCGGCGTTTTGGATGAATATAAAACAGTGATAGTTGCAAAACCTCAAAAAACATGGAGCGAAGATGATAAATTGGTTATTGATCAATACATTATGAATGGAGGAAATGTAGCATGGTTTATTGACGAAGTTAACGTACACGAAGACAGTCTTGCAAACGGCGAGTTTACTTATGCCGTACAGAATATGCACAATCTTGATGATTTGCTGTTCCGCTACGGAGCGCGAATAAATGCCGATCTGATTCAGGATTTGCAATGTGCATATATTCCCGTAAATATTGCCGCTGTCGGCTCGCAACCTAATTTCCAACCCGAACGATGGCTTTATCATCCTTTGCTTTTTGCAAATTACAATAATATAATTACCAAAGGTGTAAATTTAGTAAAATCGCAATATGCAAGCACTCTGGATTTTGTCGGTTCGTCGAAATCGAATGTGCAAAAAGTTCCGCTTTTGCAAACCTCCGACCGAGTAAAAATTACAAAAACGCCGTCAATCATTTCGCTCTCGCAGATAAACGACAAAATTACAGAAATTGATTTTAATCAATCATTCAAAACAATTGCAGCCGTTTTTGAAGGAAATTTTGAATCGGGATTTAAAAATCGAATATTAAACAAATACAATAACGGCAATCCGTTTGATTTTACAGCCGAAAGCAAACGCGTAAAAATGTTTATTGCTTCCGATGGCGATATTATTCGAAATGATGTTGTGCGCAGAGCAAACAGAACAATATCGCTTCCGCTCGGATACGACAGATACATGAACAGAACTTTTGGGAATAAAGATTTTGTGAAAAACATAATTCTTTATCTTACAGACGACAGCGGACTGCTTGAAATTCATTCACATGACATATCATTGCGCTTGCTCGATAAAGAAATGCTTGTATTGAACCGAAATCGAATAATACTTATAAACACATTGATTCCTCCGCTTATTATTATAATTTTCGGAATTATTTTTACCCTCGTACGCAAAAGAATCAACACACGAAAAAACAAGCAATAAAATGACTGTATGATAAAATGCTGTATTTTATTGGAAATATTGCAGGCATCGCTACAAACTGTCTATCAATTTATGCTTTCGAATTTGTATTTACAGGCAATTCGGATGCAGATATTTTCACAGCAAAAAAATGCCAAAATGTTACCAACATGACGTAGTTGGGCTTCCGCAGCAAAAGCGAATTGGAAAAGGCAAAAGCAAAATATATAACAAATGTTCCGAAAGAATTATTAAAAATACTGAAAAACAACAATATATAAAACACTGATATTTTATTTTTATCAAATATTAAAAAAAAATGCGCAAAAATTTTGCAAAATAAAAAAAGATGCATACTTTTGCAGTCCCATATATAAAACTATCGGGAGCATAGCTCAGCTGGTTCAGAGCATCTGCCTTACAAGCAGAGGGTCCTTGGTTCGAATCCATGTGCTCCCACAGAATAAAAAACGACTGAAATAATTTGGTCGTTTTTTTGTTTCAAAACAAGAAACTGTTTAAATTCATACCAAAACGCTATCAAACTGTAATTTATACAAATTGAATATCGACAAAATATCATTATATTTTATACCAAAACGCCATCAAACTGCAATTTATATAAATTGAATATCAGCAAAATATCATTATTTTTCAGTCTGTTTTGATACCGTTTTGGTATTAGTCTGTTTTCAGAAACTGTTTTTGGAAATATCTTAAATGATGAAATCGAAAATACACTAACAACTTCTTCTTTCTCAAAATATTGGGATATAAAAAAGACGAAATAGAGGTTTGCAGGAATTGCGAGTTTCGTTATGTTTGCACCGATTGCAGAATTTTCGCCAAAGACAAAAACAATATTTAGTCGATCCTTATAAACTGTGAAATAGTTGCTCCTTACGAATAAAAAAAGGACAAAGCTAAAACATTAAAAATTTCGGACAATTATTGCTTTCTGTTAATTTGTATCAAGACAAAAGAAGATAAAGAAGTTCATATTTTGCCGAATTTTTGCCTGTATCTGTATAAAACTCGGTATTTTTATTCGATAATTTATGCCTATAATTTATTAATTATTAACCGTTTCAACCCTTTTTAAGGAGCGACTGTTTATTCACAACCTGCTAACTGCAACTACAATCCATACATTGCCAAATGGAAAGGCGAAGATGGTTATGTTACTGTAGAAGACTGGTCTAAAAACAACAAATGAAACCTTTGCAAGTCAAAAAAATATTGATAATGCATTAATATTTAGATTGTTATAATTTACTTTGATGGAATATTTCATATATCTTTTCATAAGTGAATGACAAAATTTTAAAATATTAAAAAGCGAAAAACAGTCCAAAGAATTCTATTCGGGCTTTATCTATTTTTTTGCAAAAATTTTGCAAAAAAATAAAATTAATTGACAGTTTTTTGCAATAGCCCTGATATTTTTCATTTCCATTATAATTTTAATCGTTTGCTATAAAGATACGAAATTTCAAGTCCGCTTAAACTCCGCAACTCAATATATTTATAACCAAATGATTACATAAAAAGTGCATTTTTTGTCATGCGGTAAAAAATTCTGATATTATATTTTTTTTAATATTCATTTTGTCAAACGATAATATTTTTTTATTTTTGTACCATAAAACATATAAGTTAAACATAATATGAATAATTATTTTTTTAAGTGCGACATTTCCGGTATTCAATCGTTTATATTTAATGTTCCCTCAGATGGAGCGACACAGGAAATAAAAAAGCGATCAATTTTTGTAACGAAAATTTCAGAAGAATGTTTAGAAAAATTTAAACAAAGATTTAATTATGAAAATATATATAAGGGCGGAGGAAATTTTCATGTACGCATATTGTCGGAATTAAATGATGCGGAGATACAGAAATTCATAGATGATATTCAAAAGTCATATTTACATTTGGATATTTTTCCATACATTGCTTTTATAAAAGATA
>JAITLJ010000117.1 GCA_031277925.1 Prevotellaceae bacterium | reverse complement strand
TGCTTTCGCCAGCGAATCGTTCCATGATTTTATATCAAAATTATGTGCTTTCGCCAGCGAATCGTTCCATGATTTTATATCAAAATTATGTGCTTTCGCCAGCGAATCGTTCCATGATTTTATATTAAAATTATGTGCTTTCAACAGCGAATCGTTACGTTCGTTTGAAAAATAAAAATGCGGTTTATACAGCGAATCGATGTTTAAAGTTTTTATATCAATAAACATTTTATCGTTTATGCTGTCGCTGACGTATGCCGTTAATGTACCCGAATCTTTCGATGTTGTTATAATTATAAAATGTTTTTTTTCATCGCCATCTTTTTCTGCCTCCGTTTTGTTTTTAATAACGGATATACTTTTTATATCATTTCTATCAATATCGTCGATAGTGTTAACCGCTTTGCCATCAACAATAATTACAACATTTGAATTTGACTTTTCAGGCTTTTGTTCGGCAATGCTGTCCTGAGTGTTTACTGTTAAATTCACCATTAGCGGCATTTGTTCAGCATCTGTTTCGTGTGTCGAATTGCCGTTTTGGCTGATAAAATCGCTGATGCTGACTGACGAAATTTTTTCCATTTCATTTTTCACCTGCGGATTTGCAAATGTCGTTATCACAATGGCAAGCATTGGCAATACATATAAATATTTCAGTTTTGAAAGCGGATTTGATTTGTTTTTTGACATCATTGCTATGCGTTTTTGAAGTTTGTTTTTATTAAAATTGTTTGCCAGTGCAAAAAGTTTTGCGCCTACTGCTTTTTGTATCAGCAGCAGTTGATACTGCTTTGTATTGATTCCTTTTTTCAGTACTGCCTCGTCGGCTTCGTATTCGTGTATGTTTTGCAATTCGCGTTTGAACAGCCACGCAACAGGATTAATCCACTGTAAAGTGTCGTAAATATGACATATCAGCAAGTCTATCGAATGTCGTTTTTTGATATGCGCCTTTTCGTGGCTGATGATTTCATTCCCGTTTTCGTCAAAATCCTTTTCTGAAATAACAATATATCCAAACCAGCTGAAAGGCGCAGTATGGCTGTTGTGCACAATAAGCGTGATGTTGTTTTCGAGAACTTGACGTTTCCCGTTTTTTATAAGAATGTAAAGTTTGATTATGGAATAAATATTGCGTATTGCCAAAAATATTATGCCTGCAATATAAATCAGCAGCAGAGCATGCAACCATGTTAATGTGACTGCCGGCGTTTCGGGTTGCTCAATCAGCGCAATGCTGGATGTATTTGATGACATAATTTCCGATTGCAGCAGCAGCATTAAGTTGTCAGGTATTTCGGACAGCGGTTGATGCGAAGAGATTTCGATAAACGGCAATACAACCGACAAAAATAAAATTCCCAGCAGGGCGGCGCGATTGAATCGGTGGAATGTTTCGTTGCTCAGCAGAATTTTGTAGAATAAATAAAATACCGACAAACATATTCCGGATTTGATGATATAAACTAAAATTGTTCCCATGATTTTGATTTTTTTTCAGGATTTATGTACTTTTTCTATTATTTTTTTCAATTCATCGAGCGAAATTTTTTCTTCTTCAACAAACGACGAAACGATGTTAAGATACGAATTGTTGAAATATTTGCTGACAATATTTCTCAGCGTTTCTTTGTGAAATTCCTCTTCGCTTACGATGGCAAAATACCTGTAAGTATTGCCAAATGTTTCGTGCGACAGAAATCCCTTGCTTTCGAGTATGCGCACAATAGTCGAAACGGTGTTGAAATGTGGTCGCGGCTCATCGTAAAACGTTAAAAGTTCTTTTACAAATAACCGTCCCTTTTTCCAAAAAAATTCCATAATTTCTTCTTCTTTTGCTGTAAGTTTTCTCATAACAATAAATTTTATTTTACAAAGTAACTAATAATTTTAGTTTGCAAACTAATTTATTTAGTTAAAAATTATTAAATCCAAAATTAAAAGTTATAAAATGCACATTATCAAAGTGTCAAAAATAAAACATATTTTTTAAAACACAGTTTTTAAAGATTAAAAATTCTGACTGCCAATGCCGAAATAACTGCAATGAAAGGTCGAAATTGCCTGTTTTTTAAAATTTGATGATAAAAAAATCATTAAAATTCGAGATTTTGATAAAAAAAATATATAAAAGATATACATTGTGATATTTTTTTTATACCTTTACGGCGATAAATTTTTGTTTTAATAAAAACTGTAAAAAAAATGGAAAATCAACATTCAGTGCCTATCCCGCCGCAAGTGCTGGCGCAGGCGCAATCAAAAATTGACGAAGCGAACGCATTGCTCGCTCCCTATTTATTAGTGCTTTCTCCTGACGAGCGACATTCGTTGCCCAAAATGGGAGATAAAACCCTCAGCTTTGTAGAAAAAGCTTTCGATTATGCACGCCACTATCCTGCTCTATGCCCGTCATACCTCAACATCGAAGAGTTTGATATTGATATGGCTGACGCTACAGGATTGCGTACAATACACATATCGGCGCAGCAACTGTCGGACAGTATCGACGATACCTCGATGGCTGCCGGAAGCGAAGCCTATCAGGCGGCGCTCGTGTTCTACAATGCCGTGAAAATTGCCGCCGCGCAAGACATCCCCGGCGCCAAAGAAATTTACAACGACTTGAAAAGCCGCTTCCCATCAACTAAACGAAAGAAGGAAGAATAAATTTATGTTCGTAAGCTTGTATAGAGTAATAATTAATGACAATCATTCCTCTTGAAATCAAATTTGATTTCAAGAGGTTTTTTTATTTATTACCGCAATAAAATCATTTCTCTTATAACCTCGTTCGGGTCTTTTAGAACCTCGTTCGGGTCTTTTAGAACCTCGCTCGGGTCTTTTATAACCTCGCTCGGGTCTTTTAGAACCTCGTTCGGGTCTTTTAGAACCTCGCTCGGGTCTTTTAGAACCTCGTTCGAGTCTTTTAGAACCTCGTTCGAGTCTTTTAGAACCTCGCTCGAGTCTTTTAGAACCTCGCTCGAGTCTTTTAGAGCCTTGCTCGAGTCTTTTAGAACCTCGTTCGAGTCTTTTAGAACCTCGTTCGAGTCTTTTAGAGCCTCGCTCGAGTCTTTTAGAGCCTCGCTCGAGTCTTTTAGAGCCTCGCTCGAGTCTTTTAGAACCTCGTTCGAGTCTTTTAGAACCTCGTTCGAGTCTTTTAGAGCCTCGCTCGACTTTCTGATAACCCGAAAGAAGGCATTTTACAACCAAATTACAACATTTTACAACCAAAACGCATTTATTTTACAACATTTGCTATAATATAATCATCCCAGACAGAGTAAAAATTTAACATTGTTTTTTTTATAAATTAAATTTTTTTTGATTATTGTCATGTTTTTTATAATTTTGCAAATAAAAATCAGTAATAATTAAAAATTATAAATTATGAAACAAATAAAATTAATAGCATTGTTTATGTCAATAACAATTATCACAGCCTGTTCGGCGGATGCAGACAAAAGCGCCGAAATACCGGCATTCAATAATGAACTTACAGCCGCCGAAATTTCGGCAGGTATCCTCACACCCGAAATCATGTGGAAAATGGGACGGACAGGCACAAGCCTGATTTCGCCTGATGGAAAAAACGTGGCATATACCGTTACCAATTACAGCATAGAAGCCAACAAGGGCGTAACAAGTCTCTGGCTTATTTCGCTTGAGGCCGGCAGTCAGGCGGTAAAACTGTCGGATAACGTTGCCAGTCCTGCATGGAGCAAGTCGGGCGACAAACTGTATGTGCTGAAAGATGAACAGATTTTTACGGCAGACGCCAAAACGGGATTGCTCAGGCAGTTTTCATTTGTCGAAGGCGGCATCGAAGGATTTGGCATTGCGCCTGCCGAAAACAGAATTTTTTACACAAAAAAAGTTGCCGCAGCAAAACGTAATTCTGCCGATGTATATATCGATTTGGATAAGTCGAAGGCAAAAATTTATGACGATTTGATGGTGCGCCACTGGAATTACTGGGACGAAGGTAAATATTCGCATATTTTTGTTGCAGATATAAATAATGGTAAAGTCGAAAACGGCAAAGATATTATGGAAGGCGAAGCATGGGATGCGCCAATGTCTCCGTATTTCGACATATCGGAAATAGCATGGAACAGCAGCGGAACTCAACTTGCCTACACATGCAAAAAACAGACAGGTACAGAATATGCCCTGTCGACACAGTCGGATATTTTTGTTTACGATGCCGAAAGCGGAACAACAAAAAATATTTGCAAAGAATATAACGAAAGCAAAAACCTGAACGAATTTCAAGGTTATGACACCTATCCTGTGTGGTCGCCCGACGACAAAAAAATCGCCTTCATCAGTATGCGGCGCGCAGGCAACGAAAGCGACAAGGAACGGCTGTTTGTGTGGAACAGCAGCGACAACTCGATGACATATCTTACGCCTTCATTCGACTACAACGCAGCAAATGTGGTTTGGGATGGAAACGACCTGATTTACTTTATAGCGCCGGTCGAAGCGACACATCAAATATGCAGAGTGGACTGTAATACTCAGCAGGTTGAAATGCTTACATCAGGCGACCACGATATAAATCATTTTACCAAAAAAGATGAAATAATTATTGCCGAAATAACAAAACAAACAAAAGCAACCGAAATTTTCAAAATAGATATTGGCAATAATGTAAATATTACACAAATCAGCTTTGTAAATAAAAATATTTACGACAATATTAAAATGGGCGAAGTTCAAAAACGCATGATAACAACTACCGATGGCAAACAAATGCTGACATGGGTGGTATTTCCTCCGAATTTTGATGCTTCAAAAAAATATCCAACACTGCTCTACTGCGAAGGCGGACCTCAGAGCGTTATCAGCCAGTTTTGGAGTTATCGCTGGAATTTTCAGTTAATGGCAGCGCATGGTTATGTTATTGTTGCGCCCAACCGAAGAGGCACGCAGTCGTTTGGACAGGAATGGTTAGACCAGATTTCGGGCGATTACAGCGGACAAAATATACGCGACTATCTGAGCGCAATTGACGAAGTCGCCAAAGAACCCTGGTGCGACAATCAGCGTCTGGGCTGCGTTGGCGCAAGTTACGGCGGATATTCGGTTTTCTTCCTCGCCGGAAATCATAACAAACGATTCAAGGCTTTTATTGCACATTGCGGAATATTCAACTTTGAAAGCATGTACGGACATACCGAAG
>JAITLJ010000075.1 GCA_031277925.1 Prevotellaceae bacterium | reverse complement strand
ATATTTTAGTCTATTTTGATACCGTTTTGGTATAATACATTAAAAATTTCAGACAATTATTTCTTTCTGCTTCTTTTGTGTATCAAGACAAAAGAAGATAAAGAAAAAAGTTCATATTTAGCCGAATTTTTGCCTATATCTATATAAAGTTCAATTAAAAGTATATCCAATATGGGTAGATGGACAAATTGTAGAATAATTTCAATTCTATAAAAAATCTTTATCTGCAGGTTTCAGAATTTATTATTTGCGAAACAGATTTATAGCAAAAATTTATTTTCTCTCAATTATTGTTTTTTTCAGCATAAATTTGCAACAGTTTGCTGAGATTAGAGGAATCTAAACGGCGCGCAAGTATTTTTTTATTTTTATCCAGCAAATAAATTTGGGGTGTTGTTGCCGTATTGAATGTATTATAAATATTTCCAGTGCGATACGGATCCCACACGTTAATCCAGTCGAGTTTGTTTTTGTCAATAAAATCCAGCCATTTTTGTTCGTCGGTTTGCACATATACGGCATAAACCTCGAGTCCGAGTTCGTTTTTGTATTTGTCGTAAACCGTTTTTATTCGCGGCGTTTCTTCTTTGCAATGTCCGCAATCGGTATCGTAAAAATACAGTACGATATAGTTTGCGGTAAGTCCGTGAATTGATTCATAACGTTTTCCATCAGGCATTGGCAACAGCAAATCGGGAGATGTTTTTCCTATCAATGTCGGTTTGTTGCGCTCTATGAAATTAATCAGTTCGTTTCTGAATTTTTCGGTTTCCCATGTTGTTTCGGGTTTCAGATAATAGTTTTCGCCTAAATATATGACTATTTCTTCGTGTCCCATAACTGTTGAAGCATAATAAAGATTGAATATGTGCGAAAGTATGTATCTGTAAATTCGCGAGCCGTGGGTCATACGCGTCATTATTTTGTCGATACACGGAATTATTGAATCGGATTCTTTGAAAATCAAAACGTTTTTGAGGTAATAATCAAGAATTTCTGATTCAAAAAACGGTGTTCTCAATATTCTTTCATCTTCAAAATTTATATTATCCAAAAAGTGTTCTTTACTGAACAAATAATAATTCATTGCTATTTTGCGGTCTCTGTCGGGTTCGTCGGCGGGCAGGCTGAAGTCGGGTTCGACAGGAGGTTTAAATGCATTTACAACTGTCGCCAGAAATTTTCCTTTATATTTATTTGCCAAACTGTCGGAAAAAGCAACAAGCGGAAGGTTAAAATTAAGCAGCTGTTTTCGTAATTCTTTTTGCTCGTCGCTGTTTTCGGCGCTTGTTTTAAGCTTTTCAATCAGTTGTTCGTATTTTTTTTGATGTTGAGTTCTGTAATCAATATAGGCCAGCATTGCCGTATTTTCGGGCGAGTTGACAAATTCGACTTTTGAATAATCATCTTTGTCTGTTATTATTCCAAAATTATCGCTGCCATCGGCTGAAACCAGAAAATCAAATAAAGCGGTTCCACCTGTAGCAATAAAGTACATTCCGCCTTCGAGCGCTCTTGGTTTTGAAAACGAGCCTTTGCCGTTTTTGTCAAGCACTGCGGTGTCAACCGAGTATTTTGTTGCTCCGCCGTGTACTGCAAGTAATATTGTTGAGTCGGCAAGTCCTTTTATTGTTACATCTATTTTGTACGACTGCGCCGACAGCAAATTCACAGCGCAAACGGATAAAACTGTTATAAATATATTTTTCATTCTTTTGTTTGTAAATTATTAGTTATTAATTAATCATATCTGATGCTGTTTGCGAAGCAAATCGTTTACTGTTTTTACGGGATTAAATGTTTCTATCGGCGTTTCAACAAAAACGGTATTCCAGTTGCTCATTGCGCCATTCCAGAGTCCGGGCAGTTCAAGCACTTTAATTTCTTTTCCTGCTTTGCTTTTTTCTGAAATGAAACCTGTTGAATTGTCGCGAAAATCAATAAGATTAAATTTTTCGCCTTTGGCGTTTTTAATCCAGCAAACTAAATCGACAGGATTGAAATGCGTGGACGAAGCAAATATTTCCATTGCATCTTTGTTGGTTTTGTCAATTTGTAAACTTTCAAGAATTTGCAGCGAAGTTGTGCCATCGTTTTCATTTATCAAAAATGGACCGCCGCCCGGTTCGCCTTCGTTTTTCACCATTCCGCAAACACGTATCGGTCTGTTCAGTTTTGCAAGTAAAAGTTCTTTATTTGCATTTTTCGGAAGTTCAATATAAAGTTTTTTGCTGAAAAATTCAATGATTTCATTTATTTTTTGAGAATCGGCATTTGTTTGCAAACAGTTTACATATTCGTAAATTTTATTTTTGTAATCAATCAAAACGCCGGCAATTATTTTTTTCCAGCGTATTGTTTCTTCAAGTTTTGTTTCAGGGACAACGTTATCCACATTTTTTATAAAAATAATATCACTGTCGATTTCATTAAGATTTTCGAGCAATGCGCCATGTCCGCCGGGATAAAAAACCAAAGAGCAGTCGTTGCTGCGGAAAGGCAAATTGTTTTTTGTAACGGCAATTGTATCAGTCGTTTTCTTTTGTGTCGAAAAATTTATTTTGTAATTGATTTTGTATTTATCGGTATAAGTTTTCATGGTTTTATTCTGCAAATTTTTGAACATATCAAGATGTTCGGTTGATACGGTGAAGTGCAGATTTGCCGTTTTTGTTTTGATTTCCTGCGCATATTTTGCCGCTTCAACCAAATGTTCTTCAAATGGCGTTCGTTTGAAATTTGCATATTTATGGAAAAGCAAAACGCCTTTCGGCAGATTTCCATAGTTCAATCCTTGAGATGTAAGCAGCGATTCCAGAATTTCTGCATTTGATGATATTTTATATTTTGCCAGTTCATCATAAAATGCAAATTTTGTCAGGTTTTCAAAGAAATATTTTACAGTCGGATTTTTAGCGTTTACAATGTCGGCATTTGTTCCCGATTCGAGCATTTCTTTAGCCTCGAACAGCGATTTGAACATTCGCGAAGCCGCTCCTGAAGCGGGAACGAATTTCATCTTTTTTCCGTCAAAATTTTCGTAAATTGCTTCAAACTTGTTTTGTTCATCTGCCGAAAGTTTTAATATTCCGCATTTATTGTTTGCCGCAGATTTTATATTCAAAAAAGGAAATCCTGTTTCAAATCGTTTCAACTGTTCGTGTACGGTTGTTTTATCTATACCTGTTTCGTTCAGTTTCCGTAAATCGTTTTCGTTTAGCATGTTTGCAATGTTTTAAGATAGTATTCAAATAATTTCATTTCAACTTTCCATCAAATTAAAATTTAGCAAATTTAATATTTTTTTTTGTTTATCGTTTATATTTTTTACAAAAATTTTATAAGATGCAAATTCTCGTCGTAATCGGTAATCAGAACGTAACGTTTCAAAATCATCTGCATTGCGTTTCAATAAATCGCTGTCGTTCATTATATTGTAAGTCGATTTTACAATATTTTGCAAAATATTTACGACAGATTTATCGGTACAGTCGATAATAATTTGCTGCTCAACTTCGGGCAGACTGATTTGCCAGTTATCTAATCCAAAATTAAAAAATTTTGAAACAGAATGTACTGTCATCATTGTGCCTGCGGCTTTTCCTTCCAACGAATATCCTGCAATATGAGGAGTGGCAATATCAACAAACGAAAGTAAATTTTTATCCGGTTTTGGTTCGTTTTCCCAAACATCAATAACGGAAAAATCTATCTTTTTGTTTATTACCGCCGTTTTCAGCGCATTAGTTTCAACAATTTCGCCTCGTGAAGTGTTTATCAAAATTTTAGCCTTCAATATTTCAAACATTTTGGCATCAAAAAGATGATATGTTTTATGTTTTCCATCATAATTAAGAGGAACATGCAAAGTGATAATGTCAGCATTTTCAACAATTTCATCAATATCAAGAAATGATGTATTATTTTCATTTTGTTTTCGGGGAGCATCGCAAAGCAAAACATTCATTCCTAAAATTCGACATATATTTTCAACTTTTTTACCAACATTACCAACGCCAATAATTCCTATTGTTGTTTCGTTGAGTTTTAAGTTGCATTTCAGTGAAATTTGCAAAAGCGCAGCCAGCACATATTGAGCAACAGTCAGCGAATTACAGCCATCTGCATTTGTCCATGCAATATTATTGCGACTGCAAAAATCGACATCGATATGATCCAATCCTACAGTTGCCGAAGCAATTAATTTTACGTTTGTTTTTTCCAGCATTTTGGCATTGCACACTGTTCGCGTTCGGGTAACAAGCGCATCGGCATCAATCAAATCGGCATGCGAAATTTCTGCGCCGACTTTATAAACAACATCGGCAAATGGTTCGAAAAGGCCGTTTATAAAAGGAATTTTATTGTCGATAACTATTTTCATTAATTCTTAAATATTTGCAAAGTTATAATTTATCAAGGATATATGAAAAGTTTATTTAATTTTTGTATTTTTGCAACAAAATAATCGCAAATGAAATTTTTACGCCGCATATTAATTTGTGTATCAATCATAATCTTGTTGTTTGTAATATTTTTTGCTGTTTTGTTTTTCATGGATTTCAAACCTCTCAAGCATCAAATTATTGCGCAAAACGATTGTAAAATCTTGAATAATGATACATTTGATATTTTAACGTGGAATATCGGCTATGCAGGATTGGATGCTTCAATGGACTTTTTCTACGAAGGCGGAAGCCAATCGAGACAAAACAAAGAAAAAACCTGCGAAAATATGCAAAAAATTTGCAATGTCATCAAAAACAACGACACCGTTGATTTTGTTTTGTTACAGGAAGTTGATATAGATTCCAAACGCTCGTACAATATCAACGAATTTTATGAAATCAAAGCGGCGATTCCTTCGTTTGATTCGTATTTCAGTATAAATTATAAAACATTTTTTGTGCCTGTACCAATTAAAAATCCAACAGGAAAAATACTTTCGAGTTTGGTTTTTTGCTCAAAACACAAAGTTTGCGAACTCGAATATTTTGCATATCCAAACATTATGAAACTGCCTTCACGCACATTTTTGTACGACAGATGTTTTACTGTGGCGCGATACAGTTTGAAAAACGGCAAACAACTTCTGATTGTAAATACTCACAATTCTGCATTCGACAGCGGAGAGCAGCGCATTGAAGAAATACGTTTTTTGAAAAAAATCATAACTGCCGAATATGACGCAGGAAATTACATAATAGCAGGCGGCGACTGGAACCAAATTCCGCCATCATGCAGCAAACACACAAACATGGCAGAATATTTTAACGCTACCAAAATCCCTTTTGACTTGTTTTCAAGCGATTGGCAATGGTTTGCCAGCGATATGCCTACAAATCGTTATTTAGACAAACCTTATTCCGCAGAACACAGTTCAACAACAACTATTGATTTTTTTCTTGCATCTCCAAATGTTGAATGTTTAAATATCAAAGTTATTGACTTGCAATTTGCAAATTCAGACCATAATCCCGTAAAAGCGCAATTCCGATTGAAATTATAATTTTTCCAATCAATCAAAAAACGTTTTTAATATTTCAAAACTCTGTATTCTACCCGTCGGTTTTCACCGAATTTTACATCATTGCATTTGGTTTTTGAACAATCGCAATCATTTACCGGATTTGCCGATCCGTATTCTTTAACTATCAGGCGATTAGCATCTATTTTACCGAATGTTGTCAAATAATTTTTAACGGCTTCGCCCCTTTTTAGCGATAGTTGTTTATTGTACGAATCAACTCCGCGACAATCGGCGTACGATGGCAGTTCCAAAACTACTGTAGGATACTGTCGCATAAATACTATAATATCCATAAGCGTTGATATTTCTTTATTGCTTATGCTGTATTTGTCAAATGCAAAATAAACATATTTCATTTCACCTTTTTTGAGCATTTCTTCCAAAATCAGGTCTGGTCTGGGCGTTTCTTTTTTTGCAGTTTCTATTATCCTTATTGTATCGCGAATTATTTGCGGTTTTAATTCTTCAAAAAAGTAGATATGATCGATTCCGCTACGGTTTGATGATAAATATCCTGCATCTTCGCCGATGAATGATATTGCAAAATCGTCTCCGGTAGAATTGAATGGGTAAGTCATACGAACCGGTTTATCAAAAGTGTTTCCGCCGGG
>JAITLJ010000018.1 GCA_031277925.1 Prevotellaceae bacterium | reverse complement strand
GCAATTTTCCTTTCATAATTTTCCTGTTTTTTGACCGTAAAGTTAATAATTCCTGCAATTTTATACAAACATTTTTATCCACAAATTATTAACAATCAATATGTTAATTGCTTTTTAAGGAGCGACAAAATAAGGAAATTAATGTCAAAAGGAAGCGTTTTTTTAGCAAAAAACGAAAAAAACTCTAAAAACCGCCATGAAAATCAGTTTCAAAATCAATCCGCAAAAAAAATCAATTTTTTTTCCAAAAACCGAATTTAACTGACATTTTGCAAAGGTATAAATTTATAAAACACTGTGAACAAACAAAAAACGATGACATCTATATATTGCAAATGTCATCGTCGGTTTCGCTGTCAATTTTTTACTCCGGAATATTCACTAATTTGTTAAAATCGTAATCTTCGGGCTTTTTCAAATATTTAAGCGCTGCTTTGTAATCGGTTTCGGTAATATATTGCAATCCATAACGATATATGATTTGACATTTGTTGCCTTTCATGTTTACCAGACGTGTTGCTATTTTTCCTGTTTCGAGATCAACCATGTCTTTTAAAAAAACGCCTTTTATATCTCCGCGTTGATTGCCTGTTACCATACAGCCTGTATAGCCCTGGTCGTAAAGTATTTTTACTCCGATTCCAAGCAAATTGCAATAGAACAAATCGAATGCTTTCGGAGCGATACAGCGTAATTCGTAACCCAGTTCAACAGGTCGGGTTTTTACGTTTAGATTTAATTCTTTAAGTTTGTTTTGAACCAGCACGTTAAAAATATGCGCTTTACTTACAGTTCCAAGTTCGGGATGTCCGTGTTCATCGTAAGTAAATGTAACACCCGAATTTTTCAGTTCTTCTTCGGGCAGATTATGGAAAACGCCCTCGCTGACTATTGCAATGCCGTAAGGTATTCCCATAATTTTGCGTTTAACTATTGACGAAATAATCAGTTTAACGATTTTGTCGAGAGTTACCGGATTTGTTTCATTAAACATTTCGGGAATTATAATCATCGGAGCGTGACTTGCAGCGCCTATTCCAAATGCCAAGTGTCCGGCTTCGCGTCCCATTGCACAAAGTACAAACCAGACTCCGCTTGTTCGCGAATCTTCGTACACGGCTGCTGTAATTCGCGCGCCTTCGTCTTTTGCCGACTGATAACCGAAAGTGGAAATTCCTTCGGGCAGCGGAAGGTCGTTGTCAATAGTTTTGGGAACATGAATATTCTGAATTTTTACATTATGTTCTGCCAGATAATTGGATATCCTCGTTGCCGTAGATGCCGTATCATCGCCTCCGATGGTAACCAAAAGCTTAATATTGTTTGTTACAAAAAAAATGGGGTTAAACTCTTCGTTTTTAGGTTTATATCTGCTCATTTGCAAAGTAGAACCGCCGATATTAAAAATTTTATCGGCAAACTCGAAATTAATATCCACAGTTTCGGCTTTTCCATTGAACAGATTCCTGTAACCTTCGTGCAGGCCTATCACTCTGTAGCCTGCTGCAATAAATTGTTTTGACACTGCACTGATAACAGTGTTTATTCCGGGTGCGGGACCGCCTCCGCAAAGAATAAGAATTGATTTTTGTTCGCTCATGTTTTTATAATTTATTATTTTAATATAGAATATGTATATTTTATGTGTTTGTATATTAGCGTATTGTAAAAATAATATTTGTGTTATTATTATTTTTAATAATTTTGCACAATGAAAAAACACACAAAATTATAAAAGTTATGGTAAGTTACAAAGAATTAGGATTAGTAAATTCTAAAAAATTGTTTGAAAAAGCAATTACAGGCGGGTACGCGATACCTGCATTTAATTTTAACAATATGGAACAAATGCAGGCAATTATTGCTGCCTGCGTAGAAACAAAATCGCCTGTTATTTTGCAAGTTTCGAGCGGAGCGCGCAAATATGCAAACCAGACTCTTTTGCGCTATATGGCTCAAGGTGCTGTTGAATATGCAAAAGAATTGGGATATGCAATTCCCGTTGTGTTGCATTTGGATCACGGCGATACGTTTGAACTTTGCAAATCGTGCATCGAAACAGGTTTTTCATCGGTGATGATTGATGGCTCACATCTTCCTTATGATGAAAATGTCGCACTTACAAAAGCTGTTGTCGAATTTGCACATCAACACGATGTAACTGTTGAAGGCGAACTTGGCGTACTTGCCGGCATCGAAGATGAAGTTGCAGCAGAACATCATACATATACAGAACCGGCGCAAGTCGAAGATTTTGTTAAAAAAACAGGAGTTGATTCTTTGGCGATTTCGATAGGAACATCTCACGGAGCAAATAAATTCAAACCCGAACAGTGTACGCGCAATGCCGATGGAATATTGATGCCGCCGCCATTACGTTTTGACATTCTTGAAGAAATAGAAAAACGCATTCCGGGTTTTCCTATTGTACTTCACGGTTCGTCATCTGTTCCGCAGGATAAAGTTGCTACTATTAACAAATATGGCGGAGCGTTGAAAGATGCTATCGGCATTCCAGAAGACCAGCTGCGCAAGGCGGCAACTTCATCTGTTTGCAAAATCAATATCGACAGCGATGGTCGTTTGGCGATGACTGCAGCCGTTCGCGAAGTATTTGCCACAAAACCTGCCGAATTTGATCCGCGCAAATATTTGGGACCAGCGCGAGATGCTCTCAAAGAACTTTATAAACACAAGTGCATAAATGTTCTCGGAAGTGCGGGAAAAGCATAATACTTGCTAAAATATTAACTGAAATTTTTGAAAATACTCACTCGCTCACATAAAAATCAACCAATCCTTCGGGCAGGTTAAAATTTATGTTTTTTGATTTTTCATCTATTGATTCTATAAAATCTTCATTGGCAGGAACAAGTATTTCTTTGCCATTATGTATTATTCGAAAGCACGGATTATGTGGAAAATCAAGAAATTCGGTTATAGTTCCAATATTTCCGTCATGTGCATCTGTTGCACGATAGCCTACAAAATGGTTTAAATTAAAATCTTTGTCGGCTATTTGTTTTTTATACGGCAGTAATATTTGCATCCCGACAAGTTGTTTTGCAAATTTTTCGGTTTCAATATTTTCAAATACCACAAGCAAGCGATTATTGGCATGTTTATCAAAAACTTTAAAATAAAAAGGAACCGGTAACCCATCTATGATAATGAATACCGGTTCTTTTAAATTAATTTCCAAAAACGCCCGATTGTCAAGTTTCACAATCAATTCTCCGTTTTTGCCGAATGTTTTGAGAATATTTCCAAAAAGCAGATATTTTTCTGCCGTTTCCATCGGTAGTCTGATTTATGCCTTATTTTCTTCGGATACTGTCGGCATTTCGACTGGTGAAGCGTCTTCAATTTCAAATTCAGCTTCGGCTGCTGCTTTTGCTTCAGCCTCTTTTTGAGCTGCGTCCAAGCGTTTTTTTGCCACTACGGCTGCTTTTGCTTCATTAACTTTGGTTTCTCTTTCGATTACCTCTTTTTTGCCGTCTTTCTTTTCTTGCAGCAATCTGTCTTTCTTTGCCTGAATTTTTGCATCTTGTGCTTCAAGCCATTCGTTCAGGCGCTGTTCTGCAATTTCTTCGGTGAAAGCTCCTTTTTTTACGCCTCCCAATAAATGTTTTTTCAGCAATACGCCTTTGTACGACAATATTGCACGACAGGTATCTGTCGGTTGCGCACCATAACTTAACCATTTCAATGCTTTGTCGCAATCAAGGTTTATTGATGCCGGATTTGTGTTTGGATTATAAGTTCCAATTTTTTCAATAAAACGTCCATCTCGTGGACTGCGACTGTCGGCAACCACAATGTGGTAAAATGCATAGTCTTTTTTTCCGTGTCTAGATAGTCTGATTTTTACAGCCATTTGTTTGATATTATTTTAGTTAGACTTATTCCTTATCTCGTAAGGAGTTGCAAAGGTAGAACTTTTTTACAATTTACAATGCATAATTATGAATATTTTGTAAAATATTTTTGCAAATTTATTTGTACAAAGTAAAAAAATGTTTACCTTTGCAGCCCTTATTAAAGGGAAATATTTCATATTCATTTGAAAATCATAAAAAATAAAAATATAAAACAATGAAAAGAACGTTTCAACCATCGCGTAGGAAAAGGGTAAATAAACACGGTTTCAGGAAAAGAATGTCAACGCCTAATGGACGGCGTGTGCTTGCTGCACGCAGAGCGCGCGGCAGAAAAAAATTGACTGTTTCTGACGAACCTCGTTTTTGATTGACTGCCTTTCTTTATCTAAACATACAAAGGTTAATGGCTTGACCGTTAGCCTTCTTTGTTTTAAAATTAGAATGAATACTGATATTCCACTCCCATTGCCGGTTCCATCCTGTATTTACTGCCATCTGCATTATCTCTTATAATTACACCTGCTCCTGCTCTGACAGTATTTTTTGCTTCGCTTTGCGCAAAAATATTATTGCATAAAAAAACAGCAACAAAAACCACGATAATTTTATTCATTATTTGTTTCATATTCTGATAATGTTTTAATGTTTTTGATTAGAATCAAAGGCAAAAATGCCTGTGTTTCAGACGGTATTTAAATTGTTTTTATTATATTTTTCATATTAAAACCCGCCATTTTAATAAAATTTAACAACGCGAATGTTGGTTCCCTTTTTCGTTTTAAACTACAAAAAATTTAACGGAAAGAAAATTATTATTACCTTTGCCGACTGCATAATTTTTATAAAACAGAAAACAATGAAAGTATTTTTTGCAATTTTATTTTTTATCTTTTTGTTCAGTTATATATTTCGTTTGCTGCTGCCCTATCTAATGCGCTGGTTTGTGAAACGAATGGAAAGAAAAATTACCGAACAATTTAATAATACAGCAAAGCGCAAACAAGCAAAGCGCGAAAGTCAGGTTATTATAAAACAAACCGACAAAAAAGAGAAAAAAGTTGATAAAAATATTGGCGATTATATAGATTTTGAAGAAGAAAATTAACAACACATTGAATAACAGATAAAATTACATGGGCAAAACTTTAATACGACTGCTTAGATATGCAAAACCATACAGCAAATTTGTTCCTAAATATATTTTAGTAACTATTCCTGGATTTATTTTCAGCGCTTTGAATTTTCTTTTGATAATTCCGCTGTTGACCATCATTTTCAATCCCGAAGTTTACGAAGTTCCGGTGCAAACTCATTCGTTTGAACTTACTAAAGATTATTTTATCGACACATTCGGCTCGATGATGTATAATCTTGTGCAAACGTACGGACGGATAAATACATTGCTTTTCGTGTGTATTTTTGTTGTTTTAACATCATTTATGACAAATTTGTTCAGGTACTGGCTGCAACGAATTCTTGCATCAATGCGCACTTACGTAATGCGGGGAATGAGAAAAGATCTTTTTGAAAAAATAACAAAACTGGATGTCGGCTATTTTACCGACCAGCGCAAAGGCAACCTTTTGTCGTGTATGTCAAATGATATTACCGAAGTTCAAAATACAATAGTAACATCGTTTCAGGTGATTTTTAAAGATCCTGTATATATAGCAGGATATTTAACCGTACTGTTTTTGATGTCGTATCAACTTACGCTTATAACTGTTGTTGCTTTGCCGTTGTCGGGTTTGCTTATCAGTCACATAGCCAAGCGTTTGAAACGAAGCGCCGCCGAAGCGCAGGCATTGCAGGGCGATATTTTGAGCACAATGGAAGAATCTGTTTCGGGAATAAGAATTATAAAAGCCTTCAATGCACAAAAACATCAAAATAAACATTTTGACAAACTTAATGAACGACATCGACAAATAACAAAAAAAATATTTTACCGTCAGGAATTAGCTTCGCCAATGTCCGAATTTTTGGGCGTAACGGTTGCCGCTATTGTATTAATGACAGGCGGAATTTTGATTCTTAACGGGAATTTTACTTTCGGAATCGAAGCCTTGATTGCATATTTTGGCTTGTATTACAGCGTTCTTAATCCCATAAAAGAAGTTTCAAAAGCATACAGCAATGTTCAGCGCGGAACAGCCGCAGCCGAACGAATTTTCAAAATAATTGACACTCCTGTTACAATAAAAAAATCGGAAAATCCAATACCTATTAAAGAATTTAAAAGCGAAATTCGATTTAATAATGTGTCGTTTAAATACGAATCGGAACCTGTATTGCAAAACATCAATTTTATAATTCCCAAAGGCAAAATGTATGCCCTTGTGGGTCATTCAGGCGCAGGAAAATCAACTATTGCCGACCTTATTCCGCGTTTTTATGATGTTAGTTCGGGCGAAATTTTGATTGATGGAATAAATATAAAAAATCTTGAACCGAAAGATTTGATTTCGCTAATGGGAATAGTTACTCAGGAAGCTATTTTATTTAACGATACGGTAATAAATAATATCGCTTACGGACTGGAAAATATTTGCGAACAGGATGTTATCGAAGCTGCAAAAATTGCCAATGCGCATGAATTTATTGTGAATCTCGAACATGGATATTACACAAATACAGGCGACCGAGGCAGCAAACTTTCGGGCGGACAGCGTCAGCGATTAGCCATAGCTCGTGCCGTGCTTAAAAATCCGCCAATACTTATTTTAGACGAAGCCACTTCGGCGCTTGATACCGAATCGGAACGCCTTGTGCAGGATGCTCTTGCAAATCTTATGAAAAACAGGACTTCTGTTGTAATTGCTCATCGGCTGTCAACAATTCGTAATGCCGACCAGATTATAGTTATTGACTCCGGAAAAATTGCAGAACAGGGAACCCACGACGAACTTACAATCAAAAACGGAATTTATAAACACCTTTGCGATTTGCAACTGCTGAATAAATAATTTAACAAGCTGCACATAAAACCTTACGCTTTGATTTATTGATTTTAATTTGTATTTTATTATTAATAAATAATTTACATGGGTATTAAAAGGTAAATCATTATAATTTAACATTACATTGAGCAAATATTTTTACAAAAAAACCTATTTTTGCGAAAATTTACTGTAATATGAAAAAATTTTATCTTCTATTTCTGATATCTACGTTTGTTGCGTGCAACAATTCAACAAAAATTCCTAATGTTGATAATATTGATGTCAATGTGCAGGTTGTAAGATTTGACAAAGATATTTTTTCTATAAACGATATTTCCGTATTACATGAAAAATACGGTAATTTTTTTGACAATTTTTGCGATTATATTCTCGGCATAGGACGACCGGACAGCGCAAATTTTCAAAACAATTTTAACAGTTTTCGCAACGACAGCATAGTGCAGCTTGCTCAAACCAAAGCCGAAAAAATATTGATCAGTTATGAGCAAACTTTGAATACGGAATTAACCCATGCATTGAAATTATACAAATATTATTTTCCGCAAAAACAAATTCCGCAAATATACATTTATACTTCAGGATTTAATCCTTCGCTTATAATCGACCAAAATATTATAGGCATTGGTCTGGATAAATTTTTGGGCAGCGACGAAGATGCTTATAAATCTCTCGGATTCAGCAAATATCTTGTACAAAACATGCGAAAAGAACGAATAGTTTGTGAAGTTGTCGGCGCGCTGGGCATGGATGAATTTCCTCTCGAAAATATACATTACTCTTTGATAGAAAAAATGATTTACGAAGGCAAAATTCTGTATTTCAAACAAAAATTATGTCCGAACGTATCCGAAAACGATTTATTCGGATTTAACAGCGACAATATGAAATTTTGTATAAACAACGAACGGCAAATGTGGTTATATCTTATAGAAAACAAACTCTTGTACTCTGATAACTATACTGTTATCACAAAATTTACCGAAGATGCGCCGTTTACATACGATTTTTCACAAGAATCGCCGGGAAAAGCGGCAAACTGGACAGGATTCAGAATAGTGGAACAATATGTTAATAATACAGGTACAAGTCTTGGAGAACTTATGAACGAAACGTCTTACGAAAAAATATTGCGCGAATCCAGATATAATCCGCGCGATTAGAATGCAATTTACATCCGTTTCACTTAACGATCTGATAATAATCGTATATAATACCAACCCGCCATCACGTAGCGCAAATTAAATGCTGGATGTAAGAAAATTTTTATTCCCTTTGCAAAAAAAATGAATATATTAAAAATCAAGCCGCATCTGTCTGAAACAGAATTAAAAAAAGAGATGCACAGTCAAAAAAGCACACAGGATTTCAAAGATTATCAAATTATTTAGTCATTCCTTACGAATAAAAAAAGGACAAAGCTAAAACATTAAAAATTTCGGACAATTATTTCTTTTTGTTAATTTTGTCTTGATACAAAAGAAGATAAAGAAAAAAAATCATATTTTGCCGAATTTTTGCCTGTATCTGTATAAAACTCGGTATTTTTATTTGGTAATTTGCGCTTACAATTTATTAATAATGAATGATTTCAATATTTATCAAGGACCATTTATATAGTGTTTAAAAAAAATTTAAATGCCGTATAAAATGCACTATTATCAAATTTTTATCTGATTTTTTTAAGGAATGACTATATACGACATAGTTATTAATTTATTATTACGATGCAAAGGCAATTCTTTTTTTTGATTCACAACTATTTATTCTTCTTTTTTATCATAGTTATTAATCTTTTTTTCCCAAATTAGGTCGTATGTGGAACGAAGCAACTGTTTGCTTTCTTTTTTATATTTATGCCGTTGTTTTATATTTTCATTTTCTGCAATAACATTACATTTATCAATCACTTTTTTACATAATTTAGCGTCAG
>JAITLJ010000199.1 GCA_031277925.1 Prevotellaceae bacterium | reverse complement strand
GACAAAGGTCAAACATTGGTTATTTCGGCAATAGGCTATACTACTCAGGAAATTGTGGTTGGAGATGCTAATGTGATTGACGTTACACTGCAAGCAGAAGCAACTCAGCTCAGCGAAGCAGTTGTAACAGCATTAGGGATTAGACGCGAAAAGAAAGCGTTGGGATATTCTGTGCAGGATATAAAAGGCGAGTCTTTAATAGAAAACCGCACGGCAAATGTTATAACATCACTTTCGGGAAAAGTAGCAGGTATGAATATCACAGCAACATCTGTTCCTGGAGGCTCAAACCGCATTGTTATACGTGGAAACAATTCACTCAACGGAAATAATATGCCGTTAATTGTTATTGATGGAGTTCCTTTCGACAATTTTCAAGGAGTTGATGGAACAGAGGCGGTATCATGGGGATCCGGATTTACCGACTGGGGAGATGGATTATCGATGCTGAATGCAGATGATATTGAATCGGTATCAACATTGAAAGGACCTTCGGCTGCTGCTCTTTACGGTACCCGTGGCGCTAATGGCGTTTTGCTTATTACAACAAAAAAAGGAAAAACAGGCGACAGGGCAACAATAACATATAATACAAATTTGACCTTTGAAAATGTAATGATTCAACCCGAATTTCAAAATGAATATGGACAGGGAGCTCAAGGCGTTTATGTGAACACATCCAGAAATTCATGGGGACCGGCTATGGGAACTGTAGTTACCGACTGGACAGGACAAACGCGTCCTTTGACCGCAAAAAACAATGATTATTCAGACTTTATGAATACAGGAATAGCATGGTCAAACTCTTTTGATATTTCTCAAGCAAAAGATAAAATGAACTATCGTATAGGCGTTTCTCATTCTGTACGCAATGGAGTTATTCCTAACAATAAATTCAAAAACACTAACGTAACGGCGCGCACAGGTTCTGAAATTCTTCCAAAATTAACTTTGGATGCTAAAATTACATATACAAATCAAAAGGGAGAGAACCGTCCCGAATTTTCGGCATCCAGTTTCAACCCCATATTTCCATTGATTTATACTCCGCGCAGTATAGATTTACACGAATTAAAAACCTTGTTTAACGAGAAAGGAAATATTACCGACTGGTATCCGTGGGCGACAAATACGCCTCCGCTGACGGTTATCAACAATCCTTATGTAATAGCAAACTTACTGGGTAATAACGATAAAACAAATCGCGTTACAGGTTATGCATCTTTAAAATATGATTTTACCGACTGGCTGAATTTAACAGCGCGTTACGGTATAGATACTTATGATAAAAACATGTATAAATGGTACCGTCATAATTTAGTGTCTTCTGGTACTTATGTAAATGGACGGTTTCATGTATATACACAAAACTTTACCGAAGCAAATGCGGATTTTCTGTTGTCGGCGCATAAAAATAATATATTCGACTCAAAATTCTCTGCCGAAGCAAGTTTTGGCGGAAACATAATGCGTCGAACATACCGCTCGACAACTCAACTTGCCATAGGATTAAATATTCCCGAATTATATGCGATAGGCAATGCAATGCAAAGCGAGTCATCAAACTACCAGTCGAAAAAAGAAATTCAGTCTCTTTATGGATTTGCACGTTTTTCTTATGATGATTATGTGTTTTTAGATGTAACCGCGCGCAACGACTGGTCGTCAACTCTTCCATCTGATGCATGGTCATTTTTCTATCCATCGGTATCATTAAGCTGGGTTGTTACCGATATGTTAAAAAAAATAGACGTAAACACTCCAAAATGGATACAATATGCAAAATTACGCATATCTTATGCCGAAGCCGGAAATGATACCGACCCTTATCAATTACAAGATGTACTCGGAACAATTGCAAATATGACAGGAGGAAATATGGGAACATATTTGCCGTCAACAAAGCCCAATGCACGTCTTAAACCTGAAATTAACAAATCGTGGGAATTTGGAATTGAAGGAAGATTTTTTAACGGAAGATTCGGATTTGACCTTACTTATTATAATGCAAAAACATATAATCAAATTATAGCTTTGCCCGTTTCCATAACAACCGGCTATTCAGCAAGAATGGTTAATGCCGGACGTATTGATAATAAAGGATGGGAAATACAATTGACAGGCACGCCCGTAAAAACAAAAAACTGGAATTGGAACATGGGAGTAAACTTTGCAAAAAACAAATCGTTGGTTGCTGAATTAGCCGAAGGTTTTGACACTTACGTATTAGCTCAACCCATGGGACAAAATATAAGAATTCTTGCAAAAGTAGGAGAATCTTACGGGCAAATATACACAAACGATTTCAAATATGACAAAGACGGCAACAGACTCGTTGGAGATGATGGCAGATTCATTATTGACGGAACTTTACGCTGCAAAGGAAATATGAATCCCGACTGGACTGCCGGCATATCATCAAGCCTTACATGGAAAGACTTTTCGTTCGGATTTTTGATTGATATACGCAAAGGCGGCGATATATATCTTCAATCGATGATGCGCTTACAATCCAACGGACAAACAAAAGAAACAGTTGCAGGACGCGCCGAATATTATGCAACAGGAAAAGGTCTTGTATCGCAAGGTGTGAATGTAAATACAGGGCAACTTAATACAGTTGAGTTAGACCCGACTGCATACTGGGGACAATTCTATGGAAACATAGGAAATTATATCTACGATGCAACAAATGTTAGAGTACGCGAAGTAAGTTTAGGATATACATTTCCTAAAAAATGGTTCGACAAAACGCCTGTAAACAGTATGAAATTAAGCATTGTAGGTAATAATCTGTTCTTTATTTATAATGCTCTTCCGGGATTTGATCCCGAATGCACCTATTCTACGGGAAATGCACAAGGAGTTGAAACCGCCGCATTACCATCTACCCGAACAATAGGATTTAACTTAAACATAGTATTTTAATTAATCAAAAAGATAATAAAATGAAAAATATATTAAACTCAATTTTAATAATTCTTGGACTTGTTACACTTGCAAGCTGTACTGATAATTTTGTAAGTATAAATGTAAATCCTAACAGTTCAAGACCGGATGCCGCCGACCCCAAATTTCAATTTCTTTATTCCGTAAGCCGTTCAAACTTATATTCAAACCAGTGGCAGGTTGGCGACCAAATGACTGTATGCCATTTTTGCGAATATGCCGCAAACGATGGACTGTCTGCTTCGGATTACAGTATAGATGCTCGCTACATACAAGGTATATGGGATTTAACTTACGTCGCATTGGCAAATTTTAATGCAATTATTCGCAGTTATGAAAACGATCCTTTGCATGTAAATGTAGTCAATATGTCTAAAATATGGAAATGCTGGCTAATGCTTCGTCTTACCGATTATTTAGGCGACATTCCTTATTCGGAAGCAGGAAGCGCCGATGGCTCAAATCCAAAATATGATTTGCAAAAAGACATATATTATAACATGTTTGAAGAACTGGCCGATGCTCAATCAAAATTAAACGCAGATGCCGACAAACTCGGTTCGTATGATTTAATATACAGCGGCGATGTTGCTAAATGGAAAAAATTTGCAAATTCATTACGTTTACGCATGGCTTTACGCATTGCAAAAGTTGATAATGCAAAAGCCAAAACCGAAGCTGCTGCTGCAATCAGTGCCGGCGTTATGACATCGCAAGATGATGATGCTTTAATACGTATGGGTTCTTCGGCTACGGAAACGAATTCGCAAAATCCTATCTATTATCACAGAAATTCATCCGTTATTCACATGTCAACAACGTATTATCGAATAGTTGAAAATCTTGGCGGACTCGATTGGCCTGATATTGCCGACCAAAATGAAAATCCAAATATTACCGATTATATTTTAAATGCAGAACGCCATCCTGCAAAAGTTGACCCGCGCTCTCCTGTCCATTTTGAACCATCAGGAACAAAAGTAACAGTTACAACTGATACATTAAACAAAAATTGGGATGGTACCGCCCCAGGCAATGTATCTTCGGCAGTAGAAGCAGTGCTGAAAACAGGTCAATATATTAATGATTATGCACAAATAGGAGAATGGTTTTATAAAAATCCCGAACGCGGAGTGCCTGTTCTGGAATACAGCGAAGTTTGTTTTTTACAAGCCATTGCCATAGAAACAAATGTTCTGACATCAGGTAATGCGCAAAATTTATACGAAGAAGGCATAACTGCAAATATTCGAAAATTCGGTATTCCGACAGCAAAAATAGACGCATATCTTAATTCCGAAGATACTAATTATCACGGCACTTCTGTTAAATACACTCATACGGCAGGAACTGCAAACACTGTTTTGGATAAATTAATTACGCAAAAATGGATTGCGCATTTTGTTGAAGGCTCATTTGAAGCCTGGGCAGACCATCGCCTTTATCATAAACCGACTTTAATGCCATTTGCAGAAGTAAGTTCAAGCGTATTCATAATGAATCCAGACGACAAAGCAAACAACACTCCAAATGCATACATTAAACGCGGCTATTATCCGGCAACCGAACAGACCTTAAATGCCGAAAATTATAAAACAGCCGTTGATCGCATGGGATCAAACAGCATACAAAACAATGTTTGGTGGGATGTTGATTAATTAAATTAAAAATAATTAACTTTGTAAAAAAAATGAATTGCTCGGCATAAAAAGTCGAGCAATTCATTCAAAAAAATAAAATTGATATTATGAAATTCTTTTTAAACAGTCTTGGCATATTATTAATCGCTTCAATGATTTTAGTATCCTGTAATGAACGGCAAACAAACGAAAAAACAAAAGTATGGGCTTGGTTTTCAGGTTCATTGACATCAACACAAACAGATTCGGCATCCGACGAACAATTGGAATATTATTTTGCAAAAGCAAAAGAAACAGGCATTGATGCCATAATTCTTGAAGTACACGGAGGATATCCCAAAGTTGATTCGACAGATACTGTTGATTTTACTGATTACGAGGCAATAGATATTATCAACAAAACATTGCCTTATGCAAAAAAATACGGAATAGAACTTCATGTATGGCTTTGGACAACAAATCGTTGCGAAAAAAATCTGCGCACTGCACATCCCGACTGGTATCAGGTAAATGCCGAAGGAAATTCGTGTTTGAATATAAAACTTTACAACCGCGAACATTATCGGTGGTTGTGTCCGGCGCGTCCCGAAGCGCTGGAATATCTGAAACACAGAGTTGCCGAACTGGCAAAAATCGATGGTATTGCAGGCGTTCATCTTGATTTTATTCGTTATCCCGATGCTATATTACCTTACGGATTACACGAATCGCGAGGAGTTGTTCAAGATAAAGTATATCCTTTGTGGGATCATTGTTATTGTGATTTTTGTCGCGCAAATTTCAAATCTCAAACAGGAATTGACCCGATGACGCTGGAAAATCCAACTGAAAACGCCGAATGGATGCAATACCGCTGGGATGCAATTACCAAATTAACAAATGCGCTTGCACAGGAAATTCATCGTTACGGGAAAGTTGCAACTGCGGCAGTATTTGCTTCTCCGTCAGAATCGCGAAAACTTGTGCGTCAGGACTGGACGAAATTTGTTGAATTGGATGTTATTTTTCCAATGATATATCATAAGTTTTATAATGCTGAAGATGCATGGATTGAAACAGCAACGCGCGAAGGCGTTGACGAAATGAAAGTAAACCAATGCAATGGATATTTATGTTCGGGATTGTTTGCAGGTCATGTTCCTGTCGATAAAATTGATGAAATGATTGCTTATGCAACAAACGGCGGCTCAACAGGTATTTGTTTTTTCTCGCTCGAAGGGATTAACAAAACTCCGAATTATTGGGAAAAACTGAAAGAATCAATAATAAAGTATAAGAAAAAATAAAACGGTCGCTCAAATCAGGCGCGTCATCAAAAAGCAAAATTATAGTAAATAGTCATTCCTTAATAAATATTGAAAAATATTAATTATTAATATTCATTGGCATAAATTGTCGAATAAAAATACCGAGTTTTATATAAGCCGACAAAAATCTGAATTTGTATTAAAATAATTATTAAATTTACGCGATTTTCTACCTCAAAATGAGATTGATAAAAAATTATATGAAACCTGTAAATTCCTTGCTGTTTGCTGTTAAACGTCTGACAG
>JAITLJ010000161.1 GCA_031277925.1 Prevotellaceae bacterium | reverse complement strand
AATATCGGTAAAAATACTGATATTGACAACGAAAATGCTCCAATTGAATATGAAAAAACATTATCTCGATTGTATAATTATGCTGATTATTTTGTGATAAACATAAGTTGTCCGAATGTTGCCAATCTGCAAGATATGCAAACAGGCGACTATCTTAAAAAATTACTTGGTCAACTTACTGAATTTCGCCGATACAGAGATATATACAAGCCAATGCTTATAAAGATTTCGCCTGATTTAAGTTTTGAGCAAATAGATGAAATACTTGATGTAATACGCCGAATAGGCATCGATGGAATTGTGGCAACCAATACGACAACATCGCGCAATAATCTGAAAACAGGGGCAAAAGAAATACAGCGCACAGGTTCAGGTGGTTTAAGCGGCTCGCCTCTTACAAAACGTGCGCTGGAAATTATTTCGTATATAAATGAAAAGACCGATGGCGATTTGCCTATAATCGGCGCAGGCGGAATTATGACCGAAGATGACGCAATAAACATGTTGAATGCCGGCGCTCGATTAATACAGATTTATACAGGCTTTATTTATAATGGACCTGCATTTGTAAAGCGAATCAATAAACGAATATTGTATGAATATCGAACAGTCGAACAGGAATGAAATTCATTTTAAAATGAAACAATATCTGAATTTATTCATATCATTCTTTAAAATAGGAACATTTACGCTTGGTGGCGGATATGTTATGATTCCGCTGATTGAAAAAGAAGTGGTAAACAAACGCAAATGGATAAATAACGGCGAATTTAGCGAAATGCTTACTCTTGCTCAGTCGGCGCCGGGTCCGATTGCAATAAACACTGCTATTTTTGTTGGATATAAAATCAAGGGATTTAAAGGAATGCTTACAACCGTTTTGGGAACTGTAATACCTTCATTTACAATAATTATGCTTATCGCAATATTTTTTGCCGAATTTGAAAACAGTAAAACAGTAGAACGTATTTTTTGCGGCATACGTCCTGCGGTTGTGGCTTTGATTGCCGTGCCTGTGATAAACATGCTTAAAAATAACAGTTTTAAAGTTCATATCACAGTCATAGCCGCAGTTTCGGCAATTGCTGTATGGCTTTTAGGAATTTCGCCTGTTATTGTAATAATAATTGCAGGATTATGCGCAATTATGTATAATACTTTTATATCAAAACAATGTTAAGCACTTTAATCCAATTATTTATAACATTTTTCAAAATCGGATTATTCGGTTTTGGCGGAGGTTACGCAATGCTGTCGATGATTCAATACGAGGTAGTTGAAGCGCACCAGTGGGTTGATATAAAAGAATTTACCGATATTGTTGCTATTTCTCAATCAACTCCGGGTCCCATTGCAATAAACTGTGCAACATATATTGGATATACCGCTACTGGCGGCAATATCTTAGGCTCAACAGTTGCAACATTTGCAGTGTGTTTGCCTTCAATTATAATCATGCTGATTGTATGTAAATTTTTTCTTGCATTCAGAAAAAACAAATATTTTTCGGCAGCGCTTAAAGGCATGATGCCTGCCGCTATCGGGCTTGTTGCTGCTGCTGCATTAATGCTAATGAACAGTCATAATTTTGTTGATTATAAAAGTGTGATAATTTGTATAACGGCTTTTATTTTGGCTTATTTTTTCAAGGCAGGAATTATCAAAATAATAGTATTTGCAGGTATATTGGGATATGTTTTATTTTAGAATAAGCTGAAACAAAGAATGTTTCTGTAAAAAAAACAGTCATATTTTACATTTTTAACAATCGACAAATTTCATGTATTAAAAACTCATTTTTTCCCTCTTTTTTCAACAGTTGATAAATAATAAGTTAAAAATCCTACGCCATCCATTGTCGGTTCGTTGGTCGAAAAATCGCCATGATCGTCGTGATAAACAAATTTATCAACAGGCTGCATTTCGGCATATTCGTCAGGTTCGCTCATTTCAACTCCCTGTAAAGAATTGAAAATACTTGCACGAACAGGACCGTCAATCAATCCTCCATCAATTTTTCCATTCATCAAGTTATTATAAATTGCATGAACATCTTCGGGTGTATCGCCCCATGCCGGCAATCCGCAAATCATGCCTGTTCCCCAGGGATTGCATCCGAACAGCCAGTCGAGCAATGATGATTCAAGTTCATCATAAGTGTTATCGCCCGAAAGTTTTTTATACAATTCGATATGAGTAAGCATTGCTGCCACATAATTGTTTGAACACCAAATAAAAGGAATTCCTATATTAAAAGGATTCTGTTTTGCGCGTTCTGCAACAATATCAATGGCTTCTTTCATGTATTTCACAAATTCTGTTTTGTAATCTTTATTTCCAGATTCTGCAACACGATAGTGTCCTGTGTTTACAAACGGATACCATTGATAATGTCGTGCAGTGTCATTTAAGATCCATGGAATTACAGGTTCCTGCCTTCCGTATTTCGCCGCATCGTCAATATATTTTGCATTGCCTGTTACTGTTGCAAGTTCTGAGGCGGCAAGTTCCATATCGTCCACATAATTTTCTTCTTCGTAGTGATAAGGCGCAGTTCCCGGAGCAGTTGGCGTAGCGCCCGGTTTTAATTTTCCGTATTCGTATGCTTCAACGGCTTTTTTTGCAATATTTTCAGAATATTCGGGATAATAAGGTTTTAAAATTTGAGAGCCGAGAGCAAATGCAGAAGCAAATTTTCCGGCAATGGATGAAACTCCTTTTGTTTTGTTTTTATGTTGAAAAAGTCCTTGAGGTTCGCCCGTAACGTAATAAACAGGACGAATATTGGCGCCTTTTCCGTAATCAACCGAATCATGCGAAGGAATACGAAAACCTTTGTGGTCGCGATCGTCGGCTATTTGAGCAAACATCATGTTTTTTTGCGGATTCATTTTTACAAGCCAGTCCATTCCCCATTTTGCTTCGTCCAGAATATCGGGAATACCGTTTGCACCTTGCAATCCCAGTGCATCGTATTTATCTGTCCAAACTTCGGGATTGTGTTGATATGCCAAAAGCATTGTATATACGGCATTTGCCGAAGTTGTAACATATTGCAATTGATCGGCGGCATCATGCCATCCGCCTGTAGCATCAATCATTTTGCCTTCCATTGTCGGGTGATAGATGATAAATCCATCGTTTTGATGACATTTTGCATTTATATAAGGATTAAAACCGCATCGCTGTTGTCGCATATATTTTAACAAAAAATCGGACGCTCCTTCGTAAAGATTATAAGCTATTCTGAAATAATCGGATTTTATATTATTTGCTGATATGTAATAAGTTCCTTCATCGCTAAAATCACTGAAATTTAATCGTGCACTGTGTTTAAATACGCTCCATTCGCCTGTTTGAAGGATATTGTCATTGTTGTAATTTTTCAATATTTTTCCGCTTGCCGAGTCGCAAATTGAAAACTGTTTTATTTCGGCATCGCCTTTTGTAATGAAAACTGCAGTTTTTGTTGCTTCGGGATAATATCCCATTTGATTTATGCGAATCCATGTGCGCTCGTCAATTTTTTGCGAACATGATGCAAGCATAACCGTTGCAATTGAAAATAAGAATAATGTTTTTTTCATATAATTTTTGATGTTTATAATATGTAAATATATTGATTAATAAAAAAGTGTATTATATAATATCATGGAAATTCACCTGTCGGCAGTGTTTGTTTTCTGTTCGTCTAAAAAATCCTGTAATCCTGCAATTATTTTATCAACCATTTGATTTTTGAAATTGTCATCGAGAAGTTTTGCTTCATCTTCGGGCGAACTTATAAATAATGTTTCGACCAGTACGTTAGGATATTCGATTGGACTGTTTAGCGCAAAATTGAAACTGCCTACGTTTCCGAAATTATTTACATCCAGTTCGAGCAATCGTTTCAAAATGGCTGTTGACAGTGGACGGAAACCGATATGGCGATAGTATGTGCTTGTTCCTTTTCCTGTAAAAGGCGAACCGCCTGCGTTGCAGTGAACTGACACAAGCAAATCAGGATTTGTTTTACGCAGAAACAAAATACGTTCCGACATGCTCATATCTGTATCATCGTTGCGTGTGAGGCTTACTTTTATTCTTTTTGCTTCGAGTTTTTCCTGTAATATTTTTGCAAATTTAAGGTTTATGTCTTTTTCCACAGAACCTGTTGTGCCTCGTGCTCCGATATTCGAACCGCCGTGTCCGGCATCAATGGCAATGTGCAAACTGTCGAGTTCAAGTTTCGGTTGATGTTTTACGCTTATTTCCAGATTATTGCCGCGATATTCTATTTTATGTCCCCAGTGATTGTGTGCAAGTTCAATAATGACACGAAAAATATCATCTTCTATCTGCTCGCAGGTAAGATTTTTTATTTGTTTCAGTGTTTCAGGATATTGTGTTATCCAAGATGTATTAGATGTTGCGCCGAAAATATCGACTATGATTTTTGATGGATTAATTTCGTGAAATGTTCTGAATGGAAGTTTATCGCCGAGAGAAATACTTACAATGTCATATTTTTCGTTGCTGCGAGCGTTCCACGAACCTGTAAGAGATTGTGGCTTGAACATTCCCGGACTTACAGTTTCAACGCAATCTTCGGGAATCCATGCCTGATAATTTTTGCTTAATTGCACTTTGTACAAATTTCCTGCTTTTCCTGTGGCTTGCAGTATAATTCCTTCTACAATATGACTTATTTTTGATCCGCCAAGCCTGTCGGTTCCCAAGCCGTAATTGAGGTAAGGCAATTCGCCTTTTGTACGCAGCATCAGAGGTTCGGCGTTTTTATCCATAAAAACGATTTTAGTTTTTACTTCTTTTTTTATTGATTTTTTTCCGTTACTGATTTTAACCCGCACAGGTTTTTTGAAATTTTTATCATTATCCTTAACAATGTACGACGATTGATAAATTCCTGCTATTCCATTAGTTTCCGAAACGGGTAATTCATGTAACTGTATATTGTTTAGCCATGTTACTTTACAGTTGGGACTGGCTTTTACTTTTATTTTGATAACATCATTGACCGCAACAGTCATGTCCTGCGGAGGAAATATTTCGATATTTTCTATTGCAAAGCCTTCGGTAGCGGTAATTACATTACGCCGCTTGCGAAATATTTTAACAATTTCTTTGGTTTGTTTCGCACCGCGCTGTGCAATAATTTCTATTTCGTTGTTTCCTTCTTTCAATTCCGTTTCGGCTGCAAATGCGCCTGTCCCGTAAACGGGAAATTCTTTTCCTGCAACAAAGATTTTTGCATCATTATCGGTAATGCCTTTAAAATAATGATATGTATTGGTTGTAGTATCAACTGCACCGGCAACTATTTTCAAATTTTGTGCTGATGAATTTAACGATAATATCAGGAATAAACTGATAGTATAATATTTAAGCATTTGACAATATTATTTATGCTTGTTTATGCTTGTACATTTCCTCCGCCGAATTTCATTGGCATTATCGGCGGTTCGTTGTGTTCGATTTTTATTTGCCCGTTTTTGGCTTCAAATTTTGCAATATTATCCTGCAAGGCAATAAGCAGCCGTTTTGCATGTTCCGGCGTAAGTATTATGCGGCTTTGGACTTGCGCTTTCGGTAATCCTGGCATAATACGTATAAAATCAAGAATAAACTCGGACGAAGAGTGAGTAATTACAGCCAGATTTG
>JAITLJ010000065.1 GCA_031277925.1 Prevotellaceae bacterium | reverse complement strand
TATATACGACATAGTTATTAATTTATTAGTACGATGCAAAAGTAATTCTTTTTTTTGATTAACAACTATTTATTCCTGTTTTTTATCATAGTTATTAATCTTTTTTCTCCAATTTAGGTTCTTTTGTATTAAGACAAAAGAAGATAAAGAAAAAAGTTCATATTTTGCCGAATTTTTGCCTGTATCTATATAAAACTCAGTATTTTTATTTGGTATTTTATGTCTGTAATTTATTAATAATGAACCGTCTCAACCCTTTTTTAGGAGCGACTATTATACGCTTCAAGATTTATTTTATTTCTGTCTGAAAAACAATTGTACAGTGCTGCCTGTAAATTCAAATTTTTCGCGTAATCGATTTTCTAAAAAACGTTTATAAGGTTCTTTTATATATTGAGGCAAGTTACAGAAAAATGCGAACGCAGGCGTTGGAGATGCAAGTTGCGTGATATATTTTACTTTTATATATTTTCCTTTGGTTGCCGGCGGCGGTGTTTCTTCTATTATGGGAAGCAAGACATCGTTGAGTTGTCGGGTTGCAATTTTACGTTTGCGATTTTCTGCAACTTTCATCGCAGCCTGCAAAACATCGTAGATGCGCAATTTATTTATTACCGAAACAAAAATAATCGGTACATCCCTAAATGGCGCAATACGGTCGAGTATTTTATTTTTATAATCGCGCATGGTATTTGTTTCTTTTTCGACCAAATCCCATTTGTTTACTACAATTACGCAGCCTTTTTTGTTTTTTATTATAAGATTGTATATGCTCATATCTTGTGCTTCAACGCCTTGTAAGGCATCCATCATAAGAATGCACACATCCGAATTTTCGATGGAACGCACTGAACGCATGACCGAATAAAATTCTAAATTTTCGATAATTTTATTTTTTTTGCGTAAGCCTGCCGTATCGATTAATAAAAAGTCGAAGCCGAATTTATTATATCGTGTTTCTATTGAATCGCGCGTAGTTCCCGCTATAGGAGTTACTATGTTTCGTTCTTCATCAAGCAAAGCATTTGTCAATGATGATTTTCCGACATTCGGTTTTCCGACAATGGTAATTCGTGGTAAAATATCAGTTTCGTCGTTATCATCATTTTTATTTTCGGAGAAATATTTTACAATTTCATCGAGTAAATCGCCTGTTCCGCTGCCGCTTATCGACGAAACGCAATACGGTTCACCAAGTCCGAGCTTGTGAAATTCGTGGCTGTCGAATATTCTGTTGTTGTTGTCAACTTTATTTACAACCAAAAAAACTTTCTTTTTCTCGCGACGAAGAATATCGGCGACAGTATCGTCAAAATCGGTAATTCCTGTTGTTACATCAACCATAAATATAATAACATCTGCTTCGTCTATTGCCAAATGTACCTGTTTGCGAATTTCATTTTCAAAAATATCTTCTGAATTTATTGCGTATCCGCCTGTATCAATCACCGAAAATTCTTTGCCGTTCCAGTCAGATTTTCCATAATGGCGGTCACGGGTAACGCCTGATATTTCGTCAACAATTGCTTGGCGCATCCCGACCAAACGATTGAATAATGTTGATTTTCCTACATTAGGACGTCCTACTATTGCTAATATATTTCCCATTTATAATTATATGATTTTCAATTAAAAAAAAGCCATGTGTTAAAATAAGCGATTAACATGAATGTGCAAAAAAACATCTTTTTTGAAACATTTTGGCGGAGCAAAGGTAACATTAAATTTCCCAATAGCCTGCAAACGAATAAAAATTGTTTGTGTTGTCATTGCACATACAGCAAAGCAAACTGTTTTTTGCAGGGCAAATATCCGAAAGATTTTAAGTTTACAGGCTGGCATCCGCAGTGCCGCTGTTTCGTAACAAAGATATTGAAGACAGAGGACGAATTTTTGTATGACCTTGAAAATGGTACCGACACCAGAAGTAAAAACGAAGTTGCTGACACGCCCGACAACTTCAAAAAATGGATAATCGACAACAAAGACAGAATAGCTAAAGCCGAAGAAAGAGGAACACTGCCGTATTTCATAAAGGAGAATAAAAATTTTGTAAGTATATCTGATAAAAGTTTCTCTTTGGGAAGCATTAAGGAAACGGCAGTGCAAGATGCGATAAATTCAATAAAAGATATAAGCAAAATAACTGATAATGAGATAGTAGATATTTTAATGTCGTTTGCAAAAGATAATACTGATTGGTTCGATGGTGAATTAAAAGGCGTTCATTTTATGAAAAATTCAGAAGGATTTATGAGTATGGAACGCCAATATCGACTTGGCGCTGGCGACAGAATATTCGACAAAGGCAACGCGCTTTATATTACAGATAAGAATATCGACGGATTTAATCCTCTGGCAGAATTTAAGGGAGCTTTAAATGCCATTAAAGAAGGAAAAAATCTGACATTTAAACAGGAATATGCTGTAGAATGTGTTTGGCATGAATTTCTACACGGAAAAGCCACAGGGTGGAGCAATATAAACAATAAAACGGATAAATTGTTTAATTCAATGGAAGTAGCCAATCAGTTCTGCGCACGCCGGTCTTACATTCCATTTTTAGAAAGTTTGGGAGGGAAGTCATTACATGCCGAACAGATAATGGCAAAAGGAATCGGATACAGGAACGAACTGGACAATTTCAATCTGATGATTGATACATTGAAAATAGATAAATCGAAACTCTATGACTTTCTTAGCGACAAGGTAATAAACACAAAATATGAAGATATTTTTGACGAAATGACAAGGTATATCAGCAAGGAAACTGGAATAGGAAAGAGAAAAATAAATGAACTTATCGAAAATTTGAATATAGCTGATTTTCGTTTTGAGAAAAGGTTATCAAAAACCACCAAGTAGATTTAATCTGTCTTGCCTGCATTGTGGGTCTTTTATCTGGCGGGCATATTTATATGCTTTTTTCATATCTTTCCTGTTAAAATAAAGCGCTGATAAATCCCATTTTATATCATCATAAACCCTACTGACATCAAACCCTGGAACTTCTTCAAACATGTCTTTAAGATACCCTTCTCTCGTTCGACACGCAAAACTATCACGTAGCAGTTCACTGTCAGGCTCTGCCTCGTAATCCTCTTTACTGACAAAAAACTCGTCGAGTTCCTCCTCTGTGGGGTTGTGGTCAAAAATTGTTTCTATGTGTTGTTTCTCTTTCATAATGTAAAAGTATATTTTTTATTTGATATTTGCAAATTTTTCGAGTTATTTTTTTTTAATCAACAAATTCAGTTTTTTAACTACTGTGAAAGTCTTGCCAACCGCTGTAAATCAACCTGTTTTTTAATCGGATAAAACGAGTTTGCAAGAGCGTCCAAATAATCTGGGCTGCGGCCTATTCTTTTTTTTAATTCTTCCTTAGGCTCTATGATTATCTTGCCATCACTTTGAAACTTCCACTTAACCTCTGTTGCTTCCTGTAATAATTTGTCATTATTCGGCAAACAGGGGTTGAAGTTATTTTTTGGATTTAGCCAATCGCGAATGCACCAATGCAGATATGCACGCATGTTAGCAAACTGATACTGTCGTGTAATGTCCGTATATCCTTTTGCGCTTTCTGATACTTTACATGAAACTGCGTTTAAATAATTCAATTCTTTCAGTCGAGAGTACACACCTGCTCCTTCGCCAATAGTGTCTATAAAAGCATACGAAGGACTTGGATACAGGAACGAACTGGACAATTTCAATTTGATGATTGATACGCTGAAAATTGATAAATCGAAACTATATGACTTTCTTAGCGACAAGGTAATAAACACAAAATATGAAGATATTTTTGACGAAATGACAAGGTATATTAGCAAGGAAACTGGAATAGGGAAAGCAAAAATAAATAAACTGATCGAGCACTTAAATAAGAAGGATTATCAATACAAGAATAAATTATCAAAATCCACCAAGTAGATTCAATTTGTCCTGCCTGTACTGCGGGTCTTTTATCTGGCGGGCATATTTATATGCTTTTTTCATATCTTTCCTGTTAAAATAAAGCGCTGATAAATCCCATTTTATCATATCACAAGCATTGTCAATGGTAAACCCTGGAACTTCTTCAAACATGTCTTTAAGA
>JAITLJ010000049.1 GCA_031277925.1 Prevotellaceae bacterium | reverse complement strand
TGTGCGCTAAACTTGGCACCGCCAAACTCTGGGTCAATCCGGACTGCGGCTTGAAGACCAGAGCGGAAAAGGAAACCACCGCCAGCCTGCGCAATCTGGTCGCGGCGGCGGCGGAGCTGCGGGCAGACTTCACGTGAAAACAAGCGACTATATACTAAAAGTATAGCAATTTGCCAAAAACTCAATTCACTAATTTGGGCAGGCTAACTTTCACTATAGAGAAGTTATAAAATATGGCAGGCTATTCTCAAATAATTATATTACATACGAAAATGGTTGATTTTTATATTTAGGAATATGTCTGTATGATAATGTTTTAGGAATAAAATCGGAGAGATTATATGTTTGGTGTAGATAGCAAAATCCAAATTATTCGGGACTTTTTGCCGATAACTAACCCGCATTTTAATGGTGATGAAAACGCGTGTGGTTATATTATATGGAAGTTGTATAATCGGGTTTGTGAGGCTATTAAATCGTTTGTAGCTTTGCTTGATAATAGCCGTTATTATGATGCATTCGTGATTGCTGGCCATGCGCTGGAAAATTGTGCAATGTTGAGTTATATGAAGGATAACGATACCGAAGCAAAGCAACTTGAAAAATACAATAAATATCTTGCGGGGGCTGCTGTTGGCCGATTACTTGCAATACTTGATATGGATAAATCGAATCTTGCAAACGAACATGCATGGAATGCATATGTGGCAGTGTTAAAGATATTCTATCCGGTCGAAGCAAGTATAATTAAAGATAATAAAAACGCCATCGAAAAACATGAAGCCATAATGAAGGTTATAAATTTTCGTGGCGGCTTAAATACAGAAAAATCAGAAACAATAAGAAATTCTTATCGACGTCCAATTCTGGAAAATTATATAACTTCGTTTTCAAAGAATTTTGGCAATATTGATGACGGAGAATTTTCCAGATATTATATGAAATATTGCGATTTAAAGCACGGTAACATGCTATCCCCTGGCGCATTAGCTGGTGATATTGATGATGAAACGATTGACTGCTTTGTTGACTTGATACTTGGGATTGTAGTTTATTTAGATAAATCAAAACTTAATCCAATTAAAACGTCTGTTAAATAGAAGCGGCATATTATCACAAATGAACTAACCAGTAAAAAAAGAGGGTGTAAATAACACCATTTATCAAATTTTATTTACACTTTTGGTCATTAATTCTAATTTAGTTATACCTGGTTCTCATATAATTTTTCGTTGGTTATTTCGTTTTCAAGCGCGCCATGATAACTAAATGGTCTCCCATGATACTTAACATTTTCTTTCTTTTTCCTCCTCTTTTTTTTCTTCGTACTTGTGGTTGAAAAACATGATTTTTTGCTATCTAAAAACTTAAAAAACTTTCTTAAAACACCACATTTGTAATGATCAAGCTCTTTTAGTTGTTTGCCAAGAATATAGTTTTTAGTAATAGCCTTAAACCCAGCTATCCAACATAGAACCGGTCTATATTTTTTATAATTATACAGTTTTGTTCTTCCAACAGACAAAGAAATTAAACGGTCTTCTATAGAATCTTTCATATATTTAATAGACATCTTTTGTAATATGCTGTTTGGTTTTTTAAATAATATTTTGTACTCATTTAACATATCAATTATCTTGCCTTTTTGTTTATCAATGGATTTCTTAGAAATTCTAATTGTTCCATCGTGTTTAATCTGATAGCCTACAAACGCTACCCAAGGAAAATCATTTCTTGTCCATGAATAAGGTCTCTTACTCTTGGTTTCCCAAAAAGCTTTTTTATTTTCTTTTGTATAATCTACTAATTTTTTTGGTTCATGTACAGCAAGTAAATTCTCTCTAATGCTTTGCATATAATGCGTAAAGACATCCAAACAATTTTCTTTATCTGGACTTAAAAGAATCATGTCGTCGCAAAAACGCAAATAACAAAATTTAGCGCGATGCCTTAGAATGGTTGTATCAACATTATGTAATACTATATTTGCAATAAGTCCAGATAAGGCTCCACCTTGAGGAACGCCAATTTCTTTATAAGAAAAGACTTTATTTTGACTACGATATATTTCTCTCAGTTGATTTGCTACGTTTAGAAAACCTAGTTTATCAACACGAGATTTTTGAGTGGCTTTATCCAAAACGTCTATATATGAATATGAATTAACATATTTGTAGAATATCTTCTTTGCTCTTTTATCAAGAATGATACCTTGAGATTTTTTCTGTTGTTCTAAATTGCCAAAATGTTTTTCGTATTAATTTATGATTAACACAATCATAAAATTTTCTGATATCACATTCTGCGACCCATAAATTAGCGTTATTATCCTGCCTATATTTTTGTATTATCGGAATTGTCTTATGGTGGTTTTTTCTTGACAATTCGTCTTTGTTCTTTGTTGAACGGAAAGCATAGGAGCAGTCAAAAAATAAATTGTCAAATACATCGGCAAAATATTTTGCGGCAACAGAAATAATTACTTTTTCAGTTAAAACATATCGAGATAGTGGCCTATATTCTGTTCTGGTTTTGTCTTTTTGTATTAAATAAACACATGGTTTAGCCAAGTTGTAATCGGAGTTGATTTTGGCAGTGACATTGTTAATAAATAAGTTTAACTTATTAAACCATTCCGGCGGTTTCTCTGATGGATTATTTTCGAGTTTTTCTTCAGTTTTCTTAATGGCTCTGTAAAGTATTTTCGCTGTATATTTTATGGAATCTACTTTATTGTCTTTTTTAAATCGAAACTTACACCACATTCTACGTGGTGGCATTATTTGATAAATTTCTCCCTCTGGCTTTAGATGAGTTTTAGTTGCTAGATAATATTTATTGTGTCTGTTTCTAGCGGCTTTTGCTCTGTATTTACACAGAAGCTCAATGATAATATCTCGAGTAAAATAAGCATTAAAACACATAAAAAAAGTTTAATCTTCGGAGTAGTGCAAACGGATAATTCTGTTGATTCTCCTCGTACAACATAATTGTATGTCTATTTACATTCCTTGGAGGTATAGCTACCATATTTATCCAAGCTAGATTTAACGATTTAATAATAAACTTAAATCATCTTTCACTACTCCGAATTGTCTATTATAATAGTACAGTATGCATTTTTTGGCAAAAACAATGGTTTCAAGATATTCTGGAGTGTCTTCTTATATAGGAGAGGTATCTCTGCATACAGAACTTATGAATATCAAGAATGGGATTTATCGACAGCCCATTACAAAATGCAGAGAACTATTTAGACAATCGAAAGAAACATATAATATGATGAAAAAGAAATTACTAAGCATTACTATTTCCGGTGTTTTTGATAAGACAAGAAAAATGGAATATCTCACAAAATATACAAATTTGATAGTGTTTGATTTAGATCATATTGAGAATATTAGTGAAATAGACGCCTTAAAACGACAATTGTTTTGTGACGATTATGTTTGTGCCTGTTGGGTATCGCCATCTGGTGAAGGAATAAAATTTATAATAAAGACATTGGGCAGAAGTTCTGACCACAAATATATATTTGATAGCGCAAAACGCCATTATGAAACAAAGTTAAACAGAGAAATTGATTCTAGTGGAAGCGATATTACTAGGCTTTGTTTTATTTCGGATGATAGCGATTTATTGTTAAAAAACGAGGAGCCCAAACTATATATATCAAATTCTAATGTTTTGTATAGTCAAACAAGCGGACAACTACATGCAACAGATTCAGATATGAATAAAATGATTACGACAAGTCAATCCGTTAGAATAACTGACTCAATCAAACGAAAAGAATTATATAGCACTGGGGGGAAAAATAATTCTTCTGATAGAAAAAAAATTGAAAAAATTATAAAGTTTCTGAAAAAACGAAATCTGTCAATTACGGATTCCTACGAAAAATGGTATAAAGCCGCCATTGCTATTGCTAATACTTTCTCATTTGATGTGGGAGAGAAACTTTACTTACGCTTGTGTGAACTGGATAAAGATAAACATAATGAAGCACATTCCAAGCATATTTTAGAATATTGTTATCTGCATAAACATGTAAATAAGCCTATAACATTTGGAACTATTATTTATTTTGCAGAACAAGCAGGATTCGACTTAAAGAGATGTAAACGATAATATTTCGTTTCGACTTTCTTATGGCTACGCGGAATATTTTTTAGTAATTTTCACTAAAAGAATAATCGCCTTTTAATACGCCGTTGTCAGAAAAAGAAAAACCATATTTAGCTTATCCTTGGCGGAGTGTAAGCAAAATATTTTTTTTGCCAAATAATATTGAAATGAAAATACCGTTCAATAACCGTATTGCCCAATGTACGCCGGCATAATAAAATAAAAATATGGCGAAGAGCAACAAAAATTTACGCAAAGCAGACAAGGCAAAAAAATGATGAGTTTTATACCCAACTTGTCGATATAGAAAACGAAGTCAACCATTATAGGGCTCATTTTAAGAACAAAACTGTTTTGTGTAATTGTGATGGGCCGCATGTGAGTAATTTTTTTTCACTATTTTTCTTATAATTTTGAATGGCTCGGGTTGAAAAAACTGATTGCTGCCTGTTATAAAAATCAAAATAATGAAAATCAACCTGCACGAAATTTCTATAAGCGAAGTTGCCAAAAGTTACAAAAATGACGACGAGGAAGGCGTGGTCGGTTATGGCGGTAAATTAAATATACGCCCCAAATATCAAAGAGAGTTTATTTACAAGGAAAAGCAAAGAGACGCGGTTATTGATACGGTTAGAAAAAACTTTCCACTTAATGTGATGTACTGGGTAAAAAATGACGATAATTCATACGAAGTGCTGGACGGAAAGTAATAAGTTGGGTGAAAGTAATTTTTCCGAACTATCGCAAAGAAATGAAAGGCGTGAATTGGGGCAATTTATATAATCAATTCAAGAATAAATCATTTGACGCAAATAAATTAGAGAAAGAAATTGTCAGACTAATGCAAGATGAAGATGTTACCAAAAAATCGGGCATTTACGAGTATTTGTTAGACGGAGAGGAAAAGCGCTTGAACATTCGGGCTTTTACGCCCAATATGAAAAGGGAAGCCTACGAGAAACAAAAGGGCATTTGTGCCAAATGCCGAAAACATTTTGCCATAGACGAAATGGAAGCTGATCATATTAAGCCTTGGCGTATTGGCGGCAAAACCAATGCGGAAAATTGTCAGCTGTTGTGTAAGGATTGCAACCGCCGAAAAGCGGGCAGGTAAAACATAATATATAAAAACTATAACGCCTGCCAAGAAAAATTACAGAAATTTCGAAAATAAATTTAGTTTGCTTAGTTGCGGGGACAGGATTTGAACCTGTGGCCTTCGGGTTAGACGAAGCTGTCAGACTGCTCAAGACCCGCCGCCTCATGCGGCGAGGTCGCATGTCACAAGGCAACCGGCCTTGCGACCACTCCGCGATAAGATTGCGGCGAGGATTTTCTTAGTCTGGATAAGCCAAATTTAATTGTGCTGCAACTGGATACGTCACTCTATGCGGAATGTAAAATATACTGTTTACACCGTTTAATTTACACTCTCGCGTTGCGCGCAGACAATCGGAACATAGGAAACCTTGCGGCAAAAAACAAGAAAACAAAAACTCGTCACTTCGGCGGCTTCGCCGCCTTGCGACCGAGAGCGGCCTCAAGCCGCCGAGGAAGTGTCGCTGGCTGACCGAGCCAGCGACCGGGTCTCTCTTCACGTCGTGCCTGCGGCACTTGTGAAGTTCGACGCACTTAACTTCGCGGCCTCGCCGCTTGTGAAGTTCGAGGTAACGTCGGACGCTTCGCGTCCTTGTTGCTCTCACTTCACGTCGCTCACTACGTTCGCTTGTGAAGTTCGAGTCGGGGTGACGGGATTCGAACCCATGACCT
>JAITLJ010000029.1 GCA_031277925.1 Prevotellaceae bacterium | reverse complement strand
GCCTTTGTACTATATTTATAATGTTTTGCAATTTCATTTGCCATGTTATGGTCGTATTGTTGCAACGGCTTGAAAAGTCTTGTTGCAATTCCATACGAAATCAATGCAGCAGGAATTATCAACGGGCTTAGCGAAAATTCATTATTTGCGTGATTAATATTTGCCGTATCTATTTGGCTGTGTGTCGGGTATGGAAGTAAAAAGATCAGAATAAATATAAAAATTAATGGTTTTTTCATTTTTTCAACAATAAAATATATGCCTTCCGGTTCCCTGAAAGACAGTTAGTAATTTGCTGTGAAAGCGCAGGAACCGTTTAATATTTAATTTGTTTCAGAAATATCGTCAGCCACTTGTAACATTGTTGATAATGACAGCTTTGTGCCTTTGTCTTATCTAAAATTATATACAGGTAAAAAACACGGACGTTTGCTGTATGTTACTTTGTGTAAGTTGAAAATCGGCGATTTCCTAAAGCAAAGTAATATCAAAACGCTTTTGTTATGTTTTCTGAAAACCAACGCGTTGTTTTTCAAAATCACGGTAAAGGTGATAAAACTGATTTGGTTTACAACGGCATTTAATATATTTTCAATTGATATTTTGAAGTTTTAACAGGCGGTTCATTCGATATTATTCGGCATGTAAACAGTTAAAACATAATGACTACATGCAAAAAAGAAAAGGCTGCCTGATTTAGACAGCCTCGTAAATTGATTTTGATTATCCAACAAATTTTTTAACAAGTGCAAACAAGATTTCTGTCTCCGTAGCCGTTGTCTATCTTGCTTACGTAAGGGAAAAATTTATTTTCCTTTATCCATTCTGCAGGAAATGCAGCCTGTTTTCGCGAATATTTGTGCGTCCATTCATCGGCGCAGAGTTCGACCGCCGTGTGCGGAGCCATTTTCAAAACATTGTCGCAGGCATCTGCCTTGCCGCTTTTTATATCTTCACATTCCTGTTTTATTTTTATTAAGGCGTCAACAAATTTGTCCAATTCGGACAAAGATTCGCTTTCGGTAGGTTCGACCATCAAAGTTTCGTGAACGGGAAACGAAAGCGTAGGCGCATGAAAGCCGTAATCCATCAGTCGGCGGGCGATGTCGCTTGCTTCAATTCCGTATTCGCGTTTGAAATGTTGCAAGTCGATAATACATTCGTGTCCAACTCTGCCATTTTCGCCTGTGTAAAGGGTTTCAAAATGAGGTTTTAGCGCTGCTGAAACATAATTTGCATTTAATATTGCCATTTCTGTAACCTGTTTTAATCCTTCGCTGCCCAGCATTTTGATGTATGCATAGGAAATGGGTAAAAGCATTGCGCTTCCGTAAGGAGCAGATGCAACGGGAACGCCAAATTTGCCGCCTGTTGTGATTTGCGAGTGCGAAGGAAGAAAATCGACAAGATGTTTTGCAACGCTTATCGTGCCAACTCCCGGTCCGCCGCCGCCATGCGGCATTGCAAATGTTTTATGTAAATTCAAATGGCAAACATCCGCGCCTATAATTCCCGGATTTGTAATTCCGCACTGTGCGTTCATATTTGCGCCATCCATATAAACCTGTCCGCCGCAGGAATGTACAATATCAATAATTTCCAGTATTCGGCTTTCAAATACTCCATGTGTTGAAGGATATGTAATCATTATGCACGAAAGATTTTCTTTATTTTCGGCGGTTTTTTTTCTTAAATCATCAACATTTATATTTCCTTTTTCGTCGCAGTCAACGACTATGGTTTTCATTCCTGCCATTGCGGCGCTTGCGGGATTTGTTCCGTGCGCCGATGCTGGAATAAGAGCAACATTACGCTGCGATTCGCCGCAATGTTTTTGATAATTGCGAATTGTTATCAATCCTGCATATTCGCCTGCTGCGCCCGAATTTGGCTGTAAGGATGTTGCTGCAAAGCCTGTGATTGCCGACAGGTCTTTTTCGAGCGCCTCAATCAGTTCGGCATAACCTTGCGCCTGATCGGCAGGAACAAAAGGATGAACATTTGCAAATCCCGGAAAACTAAGCGGCAGCATTTCAACAGCCGCATTCAGTTTCATTGTACACGACCCAAGCGAAATCATGCTGTGAGTAAGCGATATATCGCGCCGTTCGAGTTTTTTTATGTAGCGCATCATTTCCGTTTCCGAATGATATTTGTCGAAAATATCCTGCTGTAATATTTTGCTTTGGCGAGCAAATTGACTGTCGATTTCAGCATTTCGACAATCGCAGGTATTTGCTGTTGATTTACCCTTATCAAATATTTTAAGTAATGTTTGAATTTCGGCGCAGTTTGTAAGTTCATCCATACTTATGCGGATTGTATTTTTGTTGGTATAACACAGATTTATTTTGTTTTCGAGCGCAGCCTTTTTTATTTTTTCAACATCGGCATTAAGAATTTCTATTGTGTCGAAAAAATGTTTACTTGCAAGCAAATAACCCGCCGATTCGAGTTTTGCCGCAAAATTTACAGCGTAATTATGTATTCGCAATGCAATTTGTTTTATTCCCTTTTGTCCGTGATAAACGGCGTACATTCCTGCAATGGTTGCCATAAGAGCCTGTGAAGTGCAAATATTTGATGTCGCTTTTTCGCGTTTAATATGCTGTTCGCGTGTTTGCAGGCTCATTCTCATGGCTTTGTTTCCATGTCGGTCGATAGAAATTCCGATAATTCGTCCCGGCATGTTTCGTTTGTATTCGTCTCGAGTTGCCATATAAGCAGCCGAAGGGCCTCCATAGCCAACAGGAACGCCGAAACGCTGCGTGCTGCCTGTTGCAATATCAGCGCCAAACTCGCCCGGCGCTTTCAAAAGTGCAAGACTTAATATGTCGGCGCATACGCACACAAGAATTTCTCTGTCGTGGGCAGCAGAACAAAAATTGCTGTAATTGCGCAGTTCGCCGTTTGCCGCAGGATATTGAACAATTGCTCCAAATGTTTTGTCGTTGAATGTTACATCTTCGTATTTGCCAACTTCGACTTTGATGCCGAGAGGCAAGGCGCGCGTTTTGATTACATCCAAGGTTTGAGGAAAAATATTTTCATCTGTAAATAATATGTTTTTTCCTTCTTTTACCGCCGAACGCGAACGCTGATTGAACATCATAATCATTGCTTCGGCTGCCGCCGTGGCTTCGTCAAGCAGCGAACAGTTTGCAACAGGCAAAGCGGTAAGACTGCAAATTACTGTTTGAAAATTTATCAAGGCTTCTAATCTGCCCTGCGAAATTTCGGCTTGATATGGCGTATAGGATGTGTACCAGCCAGGATTTTCAAAAATGTTGCGTTGAATTACGGCGGGCATTGCCGTTCCGTAATAGCCCATTCCGATAAACGAGCGATATGCTTTATTTTTTTTTGAAATTTCATAAAGTTTATTGTAAACTTGATATTCGTTCAAAGGAGCGTCAAGTTTAATCGGTTCTTTCAGGCGAATAGATTCGGGAATAGTCTGGTTTATTAATTCCTGCACTGATGAAACGCCTGTTGTTTCGAGCATTTTTGCAATTTCGCCTGAGCGCGGTCCATTATGGCGTGATATAAATTGTTTTGACATTTGTTATAATTTTATAATAAATAATATAATATAAGTTTTATTAAGATATAAGCACAATTTTCATGTGTTTAACTTTGCAAAGATAACAGAAATTTTACAAAGCAAGAATTTTAATTTTAAAATCAAAGAAATCGAAGAAAAATGAAACAACCAGTCGCTATTTAAAAAGAGTCGAAGCGGTTCATTATTAATATTTATAAGCATAAAATATCGAATAAAAATACCGAGTTTTATACAGATACAGGCAAAAATTCGGCAAAATATGAATCTGTTTCTTTATCTTCTTTTTGTGTCAAGGCAAATTAACAGAAAGAAATAATTGTCCGAATTTTTTAATGTTTTAGCTTTGTCCTTTTTTTATTCGTAAGGAGCGACTATATAATTTTCATTGTAATCGTTTGCCGCAAGGCTTCGGGCTGCTCGAAGATTTCGAGAAAGGCGGTATCGAACTGCAAATTACGAATGCGCAGACCTGTGCGGTTGTTACTGTTTGATGCCGCCGTTCGGCGCAAAAGCGGCTGGCAGTAACTGCCCGCGGGACACCAGCCCTGCAAGGCGTTCACAAGTTTATTTTCTATTTCAAAAAACTGCAAAGCATCTTCGCGCACTTCGAGCGGAGCATCTTCGTACGATTGCGAAAACGGCGCAAATAAAAGTCGCAGCGCTACTGTCGCCGTTGCGCTTTGATTTACATTTCCAATTTCGGAATATGTCGTTATCGGAAAGTCGATAAGAACTGCGGGGAAGGCTACATTTGGTCGCCATTCATCAAATGTATCCTGCCCGAAATCCTGTTCTATCCATTCTATTTCGGCGACTGATTCTTTTATTCGTTCCTGCAAGTCGAGATAAAGTTTTGAAAAAAATGATTCCATTTTGATTTAAAGTTTAAGATTTAAGATTTAATATTTTCGATAATTCTTTTACAACAGCCTGTTGAACAGCCTTGTTGAGTTCGGCGCTTTCGCCTATAAACTGTCGCTTAGGCATTATGAAACCTTTGCCGCGTCCTGCTCGCAGCCCCTCGTTGTGAACAGCGGCGTATTCAACAGGATTGTATATTCTCACCGCTGAGCGCAGCGGAGTGTAATAAACGCTGCTGAACAGGTGATTTCTGCCGCTCAACAGCGTTTTGTAAAGCATTGCCGCTGTGCGTTTGTTGCGCCTTACGAGTTTGCCCCGAGCGCGGCGGCGGGGAATGTTTTTTGCAAGCAGGCGTTTTGCCGGCTGCCACGCGTGCAAGCCGTTGTTGACAAAACCGCCCTTGCGAAAATTATCTTGAAAGTGCGACTTTGCCAGCGCTCCAACTTTTACGGGCAGCACATAATTTATGTTGTTTTCTATTTCGCGCTGCGCCTCTTTCAGTCTTTTTATAAATTCATCTCCTGTCGTTTTTTTATTATTTAATTGTTATTTAAATATTATTTTTTTGCTGTTTAAAAAATGTTTCGTAATTTTGTGGCGGCGAGTGTGGTAAAAGGTTCGTCCCCTACCTTGTACTCGTGTCTAACGGCGTTTTTTTAATGCCGTTTTTTTATTAAACTTAAATAATTTATTTTTATAAATAACCCAAATTTCACGTTTTGTTTTCGATGCCTTTCCTGTCATTTTTTTATTATTTAATTGTTATTTAAATGATATTTTTTTGTATTTAAAAAATTATTATTACTTTTGTGCAGCCTTAGTAATAAGGTCCGGCGAGATGCACCGCATCACGCCCCCCCAGGGAAGGTCTAAAAGTTATTTTTTCGGCTTTCCCTGATGTATTTTTATAACTTTCCTAATAGATTTTACCTTATATCTTTTCAATCTGCCGTCATTAAATCTTATTATTATACTTTCAATAGTTTTTGCTCTATCACCTTGTAATGCTGAAATCAAACCTTTCCTTATATCAATTAGAGAATATTCCTTTTCAAGAAATATCACAACTTCCTGTACCTTTTGTTTGCTTGCGTTACTTATTGCTGCCTGTATGGCATTTTTTCCATTATCGCTAACAGGGGCTTTTGCGTCCGAAAGTTGTTTTGTTTTCAGGTTCATTGCATCCGGGTTTTTCTTACCCGGCACGTTTATAACGGGTAAAAGTCGGTAATGTTCGCCGTGCAGTTTTGCAAGTTCCGAATATACTTTTTTGTTTTTAGCAGTTTCATTTTTGTTCTGTTTTCCCTTTTCTGGGGTTTCAAGAACGCCGCCGGTTTTATACTTTTTTGCTTTATAAGTTTCGGGTTCTGTTATTTTTTGTTGCTGTAAGGCGTTCGCCACCGCTTTTTTTGCTCCGCTGTATGCTTTTTGCTGGTAAGCGTTTGTGCTGCTAAACAGTTTGGCATCTTTTCCGGGATTGTTTTCAAGTCCGGGCATGGGTTTGTTTTTGGGGTTTTTCGCCACATCCTGTTTTGGCGGCTTGGCGTCTTTGTCGTTTGCCTGCAGGCTGCATTTGCAGTTCCAGCGGTCGCCGGGCTTGTGCGCATTCCAGAACGGGTCGTTCACAGGCAAAATTGTTCCCCAAAATCCAGTATGGTCTTCGCCCGGCGTTACACTTGTTGAGGGCATCCATTCAAGGTTTGGCAATATGTCTTTTTCGGCTTCAAACTGCTTCCAGTCTGCCGCCTGATGCGCACGCAATACGGCTGGCATACAATCAATATTGACATGGTCAAGAGTTCAGGCGCGGGAATCGGTTCCACGAGCCACACGAAAACCGAAGTTCTGACGCTGAATTGCGACAGCGATAACACTGCGCAGCAGGCGAGGTTATTCTAATTTTTGTTCAAAAATGTACATTTCGTTTTAAATTTATGTACTTTTCGTTTTGAAGATTATAATATCAATTATGTTTTCGTAAGATAAAGATGCATTATACGCCTGCTGTTTTTCGTCAACATCCGAATAAAAATAGTTTTCAACAGTATTATCGCTCAAACGCTCCTGATAGTCCCGTTTATAATTGCGTTGAAAATATCCACCCGAAAGGCTTGCGTATAAAAATTGATGTTTGCCCAAAGATTCCTGATAGTAAAGACGCAAACGGGGAGTAAAAGCTGTATTTCGAGAATTATCAGTCATAAACAGTGTATCCATGCTCGAATTTGTAGTGAGCCGACTTTTGAAATTATTATCTGGTTGATTTTCTATTTCACTATTTAACGAAACATCAAACATTCTTTCGTTTTTAAAATAGTTATATCTGAAATTAAAATTTTGAATCAAATATCTAAAACGTGCAGTTTCGCCAATTTCTTTGCGCTTTATAGTTCCTCCCGAAAGATTAAATGTTTCTTCATTTTCTCTCCACTGTGATTTAAAATCTCTGAATTGAGGCATATACCATATTGAAAATTGAGATGCTCCATTATAAAACTTTGCATAAAAACTGTCTTCGCCATAAACCATTGTAATTCCATTAGTAAGGTCGGCAAGAAAAGAACCGCCTTTTACCGGTTGTTCCACAATAAAGTTAAGAATGACAGAAGCATCTGCAAAGCGAGCGGTAGGAATATCTGAATATTCAACATTTTTTACTGTTTTAGCATCCAGAGACATTATTTCCTCTCTGTCGGCTGTACGCAAAACAACATTTACCAATTCTACAGGTTTTTGATTTTCATCGGTTATTCTACCTGTAATATTTTGAGAAAAAGCAATAAAAAACGAAAATTATTTTTTTCATATTCTTATTTTTTTTTATTAAAATTTATACTGTAAAGATTACACAAATTATTGGAAAAGATGTGAGATAAAAACGTTTTATGCGATAAAAGCAATATTTTAAACTGTAAGCGCTTTTTCATATAAAAATTTATTATTGCTTCAAATATAACATTTATTTTTAAAATGTCAATAAAAAACATAAACTTTTTTAATTTTATTATTTAAATATCATGTAAACAACAAATTACAAAAAACATGCTAATGTTAAAATACAGTGTCAATACTGCAAAAAAACGAAAAAATACAGCTGCATTTTAAAATAAAACAGGTATAAAAAGTTAAGGTTTCGTTAAATATTAGTACAAAACATATTTTAAACAACACCTTTCAACCATTTGAAAAGATTTGAATAAACTTTTTCGCGAACGTTTTTTACCGATAATATCAAATCGTGTTTTCCATCTTTTATCGATTGAATAGTAACGTTGTCGCCGAGTTTCGGAGCATGTTTTGTAATATCTTTGATATTCAAAACAATATCGGCGCGACTTATATTGTCGTTCCATTTGTCGGCTTTAATTGACTTGTCGGAATGCATAACCAGAACAGGACAGGAAATTTCCAGTCCTTTGCGCAGTTTGTGCTGTGCGCGATATATGGCGTGTATCCATCCGAAATTCATTTTTGGCGATTTCATTCGTTTCCATTTGAGATTATAGTTCCATTCGCCGCGATAGTTAACATGCAGACTTTCGCCATAAAGTTGTGAATTGCCCATTGTAACCGATATGTTAGGACTTATGCTCCCAATGCTTGATATAAGCGGTATTCCTATACGTTTCAATATTATGTTCATATTGATATCAAAAAACGGACTGTTGAGCCACAGAGCACTTATAGCATTGCGTTTTTTACCTTCGTTTGCATACAGGCTTGCAACAAGTCCTCCCGTAGAATGACCGCAAAGCAGAATAAAATTATTTTTTTCTTTCAGTATTATTGATATTGCGGTATCTATATCGGCGTAATATTCTTCGATTTTTCGTGCATTGCACAGGCTTTGATGCGGTAAAAACGAGCGTCCAAACTTGCGCAGCTCGATAGCGTAAAAATTATATCCGTTGTTATTGAACTGTTCTGCCATTTCGCGCTGAAAAAAATAATCATTGAATCCATGAATATAAAGCGCTGCTTTATTTGTAACTTTATTTGCCTTTGCTCTTACTGTAACGCACACCACATCGCCTTCGTAGTCGGCTGGCATGGATATTGTTACCTGCTCAAACCTGCCGCCGAGAATATCGGGTTTGAATGTTTGCGCATGCAGAGGCAAATGCATCAAAATTATTGACAGCAATATTATTATCACTCGTTTCATAGTATAAAAGTAGTGTTTTTTTTGTTATCTTAAAATCAATTTGTGTGTTTTTTATGTAAAATCATATTGTTTAAAGAAAATTATAATAACTTTGTAATAATGTTGTGTGCTTAGGCATTAAAATAAACATTACTGTAAAGGCACAGCACAGGCAATTGACAATAAAAATGAATGACAGAACGGTATGTGGAAACTTTGAATATATCATAAATTTAACAAATAAATATAATGAACTCATTAAACGAACTGAAAGAAAAAATATTTGCAGGCGGCGTTATTGACAAAGAAATTGTGGAACAAATTCGCACATTATTATCGGATAACGGCATCAACAGAGAAAATGCCAACATCCTTTTTGAGATTAAGGATGCTTGTTTGTCTAAAAATAATGATGCAAGCTGGGAAACATTTTTCATCAATGCAATTACAAGTTATTTGCTGGACGATGATGCTTCGCCCGGTCATATTGACGATGACGAAGCTCAATGGCTGCGTGCAAAAATTCAGCACGATGGCAAATTAAGCAAAATCGACAAGGCTTTGCTTGCAAATCTGAAAAAGAAATCGGTAAACTTTCCGGAAATACTGCATTATAAAAGTATGCATGTTTTGTTTCTTGAAGCAATTCTTTACGGTTCGCGGTTTGTTACGTTTTTGGCGGTGCTGGGTTCTTTAACCGCTTCGGTTGTTCTTTTCATTTTAAGTACAATCAGAGTAATCAACGGTTTGATATTTTCTTTTGATGCCATAAAATCTCTTGATCCTCAAAATATAGAAAAAATAATTGCAATATTTGTATCGTCTATCGACGGTTATCTGTTTTCGACAGTGCTTCTTATTTTCGGAATGGGAATTTATGAATTGTTTATTAATAAAATAGATATAGTAAATAAAGGAAAAGACTCTCGCCCAAACTGGTTGATGATTGGAAGCATAGACGACTTAAAATCTTCGCTTGGAAAAGTAATTTTGATGATATTAATTGTTTCGTTTTTCGAACATTCATTGGATATTCATTATAAAAACATAAGCGACCTGCTGTTTTTAGGAATAGGAATACTGTTGATTGCGGTCGCATTATTTCTTACTCACACCGGCGGAAAACATAAAGATAAAAAAGAAGAAAAAACACATTCTTGATTTTTATATAACTGAAAATCAACGCAATAAAACAAAGACAACTGATTTTTTCAACTATTTCGCTGCATCTGTAATCCTGTAAAGTTTATCGCCGCGGCGCACTTTTTCTGCTACAGGAATAGAACAATATACGCCTTTTTCCGCTTTTTCAACAGGTTGCAGGTCAACGCGTATTTCTTCTACTGTTTGTTCTACAAGACCTGTTGTTGCTCCTGTTATAATAATTTCATCATTTTTATTCAACTCGCCTGCTTCAATCAAAAATTCGGCAATGCCGATATTTCCGAAAAAGTTTGTGCATTTTGCTATATATTCTTTACGTTTTGGCGACTGATTTCCGTAGGCTTTGCTCCACTCTCCGAGTCGCTGACCAAGATAATATCCGTTCCAGAATCCGCGATTGAAAACATTGCCGAGTTGTCGTGTCCATTCATCTGTTTTTTGCTGATTATAAGTTCCGTCAACAATAGATTTTACGGCTTCGCTGTAGCAGCGGCAAACCGTTTTTACATATTCGGCAGAGCGCGCGCGACCTTCGATTTTGAAAACAGAAACGCCGGCATCAATCATTTTGTCAATAAAACCGATGGTGCAAAGATCTTTTGGCGACATTATGTATTCGTTGTCTATTTCGAGTTGCGCTCCTGTTTCTCTGTCGGTTACCGTATAGGCGCGCCTGCACGTTTGCAAACAGGTTCCACGATTTGCCGAAAAATTATATTCGTGCAGACTTAAATAGCATTTTCCTGAAATTGACATGCAAAACGCTCCGTGTGCAAACATTTCAAGTTTTACAAGATTTCCGCTCGGACCTTTTATTTGCTGTTCGCAAATTTGTCGATGTATTTCGGCAACCTGCTTCAAATTCAGTTCGCGGGCAAGAACGACAACATCGGCATATTGAGCGTAAAATTTCAATGCTTCGGTATTGCTTATGTTCAATTGCGTGGAGATATGAACTTCGACATCGCATTTGCAGGCATAATGAATTGCAGACTGGTCGGAAGCAATAATCGCATTTATTCCTGTTTTTTTCACTTCTTCAACAATTTTGCGCATATCATTCATATCTTCGTCGTACATTACAACGTTCAAAGTAAGATATGACTTTACATTATTATTTTTGCATATTTCCGCAATTTTGCCCATCTGGCTTAATTTGAAATTATTTGCCGATTTTGAACGCATGTTTAAGTTTTCCACTCCAAAATAAACAGAATTTGCGCCTCCCTGAATCGCCGCCATTAGACATTCAAAATTACCCGCCGGCGCCATTATTTCAAAATCCTCAAGCATTTTCGGACTGTTTGCCGATATTTTATTTTCTTCGTTATGCATTATGCACCTGTTATTTACAAGATTGAAACATATTAAAAACTGTTTTCGATTGCCTGTTTGCATGTTGTTGATTACAAGACGCAAAAGACAGTGCAATCGGTATTTGCAAATATAGCACCTGCTAAAAGCAGCGCAATATTACAAATAATTACTGATACGGCAAACATAACATTTTTTAATGAAATATAAAAATTAAAACAGGGATTTTTTTTATCTTTCGTATTATTTAAAATATTTTTCACAAACAATCCACTACTTTTGTCGAAAGTTTTTTGTGAGCATTAAATCTTGTGTATTTATAAAAATGGCTCAAACAATAATGTTCATTTGTAAGTTTATGAAATCATATAATAATCAAATATATAACACAACAGTCAAGAAAATTAAAAATACATGCAAATACAGGCGCAGGCATAATTTGTTTTACCTGTTTAATTGCAGTTTTTTATCAGATTGCTCCGTTATTTAATTTACAGTTGAATAGTTTTTTGAACATTACAGACACAATAAAAAATGTTTGTTTTTATTGATTTAATATCTTGAATTTACCGTGCTGTTTATGGCAATTATATGGGTGTTAAAAAAATGAATATATCGAATATGCGGAAAAACTGCTTGCAATAAAATAAAAACATTTTAAAAAATTAAATTTTAGTAAAAAAGGATTAAAAATGAAAAAAAGTAGAATTTTCAAAGGAATTATTTTATCGGCAATGATATGTGCAGCATCAATATCTTGCCAAAAAAACAAAGATCATGTTAACGTGCCGGTAACAGGCATAAAACTCAGCAAACATAATACTTCATTAGTTGTTGGAAAAAAAGAAGTGCTTTTGTACAATGTGCTGCCTGCCAATGCAACAAATAAAAAAGTTACATGGAAGTCGAAAGACACAAAAATTGCATCAGTAGATGCAACAGGTTCTGTAACAGGTGTAGCAGAAGGAACGACAGTCATTATCGTTACTACCGTAGATAAGGCAAAAACTGACAGCTGCACCGTTACCGTTACTAAACAGACAGTAGCCGTAACAGGAGTAACCGTAACACCGACAACAGCAAGCGTAAAAGCAGGAGAATCAGTGCAAATCACCGCTACCGTAGCGCCTGCCGAAGCAACAAATAAAAAAGTTACATGGAAATCGAACGACGACAAAATTGCAACGGTAGATGCAAACGGTTTGGTAGCAGGAAAAGCAAAAGGTTCGGCTGTCGTTACAGCTACTACCGAAGATGGCGGAAAAACGGCTACTGCTAATATTACTGTTACTGAATAACTGCTTCTTTATTAACAGATAGAATGTCTTTTCAACTGTTTTTGCAGTCGAAAATGACGAAGTAAACCTTATCGAATTACTTTTGTTGCAAGTTTTTATGAATATATTAAATCTTGCGCATTGTAAAAGTTTGAAAATATAATTCATTGTATAGATTAGATTTATCTGTTCTTTTTCTAATCAAATGCAATGATTATATTTTTTTTGAATAGTTAAACCCTAATTAAATACTGACTGTTTTTTCGATTTTATTTGCTGCTTGCCACAAAAGCAAAACAATATATCGAACATATACAGTATGTTAGTAAATAAAACATAAAGGAAAATTTTATTAAATACAAATCAAAAAATGAAAAAAGGAAGAATTTTAAAGGAAATTATTTTATTGGCAATGATGTGTATGGCATTAATATCTTGCCAAAAACAGGAAGAAGAACCTGTTGTACTTGTAAAAGGTATAAAACTTAACGAAAATACAGTTTTGTTAAATGCAGGAAGCGAAGCGAAACTCCTTCATTCCATAATACCGGATAATTCTACAAATAAAACTGTTAAATGGTTGTCGGGAAATCCCAACGTAGCAACAGTAGATAATGATGGCTTGGTAAAAGGAATATCGGTTGGGAAAGCAGTCGTTACCGTTACCGCCATCAGCGGAGGAAAAATTGACAGTTGCATTGTTACTGTTACGGCAGCATCAATACCGGTAACAAAAGTAAGCGTAACGCCTAAAACGGTAAACCTGAAAACAACAGGAACCGCTCAACTTGCCGCTGCCATTTTGCCGTCTGATGCAACAAATAAAAAAGTTACATGGAAATCGAGCAACGACAAAATTGCAACCATAGATGCAAACGGACTGCTAACAGGAATATCGGCTGGAAAAGCAACAATTATTGCCACAACCGACAACGGATGGAAAAAAGACAGTTGCACTGTTACCGTTGCCGAAGCATCCGTACCTGTAACAGGAATAGCATTAACGCCTTCGTCAATAAGCATAGAAGTAAACAAAACCGACAGAATTACTGCACATGTGCAGCCTGCCAATGCAACAAATAAAAAAATTATTTGGAAATCGAGCAACGACAAAATTGCAACGGTAGATGCAAGCGGTTTGATAACAGGAATATCGGCAGGTCAGGCAACTGTTACGGTAACTGCCGAAGATGGCGGACAAACAGCGACCTGTACTGTTAATATTACAGAACCGCCAACTTCGCTTCTTACATGGTACATATCAAATTCAAATGACATCGAAGGCGCTCCTGCCGGAACATCTCAAAAAATGAAAGATATTCTCGACCAGATAAAAAAAGCAAAAACAAACAGTAGATTTGAAGGCGATAAAAAAGCTGTGATTGTTGTAAACGGCATTGTTAATCCAACCACCGAAGGCAATTTGTCAAATAAAAGTCTGATAAACATTACAGGTGCAGGAATATATCCGAATATTGTACTTCGTGGCTCATCGTCGGGCGGAACTCTGGATGCAAACAATAAGGCGCGAGTATTGAATATTGTAGATAACAATGTAACAATAGACGGTAATATTACGCTAACCGGCGGAAATACTGTTATCGGCAATGAAAATTACGGAGGCGGCATTTATATCGAAAAATCTTCGCTTGAGATGATTAGCGGAACAATAAGCAACTGCACGGCGGTTAACGGCGCGGGCATTTATATCGCCAACGATAAACAGAGCTTGCACAGTTCGTTTTCGATGAAAGGCGGTACTGTTAAAAATTGCATTACAAAAGGAACAGCATCAAAATCGGGCGCAGGAATATTTGTTGATTCGTATTGTTCTTTTGATTTATCAGGCGGCATAATAAGCAATAACGGCGCCGATGGAAATACTGATACAGGCGGTGGAGTAAGCGTTAACGGCTTTGGCAAATTTACAATGAGCGGCGGCGAAATTAGCGGCAATAAAGTAAGCGACAACGGTGGCGGCGTGAGTGTTTCGGGATATGGCATTTTCAATATGTCAAACGGAACGATAACCAACAACACAGCGCCTAATGGCGGCGGAAGCGGCGTATATGTGTCGCAATATGGCGCAAATTTTCAACAAACAGGAGGAAGTATCAGCGGAAACAACGGTTATCCTGATTTGAAACAGTAAACACACAACCATTTAGAATAAACAAAGAAACATATATATACCTGTTATTCAATCGGATGTATTTATTGTAATGTCAACCATATACATGGCATAGTTGAATTGGCGGGGATCGAAAATTTTTTCGCCTCTGGTGTCCCATGTCGGCGTATCGCAATCTGTTTTATACCAAAACGGTATCAAAATACCCTGAACTGTAATGATATTTTATTGACAATCAATTTATACAAATTGCATTTTGATAACAGTTTGGTATTATCAGAGGAAGCAAAGTTTTTTCGGTTTTGGTTATTGATGCACAAACGCCATCAAACTGTAATTTATTTAGTCGCTCCTTAATAAATATTGAAAATATTCATTATTAATAAATTATGGGCATAAATTATCGAATAAAAATACCGAGTTTTATACAGATACAGACAAAAATTTGGCAAAATACGAACTTTTTTCTTTATCTTCTTTTGTATCAAGACAAATTAGCAGAAAGAAAAGATATACCTGACGGAACAGTTTTTGGGCATTGCAAAAGATGCGAAATTAATACCGAACAGCAAACAGTTAAACAGTAAATTGCTTCTGTATTGTCTTTGCCGAAGCCTGCGGATTTCGTTGCTGTTTTCCCCGCAATGATGCTGTTTTCACTTTTTTAATTTAATAATATATTTTCCAAAATACACAAATGTTAGTGTTTCAAAAAAATACAAATTTCGAAAATAATATGTTGAAAATTAACCGGAGAATTTAATACATTGGTCAATATTTTATTAGTATATTCGCATCCTAATCAGAAATCTTTTGGGAACGAAATAAAATATTTATATATACAAAACATGATAGACTTTACTCATTTACACGTTCATACGGAATATTCCATACTCGATGGCATGTCGAAAATTCCGGCATTAGTTGACAAGGCAGTATGCGATGGAATGAACGCCATTGCCATAACCGACCATGGAAACATGTTCGGAATAAAAGAATTTGTAGATTATGTAAAAACGAAAAACGAATCGTTGCCTGCCGATAAGCAGTTTAAAGCCATTATTGGCGTTGAGGCATATTGCGCACGCCGCACGCTGTATGACAAAGACAAAAATTTCAAAAAAATAAATCCTCGAACAGGCAAAGAACAAATTGTTGACCAGAGCGGTTATCATTTGATTTTGCTGGCAAAAAACAAAAAAGGATATGAAAACCTTTGCAAACTTGTTTCAATTTCGTGGATAGACGGCGAATACTACCGTCCGCGTATTGATAAAAACATTCTTGAAAAATACCATGAAGGATTAATAATTTGCTCGGCATGTCTTGGAGGCGAAATTCCTCAACTTATTATGAACGGAAACATTGAGGCTGCCGAAGAATCAATAATGTGGTTTAAAAACATTTTTGGCGATGACTATTATCTCGAACTCCAGCGGCACAAAACAAATCGTCAAAATGCAGATACAGGCACTTACGAAAAACAGAGAATCGTAAACGCCGAAATTTTAAAACTTGCCGAAAAACACAATGTTAAAATCATTGCATCAAACGATGCGCATTTTATAAACGAAGAAGATGCAGACACACACGAACATCTGATCTGCTTAAACACCAATTCGTATTTGACAGATCAAAATCGGCTCAGATATACAAAACAGGAATGGCTGAAATCGCCGGAAGAAATGGAAAAACTGTTTTCGGATATTCCCGAGGCGCTATCGAACACTCGCGAAATTGCAGATAAAATAGAATCGTACAGTATTGATTCGGATGCAATAATGCCTGTTTTTCCTATTCCCGAAGAATTTGGGACAGAAGCGGAATACAGGGAAAAATACAGCAAAGAAGATTTGATTGCCGAATTTGAAACAGAAGAGTCAAACAGAGGAAGAATTGAAAAACTTGGCGGCTTCGACAAAGTTTATCGCATAAAACTCGAAGCCGATTATCTTCGCAGGTTGACGCTTAAAGGCGCAAACGAACGCTACGGCGACAACATTGCCGACGAAATTATGGAACGTATAAATTTTGAACTTGACGTAATAAAAAAGATGGGATTTCCCGGATATTTTCTGATAGTGCAGGATTTTATACAGGCAGCGCGCGACATGGGCGTTTCGGTTGGTCCCGGACGCGGTTCGGCGGCAGGCTCTGTTGTGTCGTACTGTCTGAAAATTACAAATATAAATCCGCTGGAATATGATTTGCTGTTTGAACGTTTTTTAAACCCCGACCGCATTTCACTTCCGGATATCGATGTCGATTTTGACGATGAAGGACGCGCAAAAGTTCTGAAATGGGTAACCGAAAAATATGGAAAAGAGAAAGTTGCGCATATTATCACTTACGGAACCATGGCGACAAAATCAAGCATAAAAGATGTTGCGCGCGTACAGCAATTACCGCTGGAACAAGCCGAATATCTTACAAAAATGATTCGTAGCGAATATTTCTCCGAAGATAAAGATGGTAACAAGCCGGAAATAACTATTAAAAACTGTATTGAATTAATACCCGAATTTAGAAAAATAGCAGAATCAGGAAACGAAGAAATAGACAAAGTCTTGCGATTTGCCGAAAAACTTGAAGGAACCGTTCGCCAAACAGGCGTTCATCCTTGCGGCATTATAATTGGCGCAGAAGACCTTACACAATTTGTCCCGCTTTCTACGGCAAAAGATAAAAACCTGAACGAAGATGTTATAGTTACCCAATACCAGGGTTCTGTTATCGAAAATGTCGGTTTGATAAAAATAGATTTCCTCGGATTGAAAACATTATCAATAATACGCGAAACGCTGTCGAATATAAAAAAGACAAAAGGAATAGACATTGATATAGAGAATATTCCGCTTGATGACAAAGACACTTACAAACTTTTCAGTTTTGGGCAAACAGTAGGCATATTCCAGTTTGAATCGGCAGGAATGCAAAAATATCTGCGCGAACTGAAACCCACAAAATTTGCAGATTTAATTGCCATGAACGCCCTTTATCGCCCCGGACCGATGCAGTATATTCCAAGTTTTATAAACAGAAAACACGGACGGGAAAAAATAGAATACGATTTTCCGATAATGGAAAGTCGATTGAAAGATACCTACGGAATTACCGTTTATCAGGAACAGGTCATGCTTTTAAGCCGTGATATTGCGGGATTTACGCGAGGCGAATCAGACGAATTGCGTAAAGCGATGGGAAAAAAACTGAAAGAAAAAATGGATTCGCTGCGTGAAAAATTTCTTGTCGGCGCAGAAAAAAACGGTTTCGGACCAAAAGAAAAACTGGAAAAAATATGGGAAGATTGGGCTGCATTTGCAAAATATGCATTCAATAAATGCCATGCCATAGGTTATTCAAAGATAGCATATCAAACTGCTTATCTCAAAGCGCATTATCCTGCCGAATTTATGGCGGCTGTGCTTACCAACAACATCTCGGACATAAAAGAAGTTTCAAAATTTATGGAAGAATGTAAATCAATAGGAATAAAAGTGTTACCTCCAAGCGTAAACGAAAGCGATATGACATTTACGGTAAACAAAGATGGAAATATTCGCTTCGGGCTTGCCGCCGTAAAAGGCGTTGGCACAACTGCGGCAGAAAACATTATAAAAGTTCGCGAAACGGCGCCATTTTCAGATATTTTCGATTTCATATCGCGAATAAATCTTACAGCAGTAAATCGCCGAACGATAGAAAGTCTTGTGCTTTCGGGCGGATTTGATGAATTTACAGCAATTCGCCGTCCGCAATTTTATGCAAAAAATGAAAAAGATGAAATGTTTATCGACACGTTAATACGATACGGAAATCTTGTTCAGATTGACATGGCTGGCGGATCGCTGTCGCTGTTTGGCGACGACCACAAAGCAAACATTGTTAAACCGCTGATTCCCTTTACCGAAGACTGGTCGGATATGGAAACTCTTGCACGCGAAAAAGATTTGATAGGAATATATCTTTCGTCGCATCCGCTTGACCCTTATAAAATGGAAATCAATTTATTATGCAACGTACAAGTAAACGATTTGACAAATTTGGATCAATTTAAAAATAAAAGAATATGCTTTGCAGGAATCGTAACCGAAACGAAAGAACTTATAACAAAAAAAGGAAAACCTTTTGGGCGAGTTACAATAGAAGATTATTCGGGATCGTATTCATTTCAAAGATTTGACAAAGACTGGATTGAAAATAAAAATTATTTTACGCTCAATTATTTTTTGCTTCTTCGCGGAACAGTTATTGAACGCAAAAAATTTGTACAAAAAGATCCAAACGGAAACGAAATAGAAAATAATGATACTCCAACATTCGACATAAGATTTGAAAAAATAATAATGCTGCATGATGTTCGCAAAGATTTGATTACAGAATTGGAAATAATATTGCCTGTTGATATGATAGATGCTGATTTTATAAAAATGATGAATAGACAAATATCTAAAAATAAAGGAGATAAGAGGCTTTCGTTTATGTTTTTCGATGTAGAAAAAAATATAAAAATAGAACAAACTTCCCGTAAATATAAGGTAAGCGTCTCTGACGAATTGTTGAATTTTTTAAATGAAAGCGATATAAATTACCGAATAAAAACCATTTAAATATTTGACATTTTGCATTTTAATATACATACAATATTGGAACAATATTGAAAAAAAACATATTTATCTATAATTTTTACCAATTATTAAGCGTCTATTTCTTTGTAAATAAATTCGTTAAATATGATACAGTCTTTTTCGAAATCGATGAGATCGACCGCTCTGTCGAAAAAAGCGTATACGCTCGATCCTGAACCCGACATCGATGCATAAATTGCGCCGTGTGAATAAAGCCTTTCTTTTATTAATTTTATTTGAGGAAATCTTTCAAATATTGTATCTTCAAAATCATTTTTCAAAAAATATTTCCATTCTTCAACAGGTTTTGCCACAATTTCGGAAATTCTGATTTTTGGCTTTTCAGGTTTTACATCTGCATAGGCAATGGCTGTGTTTATTAATATATTAGGACTTATCAACACAAAATAATATCCGCTTAAGTCGACATTAATATCAGTCAAAATTTCTCCGCGCCCGCTTGCCATTTGCGGTTTGTTTTTTATAAAAAATGCGCAATCGCTGCCAAGTTCGGCTGCATATTGCATTAAAACATTATCGCTGATATTCAGACAAAACATTGTGTTGAGAACAATCAAAACGTTTGCTGCATCAGAAGATCCTCCGCCCAATCCGGCGCCAAAAGGAATATTTTTATGAAGAAAAATATCAACTTCGGGCAAATAAAAATCTTTTTTTATCAGATTTAACGCTTTTATACACAGATTATTATTTGTGTTGTCATTTACTATTATTCCTGAATTGAAAAGCATGGATTCTTTATTTTGTGATTTCACAATTTCGAGAATATCACATAATTTTATCGGATAAAAAACCGTTTCAATATTATGAAATCCGTCGCTGCGTTTTTCAACAACATTAAGTCCCAGATTTATTTTTGCATTTGGAAAAACAACCATATTCTTTATAAAGTCAAATTATTTACAAAGATGCAAAAAAAATCAAAGCAACAGAGTGATATTTTCGATATGGCGAAAAAAAGCGCATCATTATGCGTATTTCCGCTCAATGATGCGCAAACTGTTTTTTGCAACTGCTACTTTTACATTTTGTTGTTTATCAGGATATTTCAATCATTTTCATGTTCTTTTTGAGATCTTCCTCTTTCAATTTGGGAATAGAAACATCCAAAACTCCATGTTCCATTTTTGCTGTGATTTTCTCTTTGTCGGCATTTTTGGGAAGAATCATCTTTTGTTCAAATTTGCTGTACGAAAATTCGCGTCTCAGATAGAGTGCATTTGCGTTTTTTTCTGAATTTTCAATTTTCTTTTCCATCGAAACAACAAGATTGTTCTCGTCATCAATGCGCACACAAAAATCGTCTTTGGTCATGCCGGGAGCGGCTACTTCGATTCGATAATCGTTGGCGGTTTCAATCACATTAATCGCCGGCGCTGTTGCATTTGCCCTTAACATCCAGTCGTTGCTGAACAAATCATTAAATACTTC
>JAITLJ010000021.1 GCA_031277925.1 Prevotellaceae bacterium | reverse complement strand
AGAATTTTTTGCTAAACAAATGAAAGAGATGCAAGATTTTTCACCAGAAGAAAAAGCTGATTATTTGGTAGTAATATTCTGTGATGTGTATACAAATTTTACTAATGGACAATGCCGATATATCAACGGAAAAAAACTTGCAGATGTCTTATTTGAGGAGATGTCTGATAAACTCTCTGAGGCAACACGAAATGGATATAATGGATATGTTACAGAGATTTCAAGATTGTGGAAGAATATGAGTGCTGAAGCTGATAGAAGAATTATTGAAGCTGATAGAAGAATTGCTGAAGCTCGTCAAACAAGTGCTGAAGCTATGAGAAGAAGTGCTGAAGCTATGAAATCAACAGAGGAGAAATTAAAACAAATACATACTATATATAAAAATACTCCTATGAGTAATGAAGCTTTACAATTAGCGATTAACATCAAAAACGGCATCAGAGATTTAGAAAAAGAGGCTTCATATAAACCTACTAAAGATATGGAACTCATTTTGAAGCGAATTGAACAGTTAGAAATACAATCTAAACAACCATAAAAATAAACTCTTCGAGGTCGTTTTTTATCAATGCAAAAGGCATTGCATAATAAGTCAATATTGAAACTGTTCATATTTTGCCGAATTTTTGCCTGTATCGATATAAAACTCGGTATTTTTATTCGATAATTTATTAATAATTAACCGTTTCGACCCTTTTTAAGGAGCGACAAAATAAGATTTTATAAAGAAGTCAATTTTTTTATAACTTTCAAATCCTAAAGTCCTGAAATTTTCTTTATTTCGTTTAGTTTGTTCAGTGCGTCTATTGGCGTAAGGCTGTTGATTTCAAGGTTTTTGAGTTCATCTCGGATTTGTTTCAATACAGGGTCGTCGAGTTGAAAAAAACTGAGTTGATATCCGCTGCGGGTTTCGGCGATTTCGCTTATTGATTTTTCGAGGGGATTTTTTTTGTTGGTTTTCTCAAGTTCTTTCAGGATTTCTTCGGCGCGTGCTACAACGCTTTTAGGCATTCCCGACATTTCGGCAACATGAATTCCAAAACTGTGTTCTGTTCCGCCTTTCACAAATTTGCGCAAAAAAATCACTTTGTTATTTATTTCTTTTACTGCGATATTGTAATTTTTTATGCGTGCAAACGATTTTTCCATTTCGTTGAGTTCGTGATAATGCGTGGCAAAGAGTGTTTTTGCTTTTGCGGCGGGATGTTCGTGAATATATTCGACCATAGCCCAGGCTATTGAAATTCCATCGTAGGTGCTTGTTCCGCGCCCGACTTCGTCGAGCAATACCAGCGAACGCGAAGAAAGATTATTCAAAATGCTTGCCGATTCAAGCATTTCGACCATAAATGTAGATTCGCCCTGTGAAATATTGTCGGATGCGCCCACACGCGTAAAAATTTTATCAACAATACCGATTTTTGCCGACTGCGCCGGAACGAAACATCCTGTTTGCGCAAGCAAAACTATAAGCGCCGTTTGTCGCAATATTGCCGATTTCCCCGACATGTTCGGACCTGTAATTATTATTATTTGCTGGTCTTTACTGTCGAGAAAAACATCGTTTGCAACATAAGTTCCAGCTTGCATCATGGTTTCGATTACTGCGTGGCGTCCCTGTTTTATGTCAATTTCATCGCCATCGTTTATTTCGGGTTTGCAGTAGTTCGATTTTGCGGCAAGAGTAGCAAATGCAAGCAGGCAGTCAAGTTTCGCTATCAATGAAGCATTAAGTTGAACGGGAACAACAAATTCAAGTATATCTGCAATCAAATCGTCGAATATTTGCTGTTCGATGACAATCATTTTTTCTTCGCCTCCAAGTATTTTTTCTTCGTAGTGTTTAAGTTCGTCTGTAATATAGCGTTCGGCTTCGGTAAGCGTTTGTTTGCGTATCCAGTCGGAAGGAACTTTATCTTTGTGTGCGTTTCTAACTTCTATATAATATCCAAAAACGTTGTTGAAACCTATTTTCAGCGATGTTATTCCTGTACGTTCTATTTCTCTTTCCTGAATTTCGAGCAGGTATTTTTTGCCGTTGCGAATTATATTTCTAAGTTCGTCAAGTTCGGCGTTTACGCCATCGGCAATCACTCCGCCTTTTGCAAGTTGATTTGGAGCATCGGGGCGGATTCGGTTTTTGATTTTTATTCTTATGCTGTCGCAAACGTTAAGTTGTTCGCCTGTTTTCACGATATTTGGTTCGCCTGTATTTTCACACAAATCTTTTATTGGCTGTATTGCCGACAGAGCGGTTGCAAGTTGCAGCGCTTCGCGTGGAACAATTTTTCCTGCCGATGCCCGCGAGATTATTCGTTCAATATCGCCGATTTCGTATATTTTTTCTATGATTTTTTCACAAATATCTTTGTTTTTCAAAAAATATTCTACGGCATTAAGGCGTGAGTTTATGCGGCGAATGTCTTTTAGCGGCAACGAAATCCAGCGGCGTAAAAGTCGTGCGCCCATTGGCGAAATAGTTTTGTCAATCACACCGACAAGCGTTTTTGCATTTTCGTTGAACGAATGAAAAAGTTCGAGGTTGCGGATACTGAAACGGTCGAGCCAAACGTAGTCGTCGCCGTCGATACGCGAAATGGATGAAATGTGTTTAAGTTTTTCGTGCTGCGTTATGTCTAAATAAAACAGTGTTGCGCCGGCGGCAACGATTCCCGTCGAAATGCTTTCAACTCCAAAGCCTTTTAATGTATTTGTTTTTAACTGTTGAAGCAGTTTATTGTGTGCGGCATCTTCCACAAATGCCCATTCATCCATTTTGTAGATATAATGTTTGTCGCCGAAATAATTTATAAAATCGGTTTCATATCCTTTTTGAAAAATAATTTCTTTTGGCGAAAAATTTGTAATCAGTTTATCTACATATTCTGGCGAGCCTTCCGAAACAAAAAATTCGCCTGTCGAAACGTCCAAAAATGCAATGCCTGTAAGTTTTTTGTTGAAATGAACGCAAGCCAAAAAATTGTTTTCGCGATTTTCGAGAACATTTTCCGAAAAAGTAATTCCGGGTGTAATGACTTCGGTAATGCCGCGTTTCACTATTTTTTTCGTTTTTTTAGGATCTTCCAGCTGGTCGCATATTGCAACGCGCTGTCCGGCGCGAACAAGTTTTGGAAGATATGTATTTATGGCGTGATGAGGAAATCCTGCAAGTTCAACATGTTGAGCCGAGCCGTTGGCGCGTCGGGTAAGCGTGATTCCGAGAATTTCGCTTGCTTTTATGGCATCTTCGCCGAATGTTTCATAAAAATCGCCAACGCGAAACAGCATCACGGCATCGGGATGTTTTGCCTTCATTGCAAAATACTGTTTCATCAACGGCGTTTCTACTATGTTTCTGCCTTGTGTCAAATTTTATTGAATTTTATTATAAGAACAGCAAAATTAATAATTTTTTCAGAAACAAATTATGCTTGTGTAATTACAAATAAAAAAATTACAAAAAAATATTCATTACCAGCAAAATAATATTGCAGCAAAACATGAAAACATCTAAATAAACCGAACAAAAGTTTGATAAAACCCATGAGATGCGATTTTTTATATCTTTAAAATATTTTTCATTCGCATTTGTCTACACAAGTAGCAGATGGCTCGAAATGACAGTTTATATAAAAACGGCATCAATATACCCTGAAATATAAAGATATTTTATTGATATTCAATTTACATAAATTACAGTTCGATGGCGTTTGGGTATTAAACAATAAACGATAAGAGAATGAATGCATTATATATTGGAATGGGAATTTTGCTTTTGCTGTGGATTTTCAGCAACTTGCACCGCCGCCGGAAGAGCGGAAATAAGGTCATCCGTGTTATCGAAACTAACTGTACCGGCTGCGGACGTTGCGTCAAACGATGTTCCCGCCGTGTATTGGAAATGTTAAAAAACGAAGCGGGAACACGCGTAACAGTGAAATATCCGGACAAATGCACAGCTTGCGAAAATTGCCTGATCAAATGCAAATTCGATGCTTTGAAATTAGTCGAACGAATATAACGGCACATCAAATCAGCGGTTTCGAGTAGTTTCATGGAATATAATCCACATTTTTATTCATTATTTTTATATTTATTCACCCTTAATAAGTATAAAACGTTCATTATTAATATTTATAAGCATAAATTATCGAATAAAAATACCGTGTTTTATACAGATACAGGCAAAAATTCGACAAAATATGAACTTTTTTCTTTATCTTCTTGTGTGTCAAAAAAAAACAACTGTTCGAAATTTTAATGTCGTATTATTGTCATTTTTTATTCGTAAGGAACGACCATTAAAATATTTTTTAACTGCTTCGCTGTTTGCAGTGACGGCAAAACATGCTTTGTCTTTTCTGATATTTTTTCTTTTAAATCATTCTTTATTTCATTCATTTTCAAGCAAAGTGGTTACGCTCCGTTTGCCCATATAAAATGCTTTTGCCTTCACTTGTTTTGAATTGCAGAAAACTGGCGCCGTCCACAGTGTCGACTGTTCTGTTGGTTCGCTGCCGTCGGTGGTATAGCGAATATCTGCATTTGCAATATATGAATTTGCATGTAATAATCCGTCAATAATTTTTATTCCGGGCTGTGCGATTCTGAAATTTACTTTCATTTTTGCAAGGCGCGGCAATTCTTTTCCTGAAATTTTAGCGTTATATAACTGTTTATCTGTTTCGTATGCCTGTTTCCCTTTTGCGTTTGTCCATTGTGGTTGCATGTTCCATGCGCGTTCTATCAGTCCAAACATTTTCGGGAACATATTATATTCAACCATTTCGAAGCTTCGCACTGTTTCAGCAAAAATTTGTCCCTGCATTCCTTTTATCTGGTTTTGTGCATTTTTAGCTAAGGGTAATTTTACTTTTGTTTCTTTTTCTACATCAATTAAATTACCTTTGAAATCGCGGCGCACCGATTTGTAAATATCGTAAGGTGCGACATCAAAGGTATTAAATTCATTTACAAATCCTCCCCAGTGTAAACCGGGTTCGTTTTGATGCTTACTGTATGCCATGTCGAGATACAGATTTGTAACATTGCACAATATTATGGGATAGCCATCGTTTGCTAATTTATATGGAATTTCGTCGCCTTTCCATTCGGGAACATTATTCCAGCAGTAACTCAAAATATTTTTGTTTGCAAAGCGTTTGTTAGTTGTTCCATCTCGCAGCAGGGCAACATCTTGCCATGCGGCAAACTGAATGTTTTTTTTGTTCAGCATATCCAAAACCTGCTGTATAAAATAATCTTTAAGGTCGCGTATTTCGGTCATATTTTGCTGTTTCATAAAATTGAGGCTTATTGTCGAGCCTTCCCATGCGCCGTGTGGAACTTCGTCGCCGCCCAAATGAAATATTTTCAATTCCAACTCTGCATCTGTGTACATTTTATGAATTTCGTTAATTATTTTTTCAACAAATTTATATGCCGATGGCATTGCTACATTCATAACATTGTCGGTAAAACTTTGCGCCGACAGATATTTGGATGTATCGGCAAAATCTGTCAGAAGATATTCTTCTGCTTTGGTTTTGTCGGTTTCTATGTATTTATTATAGCGCACATTCATTGCTTTAATTGCCGCGCGCGAATGACCGGGAATATCAATTTCGGGAATTATTTCGATATGATGTTTTTTAGCATATTTCAATATTTCAATAAAATCGTTTCGGCTGTAATATCCGTTTGCAAGAGTTTTTGTATCCGAAGCATCCCAACCCCAGCTAAATGCAGGAAACAGACAGTTGCTTTCGTCGTGAGTATGTCCTCGGCGCGAACCGATTTGAATAAGTTCTTCCAGTTCGGGAATTTCAATTCTCCACGCTTCGTCGTCGGTTAAATGCAAATGAAGAACATTCATTTTATACAATGATAACACATCTATTAATTTGATAATGTTGTCTTTTGTCGTAAAATTTCGAGCAACATCGAGCATCAGTCCGCGATATTCGGCATCGGGATAATCGGATATTTGCATGTTGGAAATTTGCGCGGGAACATCGCCAAAGTTTCCTAAAATATTGATTAATGTCTGGCATCCGTTGAAAATTCCGTGAGCATCGTTTCCGCTTATTTCAATTGTGTTGTTATTGATATTTATTTGATAATATTCAGATACTTCCGATGATATTTTTTTCAGTTTTATTGTAGTTTCGCCCTGTTCCGAAACTGTGCATCCGAACAGCGATACAAGTTTTTCGTTCAGCAAATCAGCCTCATTGGCAAAGTCGCTTTCCGATTCTATTTTTACATTTTTTGCAAAAGTTGATTTGCCTTCTGTTTTTTGTATCGACTTGATTGCAGGAAATATATGAGTTTCATCCAAATCGAATTGCTGGGTAAAAAATGCATTTTGTTCATATACATAATTTCCATCCGGATAGGGAAGTTCTCTGGTGTTCGGTCGCGACCACTGATACGAATGAGAAAAGGGAACGATCTTTATTTCAACATTTTGAGCTTGTTGTTCTTTTCCGTTTTCATCCGTAAATACAATGTAAGCGCCCGATGGCGTGTTGCTTTCCTTTATTATACTTCCGCTGCTTATAACCTTAAAATCAAGCGTTTCGCCTGCCGCGACAGGTTTGTAATTTGACGATGGAAATATTTTAAAATACGTTGAACTGATATTTTCCAAAATCAACTGTGCGCTGTCGTTTTGCTGCGCTACCGTTGGCATTTGGTTGTAATAAATAACCCAATTGTCTTTCAATTCGGTTTTTCCTGTATTTTTTATACGAAAATAATGTTCGTAATATCCGGGCTTCACGCCGTTTTTACCCATTTCCCAAGTAATTGATACAGAATTAGATACTTGTTGCGGATTGCAACTTAATAACAAGCAGCCTAAAAGCGCTGACAAGATTAGAGATGTTGTCTTCATTTTTCTATTATTTTATATGTTTAATATTTGTATTTTAATAATTTACATACCTTACCATTTTAAAATTAACGGTTCATTTATAATGTAGATATTTCGTGTTTGTTTTTTTGCAAATATACATAAAAGTCTTCACGTATATACAGACGAATAAAAATTGTTGTGCACAATTTATAGAAGGAAGATATAAAATTTTATTAAATTGTTAATAAATCTGTTTCCAAAATTTACTGTAAAGATTATCAGATGACATCAGTTCATTGTGAGAGCCAAAAAGATTTGTATTTCCGTTGTTTAAGATATAGATTCTGCTTGCAAAATTTCGCAAAATATGTATTTTATGCGTTATAAAAATAATTATTGATTTGTGTTTGATTTTATTTAAATACTGTATTACAAATTTTTCTTTTTCGCTGTCCATAGCAGATGTAGCTTCATCTATAATTAAGAGTTGAGGCTGTTTAAATAATGCTCGAATAATGGCAATTAACTGTTTTTGTCCGTCCGACAAATTAATTCCGACTTCACCAACAATTGTTTGCAAACCTGCAGGAAATTTATTGAAAAAATTTATAAAACATGTTTTCACCGGCTATATAATAAGGCTTATCGCTTTGAATATAAATTTTTTCCTGCGGAAATACTGCCATTTGAGTTGTAAAATTATCAATAGCAGCATCAGTGTCTATCCTTTGCCCGAATACAGATAAGGATAAACAGATAAGTATTGAAAATAAAAATATCTTTTTCATAATAATTAATTTCTATTTTTTGCAAATTTACACAAAATATTTTATGAAACAAACCTTATTATTTTATTACTTCACCTCAATAACAGATCTTTTTCTGTGATAAATAAGTTTTCCGTTTTCATTTATTCCTTCTATTACTACAGAATATGTTGTAGGGTTGTCTGCTGTGTGAAAATCTATTGCTGCTTTGCCTGTTTCGTTTGTTAAAGCGTTTGGTTTCCAGTAAATTGTGCTGCGTATATCTGTTTTTTCATTTTTTATGGCTTCGTAAGTATCGTATTTTGGAGAATAAAATTCTACAGGTTTTTGATAACCCAAAAGTTTTATTGCTTTTATATTAAGTTTTGCGGGCGGTTCAATATATTT
>JAITLJ010000129.1 GCA_031277925.1 Prevotellaceae bacterium | reverse complement strand
TGCAAAGGCCGCCCTTTTTATCGCTGATTTTTTACTCGGTCAGTAGTGAATAAGAATGATTAAATTTGTGGAAAAAACAGTAAATTATGAAACTGCAAATCGCTTCTTTGTTTCGCTCGCTGTTCGCAACGACATGCCTTTCAATCTTTAAATTGTTTTCTGTTTTCTTTCAGTAATATTTATTATATAGAATACATCCGAAGATTGCATTAGATTAAAATAAATTACTGATTTTTAATGCAATAAAATGCAATTAATTGTAGATTTTTATTGAACTTTATATATACGCATTAAAGTATTATTTTTTTTTCTCTTCCTTTTGTATATTTCGATTTGTTATTTTTACGGTAACGTCATCTTTTGTTTTGTTTAAATCTACACTGATTGTGCTGCCCGATTTCGGATTTTCACGTATTATTGCTTCGGCAATATTATCTTCCAAATAATGTTGTATTGCGCGTTTCAGAGGGCGCGCTCCTAACTGAACATCATAGCCTTGACGGGCAATAAATGTTTTGGCTTTGTTTGTCAATTTTATTTCGTATCCCAAATCCAATATGCGTTTGAACAATATTTTCAGTTCAATGTCAATAATGGCATGAATGTTTTCGAGCGTCAGCATGTTGAAAATTATGGAATCATCGATTCTGTTTAAAAATTCAGGAGCAAATGTTTGTTCAAGTGATTTTTTTATTATGTTTTTTGTATTTTCATCAATAGTTTGAAATTTGTTTGCAATAGTCGAAAATCCTATGCCCTGTCCCAAATCTTTTACTTGTCGGCTTCCTGTGTTGGAAGTCATTATAACAATAGTATTTCGAAAATCTATTTTTCGTCCTATGCTGTCGGTCAATGTGCCTTCGTCTAAAAGTTGCAGTAATAAATTAAATACATCTGGGTGCGCCTTTTCGATTTCGTCAAGCAAAACAACCGCATAAGGTTTTCTTCGCACGGCTTCGGTAAGTTGTCCGCCTTCGCCATAACCTACATATCCCGGAGGCGCTCCGATAAGTCGGCTTACTGCAAATTTTTCCATATATTCGCTCATGTCGATGCGAATAAGATTATCGTCGCTGCCGAATAAATATTGTGCAATAATTTTTGCAAGTTGGGTTTTGCCGACTCCTGTTGGTCCTAAAAAAATAAATGTTCCTATGGGACGGTTAGGATCTTTAAGTCCTGCGCGATTGCGGTGGATGGCTTTTGTTATTTTTGAAATGGCGTCATTCTGTCCTATTACTTTTCCTTTTAGTGCGTCAGCCATTTTCAGCAGTTGCCGACTTTCGTTCTGCGCAATTCGTTGCACGGGAATATTTGTCATCATCGAAACAACTTCGGCAACTTTTTGTTCGTCAACAACAGGTCGGTTTACATCGTTTTTTCTTTCCCATGTTTTGATGTTTGCGTTTAATTTTGTCATTAGTTTTTCTTCCTGTTCGCGCAAGTGTTGTGCATCAAAATATTTCTTCTCGGCAACAGCATTGTTTTTTTCCTGTTTTATCTTTTCTATTTTATTTTCCAGTTCGACAATGTTTTTGGGAATTGCGGTATTTGAAACATGAGTTCGCGCTCCTGCTTCATCAAGCGCATCTATTGCTTTATCGGGCAAACATCTGTCGCTAATATAACGTTGAGTGAGCAAAACGCATGATTTTATGGCTTCGGGCGTATATATTACTTTATGATGTTCTTCGTATTTTTGTTTTATATTAGTTAATATGTTAACTGTTTCTTCGACAGTTGTGGGTTCGATTATTATTTTTTGAAAACGGCGTTCCAGGGCGCCATCGCTTTCTATGCTTGTGCGAAATTCATCGAGAGTTGTTGCGCCTATGCACTGTATTTCGCCGCGCGCCAAAGCGGGTTTTAACATATTTGCGGCATCAAGCGTTCCGGCCGGGCTTCCGGCGCCTACAAGCGTATGAATTTCATCTATAAAAAGGATTATATTGTTTACTCTTTTTATTTCGTTTAATATCGACTTCATTCGTTCTTCAAATTGTCCGCGGTATTTTGTTCCTGCAACAATCGAAGCTAAATCAAGCTGTATCACGCGTTTATTTTGCAGCAACCGTGATACTTTGCGTTGAGCGATTTGTATGGCAAGCCCTTCGGCAATTGCCGATTTGCCTACGCCCGGCTCGCCGATAAGTACAGGATTGTTTTTTTTTCGACGACTCAAAATTTGAGCCAAACGTTCAATTTCTTTTGTCCGTCCTACAATCGGATCGAGTTTATTTTCGTATGCTGCTTTTGTAAGGTCGTAGCCGAAGTTATCAAGTACAGGAGTAGTGGTTTTTTCGCTTTTATTGGAATTTGAATTATCGGTGTTCAACGACATATTTGCATTTTCATCTTCATCGTTATCATCATCTTGAATGTCATTTTTAAGAAAATCAGACACATCATCGTCATTATCATTTGATTTTCCAAATTTTGGTATGGGCATGTTGCAAAGTTTGGCTTTTACCATGTGCGAATCAATATTTAACTTGTCGAACTCAATGCGTACATTGTTATGCGAAATATTAAGAATGGCAATCAGCAGATGCGCCGCATTTTCATTGCCCGAATGTAACATTGAAAACGATTCGAGGAAAGTACGGTTTAATGCCCGGTCGGCTTCATCTGTCAGGTATAATATATTGTTTTGATTTGACTGAAAATATGAATTGTTTCTTACAAAGTTTTCGAGATTTTGTTTCAATTTTTTAATGTCTGCTCCGAAATATAAAATAATATCAACGGCAATATTGTTTTTATGCCTCAATATTCCCAAAAATAAATGTTCAACGCCAATTGCTACATTTCCTAATCTCATTGCTTCTTCTCTGCTTACGTTGAGAATATTGTTCAACTCGTCGGTATATCGTATTTCTATCATAATTTATATTGATTTATTGCGCAAATATAAGAATTAATATTGAAAGCGCTGAATAAGGTTTAATTTGTCAGAAACAACGCATTGTGCTGTAATAATAATTATCGTACTGCCGTTTTCAGTTTAACAATTATTTGAGAATTAGAATTATACTGCCTTTTTTACATTTTACAGGTTCTGTTTTCATAACATTAATTTTTATCCAGTATTTTCAATTTTTATTTGTTGTAAAAATATAAAGTTCAATTAAAAGAAATATATTATATCAGAAGCCCAATTTGAGGAAGATATTTCAATTTTTATAAAGTTCAATTAAAAGTTTACGAGCTAAATGAGGAAGAAAAAGATAGGGTAATTTCAATTCTATAAAGTTCAATTAAAAGTTTGTCATTTCTAAATATGCAATATAACCAATTACAGATTTCAATTCTATAAAGTTCAATTAAAAGTGTTTTTACTTCGATTTCTGACTTGTAGTAC
>JAITLJ010000099.1 GCA_031277925.1 Prevotellaceae bacterium | reverse complement strand
AAAGAAAAAGTTCATATTTTGCCGAATTTTTGCCTGTATCTGTATAAAACTCGGTGTTTCGATTCGATAATTTATGTCTATAATTTATTAATAATTAACCGTTTCGACCCTTTTTAAGGCGCGACTAAATATCTGTAAATCCGACAAGTTCAATTTTCAAATTCCAATTTATGCACCACAAAGGCAACTTCATAAAAACCAAATATTGAAATTAGCAATTCACAGGTTTATACATGCAATAATGTTCCGTGATTGAGGAGATTACAGCAAATTTCTCTATTTTTAACTGCAAAAGATGAAATTCGGTTTACGTTTTGCGGTTTCATTTTTTGCATTGATATGTACAGCCTATACATTGCGACAATTCGCCGCGCAGACGTTTTTCTACCAGATCGGCAACACTGTTGCGTAATGCTTCGACGCTTATTTTGCCTATTACGTCATAAGCAAAACCGAACAGTTGCAAGAGTTGCGCCTGCCGATATTCAATTCCGCGCGAACGCATATAAAACAGCGTTTCTTCGTCGAGCCTGCCAACAGTAACGCCATGACTGCATTTTACGTCATCGGCATATATTTCAAGCTGCGGACGCGTAAACATTTTTGACGAATCGGAAAGCATGATATTGTTGTTTGCCTGAAAGGCTTCGGTTTTGTCGGCATGGGGGCTTACAAGTATTTTTCCTTTGAAAATTCCTGTTGCGTTGTCGTCGAGTATGCCTTTAAAATGCTCGTTACTTGTGCAGTGAGGTGCGGCATGATTGACAGAAGTGTAATTTGCAATGTATTGTGATTTATCGACCAGAAACAGCCCAAAGGTATGATTTTCGCAATGTGCGCCTGCAAGTAAAGTGTTTATATTGTTGCAAACTACGCCGCCGTTCAGAGTTATTGTGTTGTCGGTACAACAACTGCCTTTTTCCTGTTTTATGTGTGAAAACGAAAAATGATTTGAATGATTGTGTTCATTTTGCAGTCGAACAATATCGAGGCGCGCATTTTTGCCTGCAAATATTTCGTTAACGCAGTTTGTAAGGAATTGGCTGTCGGAAAAAGTATTGTTGCAAATCAATATATTTGCCTGCGCATTTTGTTCGACAATAAATAAATTGCGATGCTGAACCATAGTATTGTTTTCGCCCAGCAGTATGTTTGTTATTTGAACAGGCTTGTCGAGTACAACATTTTGCGGAATATAAACAAAAATTCCATCTTGAGCGAATGCCGTGTTCAATGCAACCAAACCTTCATTTTCGTTATCGGCTATTTTGTTATAATACTGTTTGAACAGTTCGGGATATTTTGTTGACGCTTCGGCTAAACTTCCGTAAATAACGCCATTTTCGAGAATTGTGAGTTTTTCGTTTTTGCAGTAAAATCCGTTTTGCAGGAATATTTTATATGAAATCAAATCGTAAACATCGCAAATAAATATATCATTGGTTTTTTGAAAAGCGGTTGGAACAAAGTATTTTTCGTATGCATGTGAAAATATTTTTTGAATGTCGATATGTTTGTATTTTTCGTTTTCGTGATTATATATGCTGTTGATATTAAAGTTTTCGATTGCTTCGCTTCGTGCAAAATTCATTGCTTCGCCTGCGTTTTCGCAAATCAAATCCATGTTTGAAAGATATATGTTGACAAAATAATCTGTTAAATTTTCAGGTTTAACAGAGTTTTGCGTATCGTCAATATTTTTTGTCATAAATGCATTTTTATTTTTGTAAGACATCAAAGATTAATTGCTTCTATTGTAATTTTTTCTCCTGCCGAATGTGCCGAAAATTCAGGCGCATACATGCATTGAAGCATTGTAATTCCGGAAGAAAATTCGCCTGCGTTGTTTGCAATCAATTCATATTCGAAAACATAAGTTCCTTTTTTCAGATAATAAATGAAAAAATTTGTAGAAGCGTCTTTTGTGCTTTCGTAATACCAGATTCCATCTTGATATTTTGAGCGTGAAATAACGTTTACAGGCTCAAATCCGGATGCGCGCATATCTTTCAGATGTACATATTCATAATCTTTGTCGGCGCGTATTTCGATTCTTACTTTTACCTTGTCTCCAATTTTTATTTTGTTATTTGCATTAATTCGATTGAGTTTTTTGCCGCTGTCGGTGTTTTCTTCAATAAAATATTCGCGTTTTAGTTTCAATTCGGTTTCGGCAGAAGTTATTTTGTCCAAATTTTCAAAGTATTGCCAGTAAACTGCGCCCCATGCTATTGTTTGGTTTGGATTTGTTACTGTTATTTTTCCGAAATTGTTTTGTATTTCGTCATTATGCCATGATGTTTTTACATATCCTGTTGCTGTTTCGCTTTTTTGCAGGTCGTTTTTTCGCATTGTTTCCAATGGTTTATCGTTTATTTTTACCTGCAAAAGATTGTTGCTTGCCGCTATATTGTCGTTTTGAATCAGCAGGGCATAACATGCTTCGGCTGTCGCTTTTGTTGTTTGCCAATTATTTGTCTGTTTATTTCGCAAGAGCCATATTTTCATTTCTTCAATTTCTTTTTTATTATTGCCGATTTCGGTAAAGGCTTCTATCAGCAGCGATTGCGTTTCGACCGGCGATTGATACCAAAAATATCCGAGTCGATTTTCTGCCCAATACATTCCCATTTCTTCGGAATTTTGAGAGCGTTCCTTTAACGAATTTATAATTTTCAGGGCAAGTTCGGGTTTGCCCAGTCTGTATGCCGAAAGCGCAATCAAAGCCTGTTGATAAATTCCTTTATCAAAGATTTTTTGGTCTGCTTGACTGAAAAAGTATTCAAATGCCGCTTTTTCCTGTTTCGACAAGTCGGAAATGCCTCGAAAACTGCGCATATAAATGTAATGTAAAATAATTTCAGGAACTTCAAATTTATGCAAGGCAATTTTATTTTTCAGCATCTCGTTATAATCATCAAGCATTTTTTTGTCGAGATATTTTATTGCAGAATTGATTATTTCATCAATATCGTCATTGTAAATTTTGTTTATTGCCTGAAGTTTTTTCAAATGCAACAGTCCTGTAACAATATGTTGCGTAATATATCTCGATTCGCACATTCCGCCAAACCATGGAAATGCACCGTTTGTCATTTGATTGTTTTTCAATTTGTTCAAGGTGGATTTCTGTTCGTTTCGCATGTTATTTAAATCAAACAGCAGAGCGATGCGTTTTTTGTTTTCAGATTCATTTTTTGCCGTGCGCAACCATGGCGTTTCCTGTATTAAAATATTTTTCAATTCTTGATTTTTTTCAAGATTTGAAAGCAGTTCTTTTGAGTCTTTCATTTTCCATAAATCAAATGTGCGCTTGATTTGCGGGAATTTGCTGATAATAGTTTCCGAAAGCGAATTTGCATAAAACCGGCTGAATATTTGTTCGGAACATTCGTATGGATATTCCATCATGTAAGGCAATGCCTGCACTGCGTACCACACAGGATTTGAAGTAAATTCGACTGTATAAGTGTAATTCTGCAATGTTGCGGATTCATTGTTTATTAACTTTTCAAATCGGAAATCTTTGCTTTGGTTTGAGCGAACAGTAAACGGCAAACTTTCGGTAACAAGCGTGGAATTTGATAAAACAGGAATTGTTTTTTCTTCGCCATCGCTGTGTTTATCGGTAATTGCAAGCACGCGATATGTTATTGCTTCAATGTTTGCCGGAATTTTCAAGTTCCATTTTACCGCCATGCTTTGATTTGGATTAATCGAA
>JAITLJ010000095.1 GCA_031277925.1 Prevotellaceae bacterium | reverse complement strand
AAAAATCTGTCGCACTTTTCGAGAGTTTTTAAAGAGTCGCTCCTTAAAAAAGGTCGAAACGGTAAAATATGAACTTGTTTCTTTATCTTCTTTTGTCTTGATACAAAAGAAGCAAAAATCAAGGCTTAGCCTTCTCGGCGACCCGCTAAACGGCTCGATTGCTAACAGAATAATGTCTCACTTCGTTCGACGGAATTCTGTTTTAACGCAATCTTCGCCGAAGCGGGTACCCCGCCTGCGAAGTCTATGCCGATCTTTCTTGCTATTCATCTTTTGTATTGAATTTGGCTGTACTTTTCTAATAATCAACTTGCAGAAAAATTATTAGAACATAGAGCAGGCGGCGTTCCCTCAGGTCACAAGCCTAAATCGGAGTTACAGTATAGCGTCGGCTGCTCTTGACTTTTTGGTTACTTTTGTGTCAAGACAAAAGTAACAGAAAGAAATAATTGTCTGAAATTTTTAATCTATTAGTATTGTCTTTTTTTATTCGTAAGGAGCAACTATATAACATCAATCAGATATAAAATCAGGAGCAAACAATACGCAGATATAACGATATAAACGGAATTATTCGTAAACAGAAAACCATTGGCAGCGAACAGTTCAATATCTAAAACTTCAGTATTACTGTTTTTTAATACTAACTCGCCATCAAACTGTAATTTATACAAATTGAATATCAATAAAATATCTTTACAGTTCAGGGTATTTTGATGCCGTTTTAGTATAACATGATATTATCTGAATGCATTTTCGCTGTCAAAATCGTAATTTACTATTGTGCTGTCGTCAACTCTGTATTTTGATGGGTCTACATCGTTGTTAAGTTTTGCTTTACGTATTTCGTTTGTATATATCGGAGGCGCGGGCAGACCATTTTCAAATTCGGCAAATCGCGCTTCTGTCTTAATAAATTGTAACTCAATAATTGCTGTTGCTCCATTACGATGTTTTGCAATTATAATTTCTGCCATGCCCTCGGTATTTTTCTTATTTTCATCTTCTTTGAATCCATAAGCTTCGGGGCGATGTATAAACATCACCAGATCGGCATCTTGTTCGATTGCGCCCGATTCGCGCAAATTCGACAGTTGCGGACGTTTGTTGCCGCCTACTTCTGCCGCACGGTTTAATTGCGATAATGCTATAATCGGAACTTTCAGTTCTTTTGCAATTGCTTTCAATGCTCGTGATATTGCTGAAACTTCCTGTTCGCGCATTTTTTTCAATTCTGGCGGTCCTGACATTAGTTGCAGATAATCTATTATTATAAGTTGAATGTTCTGTGCGGCTTTCAATTTACGGGCTTTTGAGCGAAATTCGTAGATTGACATCGCCGGGGTATCATCAATAAACAGTGGCGCTTCGGTAAGACCTTTTATGCTTCGTTCGAGATGCGCCCAATCTGCTTCGGTTAAATCGCCGCTGCGTATTTTTTCAGAACTTATTTTTGATTCGCTGACTATTAATCGGCGAATAAGTTGTACGGAATCCATTTCAAGAGAAAAAAAGGCGACAGGAATTTTATGTTCAATTGTTATGTTTCGCGCCATAGTAAGCACGAAAGCCGTTTTTCCCATTGATGGACGTGCAGCGGCAATAATCAGGTCGGAGCGTTGCCAGCCGTTGGTAATCCTGTCGATAGCTGTAAATCCCGAAGGTATTCCGCTTACGCCGGCTTCGCTGTCTTTGGCGCGTTCTATTTCTTCCATTGCTTCGTGCAGAATAATATTTACGCGTTGCGGTTCGCGTGTAATGTTTCCTTCGGCAAGATTAAAAATTTCCTGCTGGGCTTCATTAAGCAAATCGTTAACATCAAGTGTTTCGTCGAATGCATTTTTTTGAATATTGCTGGCAATGCGAATAAGTTCGCGCTGAATAAAACGTTGTGCAATAATGCGTGCATGATATTCGGCATGTGCGCCGGATGCAACTTTTTTTGTAAGCTCAACCAAATATGCTTCACCTCCGACATCATTTAAAATATCTTGTGATTTCAGTTTTTCGATAACAGTGTATAAATCTATAGGATTTTGAGCAGTGGCAAGTTCCTGCATTATGCCGTATATTTTTTTATGTGATTCTTTATAAAAACTTTCAGGCTTCAGAATGTTTTGTAAATCAATAAATAAATCCTGTTCTATCATCATAGAACCAAGTACGGCTTCTTCGAGTTGCAATGCTTGTGGCGGCACTTTACCAAGTTGTAAACCAACATCTTTTACATCTATTGTTTCGTCTTTTTTTGTGTATTTTTTCGTCATATAATTTATTTGTTTTTATAATTCAAAATTAACAGGCTGAAGTTAATCGTTATAAACATAAAATGTTGATAAAAAATTTAGCATCGTCTAATGTTTTTAATTCTAACTGTTTACTTGATTAACGATTGTTGATTTATTTAACAAAACAAACAGTTGTATGGTTTTGTCGAGAATTATTTTATAGCCGTTTATTACGGATAAAATATAAAATTTAGAAAATAAAAAATGTAATTTTCAATCAATTAATCGTTTTTTTCATCCGAATTATACATGGATTTTATTTTCGAGCGAATCGCATTTTAAAATTATTAGATATAATATTTTCTCTGTATTAAAAAAATATATAATTTTGGGTTTTATAAATAATTCAAAAATACATGTTATGTCTAAAATTAAAAATTTGTTATTAGTATTTATGCTGCTGAATATTTGTGCATGCAGCCAAAAATCAAAGGAAACAGAATTTAACGAATACATCGAAGCATTTACTTCGGGAACGATTTCCATTGCATCAACAATAAAAGTGCAACTTTCACAGCCTGTTGACGATTTTGTGTTGGATAACGACAATGCGCTGAAAGATTTATTCAAAATAAAACCGCAGGTTACAGGAAACGTTCATTTGCATGATGATAACAGCACAATTGAATTTGTACCCGACAGGGATTTAAATCCGAATACCGAATATAACGTTACTTTTTCTGTTTCAAAAGTGATAAAAGCGGCAAAAGGCAATAAAGCAACTTTTGATTTTTCGTTTACAACAATAAAACCATCGTTTACTTATGAGTCAAGTATCGACATGTCAACTCCGAACGATTACGATTTGTATGCAATTAAGGGAAATATTTATACAGCCGACAAAACAAATGATGATGATGTAGAAAAGATGTTAAGCGTCAATGCAAAAGAAAAATATAATATAGTATGGTATCACGAAGGAAACGTACATACTTTCAAAATAGACAGCATTCAAGCTCAGGAAAAAGACTTTTATATTTATATCCAAATAAACGGAAAAAGTACAGGCAGCGACATCAAATTGGATGATACAGTAAAAATACCCAATACAACCGATTTTGTACTGCTTGATATTAATGCCGAAAAAAGCGGCGAAAACCCTGAAATTATATGTACATTTTCACATCCTGTCGACGCCAGACAATCAATTAAGGGATTAATCTCGGTTGCCGATTGCGATGATTTAACATACGGAATAAAATCAAACAAAATATATGTTTATCCGAAATGCAACATAACAGGAAGTCGAAATGTAACAGTACACAAAGGAATAAAGAATGTTAAAGGTTTGAAAATAGCAGAAGATTATACCGAAGAAATTGAATTTGAGTCGCAAAAGCCCGAAATAAAACTTTTGAGCAAAGGCGGACTTTTGCCCAATTCAAACGGACTTATCGTACCGTTTCAAACGATAATGTTAAAAGCGGTAAATGTAAAAATAATAAAAGTTTACGAAAACAACATAATGCAATTTTTGCAAATAAACAATATCACAGGCGCCCGCGAAATGAGACGCGCAGGGCGACTGATAGCAATGAAAACAATAAAACTGGGCGACGAAAATTCAAAAACATTAAGAAAATGGAATACATATTCGCTTGATTTGGCAAATCTCATTACACCCGAACCCGGAGCAATATATCGAATTGAAATAAGTTGCACCCGTTCGCAAAGTTTATATGAATGTGCCGACAATAATGCAGCAGAAGACAATTTTGAATCTCGATTCGAAAATGAATTGAAAACTTACGATGCCGATGCCAACAACTATTATTATTACAACGATTATTACGATGATTACTATTACGGTTCCAACTATTATACCGATCCTTGCACTAATTATTATTACAACCGCACTTATGCCTGTAATGTTCTGGCGTCTGATATTGGCGTTATTGCCAAAATTGATAATATGAAAACGATAAAAGCTGCTGTTTCCAACCTTATTACGACAAATCCGATGAGCGATGTAACGGTTGAACTTTATAATTATCAACAACAATTAATTGGCAGTAGCAAAACATCTTCTGATGGACTTGTCGAAATTGCATATACAGGCAGCAAACCGTATTTGCTAATTGCAAAACACAAAGAACAACGTTCATATTTACGCATTGACGATGCATCATCGTTGAATACGAGCAGTTTTGATGTTTCGGGAGCTATTGTTGAAAAAGGATTGAAAGGCTATATTTACGGCGAGCGTGGAATTTGGCGTCCGGGCGACACTTTGTTTCTTAATTTTATTCTGAATGATCCAAACAATGCAATTCCCGATAATCATCCTGTGGAATTTACGCTTGTAAATCCGCTGGGACAAACAATAGTAAAGAAAAAAGAAGCAGGAAATCAACATAAATTTTTCAAATTTACGGTGAAAACAGAAAGCGATGCGCCTACAGGAAACTGGATGATTTATGCAAAAACAGGCGGCATAACTTTCAACAAACGACTGAAAATAGAAGCCATAAAACCAAACCGATTGAAAATAGACCTGAAAATAAATCAGGCAATTGCATCCGGAACAATAGAAGGAAAAATTACATCCAAATGGCTGCACGGCGCTATTGCAAAAAATCTGAAAACAGATGTAGTGGCAACATTGTCGTATAGCGGAACATATTTTAAAGAATATCAATCATATTATTTTGATGACAGGTCAAAATATTATTCGGGCGAAGAAATAAATGTTTTTGAAGGAAAACTGAATGAAGCAGGCATAGCCGAATTTCATAAAAAAATTAATTGCAATGCCCCAGGAATGGTAACAGCAAAATTCTTTACGCGAGTTTTTGAAGACGGAGGCGAATTCAGTATTAATTCAACAACAGAAAAAATTATTCCATATAAATCATTTGCAGGCATTCGTCCGCCAAAAGGAACAGGAAACTATGGAATGTTGGAAACCGACAAGGAACAAACTTATGATGTAATATGTATTGATGGAGACGGAAAGCCTGTTGAAAAAAATAAAATTGAGGTTAGAATATATAAATCAAACTGGAGTTGGTGGTGGAGTTCGTACAATGGACGCTGGGCAAATTATTCACAACAGACATACAAAGAAAGCCTTGCAAATTTTGAAGTAGATATAAAAAACGGAAAAGGTTCATTTGTTTACAAAGCCGAACGCAACCAATGGGGATATTATTATATTGTTTTAACAGATAAAGAAAGTAATCACCGAACAAGTATTGTGTCGTACTACGACTGGCCAGGATGGAGCGGAGCGCCACGTCAACAGGATGGAGGCAGCCAGGCAACAATGCTTACAATTACAGCCGATAAACAAAAATATACAGCAGGCGAAAAAGCAACAATAACATTTCCGTCATCCGAAGGTTCACGAGCTTTGGTAAGCATAGAATCAGGAAGCAAAGTACAACAAATGTTTTGGGTTGAAGGAAAAGCAAATGAAACAAAAATCAATATAAACATCACCGAAGAAATGGTGCCGAATATTTATGTAAACATATCGTTGATTCAACCTCATGCACAAACAGCAAACGATTTGCCGATAAGACTTTACGGCATTATTCCTGTACTTGTCGAAAATGAAAAAACAATATTGAAACCTGAAATATCAATGCCCGATGTATTGCGACCCGAAGAAACATTCAAAATAAAAATAAGCGAAGAAAACAATCAACCGATGACCTATACTGTTGCTATTGTTGATGATGGACTGCTTGATATAACAAATTTCAAAACGCCGAATGCATGGCAAACTTTCTTCGCACGTGAAGCTTTGGGCATTCGCTCTTTCGATATCTACAATTATGTAATTGGAGCCTACGGCGGCAAAATCGAGCAACTGTTTGCCATCGGCGGCGGCGACGAAAGCGAAGCCGAAACCAATAATGAAGCAAACAGATTTAAACCTGTAGTCAAAGTATTGGGACCTTTTACGCTGAAAGGCAAATCGAACGAACATTCAGTAAAACTTCCGAATTATGCAGGTTCGGTTCGAGTAATGGTTGTTGCAGGAAACAATAAGGCTTACGGAGCCGCCGAAAAAACAGTTCCCGTAAAAAAACCTTTGATGATACTTGCAACTCTTCCGCGAGTGCTTGGTCCGGGCGAAGAAGTTGCGCTTGCAGCCAATGTTTTTGCAATGGACGATAATATTAAAAATGTAAAAGTAGAACTGAAAGCAAATGATATTTTTGAATATGCGGACGAAAAAATCAAGTCAATCTCGTTTAAAACAACAGGAGATGAATTTATTACGTTTAAATTGAAAACAAAAGAAAAACTTGGTATAGGAAATATAAAATTGACAGCCACATCCGGTTCCGAAAAAGCCGAATATGATATCGAAATTATGGTGCGAAACGCAAATCCCAAAATATATTCAATAGAAAATAAAATTATATCGGCAGGGCAAAGCTGGGATGGAACATATCAATTACAGGGAATGGAAGGAACAAATGCAGCAAGCATCGAAGTATCTGCAATTCCGCCGATAAATCTGAAAAACCGTTTGGATTATCTCATTCAATATCCGCACGGATGCATAGAACAAACCACATCGGCGGCATTTCCTCAAATTTATTTAAGTGCAGTTACCGAACTTTCGCAAACGCAGAAAACCAAAACCGAAGAAAACGTAAAAGCGGCGCTGTATCGTTTGCGTTCGTACGTTACAACCGAAGGCGGATTTGCATACTGGCCGGGCGACCGCTATCCCAATCTTTGGGGAACAAGTTATGCAGGGCATTTTATGTTAGAAGCAGAAGCACAAGGATATGCAGTACCTCAATTTATGAAAACAAACTGGATTAAATTCCAAAAACGCGAAGCAAACGAATGGAACAAATCAAAACAAAAAGGAAATTATTATTCCTATTCTCAAAATGATTTTGACCAGGCTTATCGACTGTACACGCTGGCGCTGGCAAAAGAACCCGAAACAGGAGCGATGAACAGATTGAAAGAAAACAAAGATTTGTCGTTACAGGCAAAATGGATGCTGGCTGCCTCCTATGCCTTAGCAGGACAAATAGCAACCGCAAAAAACATGATAACCAATTTATCGACAGAAGTAAAACCTTACAGCGGATTTTCGCAAAGTTTCGGCTCGTCAGAACGCGATATGGCTATGATAGTTGAAACGCTTATGCTCCTGTCCGAAAATGAACTTTCGTTTGGAATCGTAAAAAGAATATCGGAGAAACTCAGCGCTAACCAATGGATGAGTACGCAAACCACAGCATACTGTTTGAGAATATTATCGAAATTTGCAGCACAATACGAAACCAAACAAATTAATTTCAGCTATAACGATGATGGAATTAAAAATGTAAAAACATCAAAAACAATATGGAAAACAGATATTAAAAACATCAAAAACAACGGAAGTTTAAATATAACAAATAAAGCAGATGCGCCAATATTTGTAAATATCCAAACAGAAGGCATACCTCTGGCAGGAAACGAAATTGCACATGCTAACGGATTAACAATATCGATTCAGTATAACGATGAAAACGGAAACCCAACAGATGTTTCAAATCTTCCGCAGGGGAAAAATTTTGTTGCCTGCGTAAACATTCAAAATAACGGCGCAGGAGGAGATTATACCAATCTTGTGCTGTCGCAAATATTTGCATCTGGCTGGGAAATTATAAATACCCGTATTGTTGATTACGATGATAAAAACGAAAATTATCAAATATATACGTATCAGGATATTAGAGATGACAGAGTTTACACTCATTTTAATTTAAAAGCAGGAAATTCAAAAACATTTTATGTGAAACTTACGGCTGCGTATGCAGGTAAATTTTATTTGCCCGCACAATCGTGCGAAGCGATGTATGATGCTGCAATTTCGGCAAACAATACAGGCAAATGGGTAACGGTTTATTAATAAAATTTACAGATAAAACGAGGATAATCAATTTGATTGAAAACGTTACAATACAGTCTGTTTTTTAGAATTGCAGCAACGCTTTTGTTTTTTGATATATGCCGTATCATATGTCGTATTTTTGAATAATATAGTGATCATTATCAATAATAAACTCAGCAGATAGTAAAACATGAAAAAAATGCAAAGTTTTTTGCACAATTGAATGAATCCTTATGTTTTTATTCACTGTTATGTTCGTCAGAACCGTTGTTATTATTAAGATTTCCCAGAAATTGGTTTTCAAGTTTTTTCATGTGCGGCTCATAACGCGGATTGATTGCGATAAGCACAAGAACTATTATTGAAACAATTATCAAAATTCCATTAATATGCGGGAAAAGTGGAATTAAAACATACAATATCAGCGCCATGCACAAAACTGTACGAATCATGTTCAACAGTAAAAGCGCTATTCGGTTATGATTACTTTTCTTCATTAATCTTATATATAAAAATGAAGTTGATGAGCGTATTCTTATTATTCCATATAGAAAGGGCGACATCAATAAAACGGTTATTGCGGCAAAGGCAATAATTCCCCATGCGGTTGGAATTTGATCTGTAATCAGCGGAAGCAAATACATTCTCGAAAGTATTATTATGGCAATTGCCAGCATGAAATATATGAAAATAGGCACAAATAATATTTTCATCAATTTGCCCCAGTCGTTTGAAACATTTATTTTCTTTTGTCGGTTTGCTGCATGTCCCGTAATAAGTCTGTTCCATTTTGTCGGTATGATTTTCACTAATTTATTATAAACTGTTTCGGAATATCTGATGCCGTATGGCGTTGTAAATGTTGTTATTACAGAAACAGAAACTATAACCGGATATATAAAATCGCTTATAACGCCTAACTGCATTCCTGTTGTGGCTATTATGAACGAAAATTCGCCTATTTGCGCCAAACTGAATCCTGCCTGTATTGCAACTTTAAGACTTTCGCCCGAAGCCAAAGCGCCCAGCGATATAAATAAAGGTCGAAAAACCAGTATTATTACAGTAAGAATCAATATCGGTATTATATGTTCTGCAATCAAATTGGGTGCAATCATCATACCAACAGATACAAAAAATACGGCGCCGAACAAATTTTTAAGCGGTCGCATTAAATGTTCTATGCGTTTTGCTTCGGCTGTTTCGGCCAGAATCGAACCCATTATGAAAGCGCCCAACGCCGCCGAAAATCCAACGGCATGAGCAATAATAACCATGCCTAAGCACAATCCTACCGAAACAATTATCAGCGTTTCGTCGTTCAGGTATTTTTTTATTCGTTTAAATGTTGTAGGTATAATATAAATACCGACAACAAACCATATAACTATAAAAAATATCAAACGCAACAGTGATTCAACGAATTGTATTCCTTCAAAACTTCGAGTTGCGGCAATTGTCGAAAATAACACCATCATTAAAATAGCAGCAATATCTTCGATAATCAGAATAGTAAATACTATATTTGAAAATCGCTGATTTTGCTTGTTCATATCGGTAAATGCCTTTATTATTATTGTTGTAGATGCCATCGACAGCATACCGCCAAGAAACAGACTTTCTATGCCTGTCCATCCGAATAAATAACCGGTCAAATAACCGATGCTTATCATTAATACCATATTTATTATGGTGGCAATAAAAGCGGAACTTCCTACTTCAAGCAGTTTACGGTATCTGAATTCTAATCCGAGAGCAAATAAAAGGAAAATAATTCCAATTTCAGACCATGTTCTTACGCTTTCGGTATCAACAACGGTAGGCAGCAAATTCATGTGCGGACCTACCAGAAATCCAGCAACAATATAACCCAGAACCACAGGCTGTTTTAACCATTTAAACAGTATAACAACAACTCCGGCTGTTATTAATATTAATACAAGGTCGTGTACCAAAATCGGCAAATGTGTCATTTAGAATCTTTGTTTTAATTTTAAAATTTACAATTTGTATAATAAATATTAAACAAAATGTTTTTGCAATATCCGATATTCGCTTAAATTTCGGTGTATTGTAATGTTTTTATGAAAATTAGCGACAATCATTTTTGTTTTGAAAACTTCAAAATCATATCGAAAATTTACTTATTAATGTAAAAAAAATATTTATTTAAACTATATTTCAATGTCATTTCAATTACACTTAAACAAGCGAGTGCCAAAGTTATAAAAAAATAATGAATTATACATCAATTTTATAATATTTTTTTGTTTAATATTAAAACTTTTCTTATTTAGACAATAAACAGCGCAAAATATTTTAAAATCGTTTAGCGAAAACATTATTTTGATATTAATATATTTACTATATTTGCAAATATAATTATATGAAAATGGATTTTTACAGCGAGATAAAATCGTTTGTGAACGAAAATTATGATGGTAATATAAGCACAAACCGGATTTTGAATGATGTGTACGAACATATTTTTATTGTCGAAAAAAAAATTGTTTTACTGTTTGTGCCAATATATGCAAATGATTTCGACAGTTCGCAAAGAATGTTTTTTCAAAATCTTGCAACAGCAGCCGAAAAACAAAATTTACAGTTGGTAATAATACATGAAGATAAGTGGATAACAAAAAAAGATGTTATACGATGTCGTCTTTTAGCGCATTTGGGGAAATTTGTTCGTATTCACGGAAGATTATGTGATACAAAACGTATCACAAAAGCGCAAGCCGATGAATTTTTATTTCAAAATCATTTGTATGATTCTCCTCAGGCAAAACACAAATACGGTTTGTTCTATAAAAATCAGTTGGTTGCAGTTGCAACATTCAGCGGCGGACGACCAATTGTTCGCGATAAAAAAACTTATCGTTCGCACGAACTCGTGCGTTTTGCAAATTACAGGAATTACGTTGTCTGTGGAGGCATGGGAAAACTTGTTGCACACTTTATTGCCGAGCAAAATCCCGACGACATTATGAGTTACGCAGATGTAGACTGGTCATCAGGAAAAAGTTACGAAAAACTCGGGTTCAAGTTTATAGAATACACCGAACCTCAGAAATTTTATGTAGATGCAAAGACATCTCAGCGATATTATGTTAAAAAAAATCTACATGAAGCAGTCGATAAACTTGCCCGCCGTGCATTGCCTCTGGATGATTTTTTGTCGGAACATGATATTTTCACGATTTATAATTCAGGTAACAAAAAATATCTGTTAAAATTAAAATAAAATGCCGGAAAAAAAGCAAAAACATTTTTTAATTCAGCCAACATATCCGGGTGGAAATAAAGCATTAAGCGAATTTATTACAAAAAATTTACGCTATCCCGAACATGCTGTACAAAACAATATTTCAGGAAGCGTACATTTACAGTACACAGTAAACGATGATGGAATCGTAGAATCTGTACAGGTATTGAAAGGATTAGGCTACGGATGTGATGAAGAAGCAGTTAGAATTGTGAAATTACTGAAATTCGGAAAAGTAAAAAACAGAGGCATAAGACTGAAAACAACGAAGAAAATAAGAATAAATTTCAGCAAAATCATAAAACAACAGAAACTGACTTACAGCCTGAAACGCCAAGATGACGAATCTACAAAAATAAATTATACGATAAAGATTTAATGCAAATCAACAAAGTATAACAGAGTTTGGTCATAACAAACCGTTATCGGCAAAACTAAAATATTCGTTATTGCCAATTATCAAATGATCAACAAGTTTTATATCAAAAAGATTGAGCGCCGATTTTATTTCAGCTGTAATTTTTTCGTCTTCCCTGCTTGGTTTAATATTTTGTGATGGATGATTATGCAAGACAACAACACTCGATGCAAGATTTTCCATAGCATGTTTTGCTATTATTTTTATGTCGGCTGTTGTTGATGATATATTCCCCTGGCTGATTCTGTGTTTTGAGATAACTTTGTTGGCTCTGTTTAACAGCATTATCCAAAATTCTTCGTGCGATAAATCTCCAAGTACAGGCTGGAATACTTCAAAAACGTCGCAACTTGTTTTTATAGTTTTTGTCGTTGAATTATCATTGCGCCGGCGACGACCGATTTCCAAAGCGGCGGCAATACTTACTGCTTTGGCAGTGCCTATTCCTTTTGTTTTTATAAAATCTTTAATCGATTTTTTTCCTAATTCGTAAAGACTGTTATTTGAACAGGCAAGCAGTTGTTTGGCAACATCAACTGCTGTTCCGTTTTTGGTGCCGCTGCCTATAATAATTGCAAGCAATTCGGCATCGCTAAGGCTTGTTACACCGTGCTGCATCATTTTTTCTCGTGGGCGATCATCTTGCGCCCATTCTTTTATCTTCAACGATTTCATTGCATTATATATGACTTTGAAATTACAAAGTTACTAAAAAAACGGGATTGCAGGATATAAAAAACACAAACTCTCTTCCGTGCGAAAGAGAGTTTGCCCAATAATTAAAACCATTAAAAAAATTAGAGAGCGTTCACCTTAATAGCAAGTTTGCTCTTCAGGTTTGCCGCTTTATTTTTGTGTATAATATTTTTTTTAGCAAGTTTGTCAAGCATTGCCGATACTTTCGGAAATAAAGACTCGGCTGCTGCTTTATCTGTTGTATTACGTAAGGCTTTTATTGCATTACGCGTTGTTTTTGCGTAGTATTTGTTATGTATTCTGCGCGTTTTTGTTTGTCGTATTCTTTTTATTGCTGACTTGTGATTTGCCATAATTTTTTTATTATTTTTAATTGTAGTCCATAGCGGAATCGAACCGCTGTTTCAAGGATGAAAACCTTGCGTCCTAACCCCTAGACGAATGGACCGTTTCGGATAACAAATTCTATCGTTAACCGATTTCGGGCTGCAAATGTAGATTTAAATTTTAAACCCACAAAATTTTTTTTAAAAATATCGTAAAAAACACGATAAAATTTTGCTTTTTGGCAAAAAAGCATTACCTTTGTGCCACAAATTCGATTCGGGTTTGTTAAAATTATATCGCGGAGTAGAGAAGTGGCAGCTCGTCAGGCTCATAACCTGAAGGTCGTTGGTTCGAATCCTTCCTCCGCTACTAAAATATAGCGCCTTGTGCGCTATTTTTTTATGCCAGTACCAATTTTAATCTATTTTGAACCTGTTGTTTTACTAAGTGTTATAAATCCTGTTGATATCGGTTGACCTCCAATTACAACTGTTGGTTTTATGCGGATACTTACCTTTGACGAACTTTCGCCGACATTTGCAATACTCATCGCAAAATTCAGCAAATCATCTCTTGTTTCTCCACTGAACAATTGAAACAAATCTATTCCTACCGAAACGGGAATAATTGCACAACCGCCATTTGACGGTATGTTTATCGCCTGATTTATTGCGCCTTTCAATATTTCTTTTTGTTCCAGATCTATTGCCCAGTCAAGGCGTTGAACAGTTGCGGCAACGCTTCCCGGATTTGTCGCTTTAATATTTATTGTTACGCTTAACGGTAAATTTTTGGTTGCGAAAGCCGCAGTGATTTTGACCAAATCCATAGCTTTTATTTGGTTTATGTTTGTGATGTTATTCAAACCAATGCCTGCAACTGTTGGATTTGCTATGCCCGCGATGTCATATTTACAGTTTACAATTTGCAATGCGCTTTGCAATGCACTGCACGACACAAGCGCAACAAGTAATATAAATCCTGAAAATAATTTAATTTTCTTCATATCGTTTTTATTTTTATTGGAAACAAAGGTACATGAATTTTTCAATTATACACAAACAAATAAAAATTGTTTTATCAGTTTTGTGAATCTGTTCATCAGAGAATGTTTTGTAATTTAAAAATTTAATAATTTAAAGATTTAAAAGGCGGCATTGCGCAAAGAGTAGAACAATTTACTATTTCATATTTAGTCACTCCTTATAAACTGTGAGACCTTTGCAAAATGTCAGTCAGTTCGGTTTTTTGGAAAAAATTTTGATTTTTTTGTGCGGACTGATTTTGAAACGGGTTTTTATGGCGATTTTTAGAGTTTTTTTTCGTTTTTTG
>JAITLJ010000030.1 GCA_031277925.1 Prevotellaceae bacterium | reverse complement strand
CGTCAGGGACTGAATATTAGTAGAAATTTTGCAGCAGAAAAGTTTACGTGCGGAGCAGCGGCGGTTTTTCAAGTCATTTGTGATAAACCCGCACGTAATGCACGGAGATATGTCGTTTTCGCCATTGTTCTTTAAATCTTAAATTTTAAATCTTTAAATTACGGAGCCTGTCCCGTCAGGGACTGAATATTAGTAGAAATTTTGCAGCAGAAAAGTTTACGTGCGTAGCGCCGGCGGTGTTTCATGTCATTTGTGATAAACCCGCACGTAATGCACGGAGATATTTCATTTTTATCATAATTGTTCTTTAAATCTTAAATTTTAAATCTTTAAATTACGCAGCCTGTCCCGCTAGGGACTGAATATTAGTAGAAATTTTGCAGCAGAAAAGTTTACGTGCAGAGCGCCGGCGGTTTTTCAAGTCATTTGTGGTTATTCCGCACGTAATGCACGGAGATATGTCGTTTTTGCCATTGTTCTTTAAATCTTAAACTCTTAAATTTTAAATCTTTAAATTACGGAGCCTGTCCCGTCAGGGGCTGAATATTAGTAGAAATTTTGCAACAGAAAAGTTTACGTGCGGAGCAGCGGCGGTTTTTCAAGTCATTTGTGATAAATCCGCACGTAATGCACAAAGATATTTCATTTCTACCAGCATTCTATCCATCACAGATAGTTTTTTGCTGTTTTTTTTCTATAAATATTTGTTCCCGCAGGACAGAATTTTATTTTTTAAATCTTAAATTCTTAAATCACAAACGTAGCGGAGCTGTTTGCAGCAACGAACAAAATATCCCGAAAAAACAAATATTTACAACAAAAAAATTAAAATAAAACGAAAAAATGATTGAAAATATTAAGAATCTCCGTTTATTTCCTAAATTTATAATTGTAAAACAATTATCTTTGCGCCGAATTTCAGATAAAATTAAAAACAAAATAAATGAATATAAAATACAGATTGTTTCCGATAATCATCGGCGTTTTTGTTTTTGCAAATGCAAACAGCCAGACACAAAGTGATTCGGTGTACATACTGGACGAAGCCATTGTTAAAAATATCAAAAAAGAAACTTCAAATATCAGCGAATTGCCAACATCTGTTTCGGTTATAAGCGTATCGAGCATTAATAAAAAGCAAATACAATCGCTCAAAGAAGTTAGCATGAGCATTCCAAATGTTTACATTCCCGACTACGGAACAAAACTTACTTCATCAACATATATTAGAGGAATAGGTTCGCGAATGAATACGCCTGCAATAGGACTTTATGTTGATAATATTCCCTATCTTGATAAAAGTTCGTTTGATTTTGATTTTTATGATATTGACCGAATCGAAGTTTTGCGCGGCACGCAGGGAACTCTGTACGGACGAAATGCAATCGGCGGAATTGTAAATATTCATACCTGCTCGCCTTTGGAATATGAAGGAACAAGAATAAATATTTCGGCGGCAAATAATGAAAAATACAGAACTCAAATTTCACATTATGCCAGAGCAGGAAAAAATTTTGGAATGTCGATAAGCGCAAATTATAATAAAGATGGCGGTTTTTTAACAAATACATATAAGGGCGAAAGCGCCGACAAACTTGCAAGTTTCGGAGGAAGAACTCATTTAGCTTATAAAAAAAACCGTTTCAAAGCCGATTATACATTAAGTTATGAAGACAGCAAACAAAACGGCTTTGCATACAGCCTTTACGACAAAACGACACAAACGGCAAATCCAGTTTCATACAACGATGCCAACGAATACAAACGCAAATTGCTGACCACAGGCATTTCGCTCGAATACGAAGGTCGTAATTTTGTTGTGATTTCGACACTGGGACTACAATATTTCAGCGACCAAATGGATTTAGACCAGGACTTTACTCCCAAATCAATATTTACCATCATGCAAACTCAACATCAGCGTTCAGTGAGCGAAGAAATAATTATAAAATCGCCCGACAACAAAAATAATTCTAAATTTAATTATCAGTGGTTGTTTGGCGCATTCGGTTTTTATCAAAAAATGAATACGCAAGGACCGGTAACTTTCAAACGCGATGGAATACAAAGCATTATACAGCCTGTTTTCGACAATTTATATGCTTCAGGGGCGATGCCTTTCAAAATGACGGTGAAAGATGATGAAATTATAATTGGCGGCGATTTTGAAATTCCTGTAAAAAGCGGCGCAATATTTCATCAATCAACTTTCAACAATATTCTGTTCAAAGGATTATCGCTTACGGCTGGACTTCGTTTTGACTGCGAAAAGATTAATATTGATTATTTTTCTTCATCAAAAATTACTATAGGAGTTAAAATGCCCGGAACGGCGCCCGAAATCGTACAAGTAAAAAATGATACAATTAACGGAAAAAACTCGAAAAATTACATTCAGTTATTGCCTAAAATTTCGTTGAAATATTCTTTTTCGCCTGCCGTAAACATTTATATTCTTGCTTCAAAAGGTTATAAATCGGGCGGATACAACAATCAAATGTTTTCGGATTTGATGCAGTCAAAAATGGCAAGTCGAAATTCGGAAACAAATATCGACGCTGTGAACGAAGTGATTTCATACAAGCCCGAAGAAAGTTGGAACTTTGAAGTCGGCGGACGCGGCGAATTGATAAAAGGATTTTTATCGGGCGATTTTGCCGTGTTTTTTATTCGCAGCACAAATCAGCAAATTGCACAGTTTGCGCCTCAGGGACTTGGACGCATGATGAAAAATGCAGGACGTTCAACAAGCAAGGGAATGGAATTTACGTTGCGCTCAAAAATCTGCCGCAACCTTTATTTTAATGCAGCTTATGGCTACACTCACGCCAAATTTGACGTTTATAACGACACGGTAAAAGTAAACGGAACAAACCAGCCTGTCAGTTACAGCAATAATTTCGTGCCAATGACTCCGCAGCATACCTTAATGCTGGCTTTGGATTTTGCCGAATGTATAACGTCTTCGGCTCAAATTCGCTGCAATCTGCAATATTACGGCTATGGAAAAACATACTGGACAGAAGCAAACAATGCATGGCGCGGCTATTACGGAACTTTCAACGGTAAAATTACCATAGCGCAAAACAAATATGAATTTAGCATTTGGAGTAAAAATATTTTAAACAAAAAATACTATTCGTTTTATTTCGAATCGCTGGGAAATGCATTTGTTCAACGCGCAAAACAGTTTCAATGGGGAATTGATGTAAGTGTCAGATTTTAAAAAATATAAGTAAAACAGGTTGTTTTATCATATTAACTTGCGATATACATATTCGGCATAATAATTTACAAAAGATTGCATTTCAGCCTCGCTTAGTATTTGCCCGTAAGGTTTACTAATGACAAAAGGATCTAAACCATATTGCCTTACCATTCTTCCTTCATTATTTTTCCATTTTTCATTAAGTAGTCGCTCCTTAAAAAGGGTCGAAACGGTTAATTATTAATAAATTGCAAGCGTAAATTATCGAATAAAAATACCGAGTTTTATATAGATACAGGCAAAAATTCGGCAAAATATGCATGTATGAATATTTTTTTCTTTTATCTTCTTTGTGTCAAGGCAAATTGACA
>JAITLJ010000190.1 GCA_031277925.1 Prevotellaceae bacterium | reverse complement strand
TAAAATAACTAATCGCTGTTTGCATAATTCTTTTTATTATAAAAACAGTCGCTGTATAATTTTAGTATTTAAAATTCGTTAATAATAATTTAACATGCGTTTGCCCTGGCAACTCTATTTGTTTATCTTTGCTTTGTAATAGTTTTTCGTAGATTTCTTTGTTTTCTTGATAAAAATTTGCAACTTGTTGTAAATAACCTGTCGCATTAGCGCTATTGGTTTGTTGAAAAACAGCATTGTCTATTTCCAATAAATCAGACAATGAAACATTTAATATTTCTGAAATCTGAAACAGCCTTTCTACGGTTAATTTCGTTTCTCCTACTTCAATTTTTCTGTACGATGCAGGTGTTAGCGACAGTTCAGCAGCCATATTTTCATAAGTATAACCCTTTTTTGTACGTGCTAGCGAAATATTTCTAATCACATTTTCAATCTTAGTTTTTTCCATATACTCTTTATTTTTCAACAGAAGTAAATAAAATTCCATTAAAAGTAAAATTTTCATATTAAAAGTAATTTTTTTAAAGAATATTTCCTTCTACTTTTGTATCACAATTTTATTCGCGAAAAAAGATTGCATTTAAATTAATTTTAGTATTAACTTTGTAAAACATTTAAGAAAGATGAAAACTTTGGATTTGAATGCTTATGGGGTAAAAGAAGTAAGTGTTAGTGAGATGAGAAAAATTGAAGGTGGTATTTGGTGGCGTTTTTTTATTGATCCATTCCATATTCATTTTAATCCGATAGGGGATCGAGTTACAGTATAAACTGTTTGATTGTTCACTCGGCATAAGTCACCTTATGCCGAGTGGTATTATATGTGAAATCATATTTGCATGATAAATTATTATCAAGAAAAAATATCACAATACGATAAAAAAATACATCAAAGGTTAAGGACAAATACTTATTACACTATAGTAAGAGGTATTTTATTTTTATGTATTTTATTTTCAGCATATTATTCATTTGAATATCTGCTGTTTGTGTGTGTTTTCATTTTATGCGTATTGCTTTTTATTGTAATTGTAATTTTGTTTAAAAAGAATAAAGATCTACTTAATTATTACCGGGCGCATAAAAAAATATATGAAAATGAGATAGAAAATATACTCTATCATCGCTTTCCACATGAAAACGGTCTGGAGTTTCAGGATATTTATCATCCTTTCGCCAACGATTTGGACATTTTTGGCGAATGTTCTGTATTTCATTTACTGAATCGTTGCCGCACTACGTCGGGACGCAATTATTTGGCACAACAATTAAGCAATCTTACTCAAAAAGTTGATTTAATTTATCGGCGACAAGAGGCTATTAAGGATCTGAAGCAAGAAAAAGACTTTATTTTCCATCTGTTGGCTTTACTTTCGTTGAGAACAACACCGTGTCTTGACAATGAGAATCTTTTTTCTTGGATATGCCAATCCAATCAATTTAAAGTATCGAAAAGTACATGGTGGTTGATTCATATCCTGCCAACCTTTAATTTTTTGTTTTTAATTGCCGCCATTATCCATTCGCATTTATTCTTCGCGTTTTTTCTTTGTTTGTTATGTCAGGGCTTTATTCTAAATAAGTATGAGAAAAAAATAGCAACCGTAAAACATAACCTGAATGTTGTTATAGATGATGTTAATGCATTTAACAAGTATGCCGAAATACTGAAAACAAAACATTTTCAATCATCGTTATTGCAACAAATCCAACAACAAATGATTAATTATCATCAATCTATACGCTGGTTGCAGAAAATGCTATCGGTTTTTGATATAGGAGATAGCGCTATCGGTTTTTTCAGCAATACCATTTTTTTTTCCCATATTAAAACCGCTATAAAATTAGAAAAATGGAGAGAAACGAATAGAACAACTTTTCCGCAAATAATCGAATATATCGGAGAATTGGAATTATTGTTCGGTTTAACGATCTTTCATATCAATCATCCGGCTTTTATATTTCCGGAATTTTTAAGTCAAGACTCGGAAGTCATGCTTGAGACAAAAGAGATAGGACATCCGCTACTCTTTGAGAAACAAAGAATAACAAATGACGTAGCGATTCGAAAAAACAATGTATTTATTATTACAGGGGCTAACATGGCCGGAAAGAGTACCTTTCTCCGTACCATAGGGGTGAATGTTATACTGGCCCATATCGGCGCTCCTGTTTGCGCTACATCATTTCGATGCATTCCTTTATTGCTTTTCACCAGTATGAGAACAATTGACAATCTGGACAAAGGCATTTCCTATTTTTATGCCGAAGTGCTTCGTATTCGGGAAATGTTGGATTTCATACAACCAGACAGAAATGTTTTGTTAGTAGTGGACGAACTTTTTCGGGGGACCAATTCGGACGACCGACTGAAATCGTCTTTATCGTTCCTTAAAAAATTAACCGCTTATCCTAATATTGCATCATTGATTGCCACACATGACTTGGGCATAACAAGGATAGAAAAGGATTATCCTGAAAAAATCAAAAATTATTGTTTTGAATGTATCAATTCAGATGATCAACTTACATTTGATTATAAATTAAAAGAAGGAATTACCCAATCTTGCAACGCGTATCGGTTATTACAGACAATGCATATTGTAGATTAAAGCCCATGCCTCTTTTCCCTCCCGAAATAATTGACAACTCCACCGAATCCCTTTTCGTCAAGCGCAGTGTGCGCAGCAAAGCAATTTATTTGCTTGTCGTATTTGCGGTAGCTGCCGCTATTGCCGCTCTGCCGTTTATCTATGTGCAAGTTAGTACGCAGGCCCGTGGTATTATCCGCACGCCCAGCGAAAACAATCAACTGCAAACAACTGTTTATGGTGAAGTTACGGAAGTACGGATTTCGGAAAATGCGGAAGTTGCAAGTGGAGATACACTGCTGGTACTCAACACGCAAGCCATTCAAGAACAAATCAGTCGAAAGGAAGAAAAAATCATTGAAAACAGCCGGTTTATCGCCGATATTAATCAACTGCTCTCGCGCAAAACCCATCGCCTCGAAACGGCACAATACAGCGCCGAAAAACGTTATTTCCGCGCAGCAGTAAACGAACAACAAACGTCAATCAACTATTTGCATCAAGAATATCAAACTTCAAAAACGTTGTACGGCAAACATGTAATTGCTCAAGCAGAATATTTGCAACAAAAAAACGCTTACGATGCAGCTGTGAGCCAAATGGCAAACATCAAAGAACAATTTCGTAACCGCTGGGAAGCCGAAAAAACAAATTACGAGATAGAAAACCGCGAGTTGGAATCGTCCATTAAACAGTTGGAAGAGGAAAAAACAAAATATGTATTGAAAGCGCCTGCTTCGGGCGCCGTTATTCAATTTTCCGGCATACGGAAAGGCAGTTTTATTGCTCCCGGACAAACGATAGCGCAAATATCGACCAACGATGATTTGCTTGCAGAATGTTACGTTTCACCTGTGGACATCGGTTATATAAAAGAAAAACAGCAAGTAGCCTTTCAATTGGATGCGTTCAACTACAACCAATGGGGTTTGGCTCACGGCAGGATAACGGAAATATCGAAAGACGTCGTTCTCGTGAATGATCAGCCGGTTTTCCGCGTGCGTTGCTCGCTCGACACTAAATTTCTGCAACTGAAAAACGGTTATAAGGGAAGTCTGAAAAAAGGCATGACACTCACCGGACGTTTCTATCTGACTGAAAGAAGTTTGTGGCAACTCCTGTTTGATAAAGTCGATAATTGGATAAATCCAAAACTGAAAGAAAAAGAACAATGAGTATTAAAGTCAAACAGCGGGATATGACAGACTGTGGAGCAGCCTGTTTGGCATCGGTTGGAGAACATTACAAACTGAAATTGCCGGTGTCGCGTATTCGTCAAATTGCAGGTACGGACAAACGCGGCACAAATGCGCTCGGCATGGTCAAAGCAGCGGAGCAACTCGGGTTTGAAGCCAAAGGCGTGAAAGGCATTGTAGATTCGCTACCGAAAATTC
>JAITLJ010000031.1 GCA_031277925.1 Prevotellaceae bacterium | reverse complement strand
AATGTTTTTGTCTATATTGTTTATAAAGTATTTTATTGAAAAGTCGATATTTTGGCTCAAAAGATTTTCGTATTCGCTGAAAATTTGCTTATAACATTCGTTTTGCAGTGCGATATCATCTTTTTTCAGTTCGCCTATTATGTATTGAGCCACAGTATCAATGCTTCCGTGTCTGTTTTCAAACAAAGGATGATTTCCGTGTTTCAAAAGGAAATAAGTTAATTCTTTTTCCTCTTCATCGCAATTGCCGTCGGTAACAGGAATATTGACGACCTGTCGTTTTTTTTCGGCAATCAAAGGTTTTATATCTTTATATTCCTTGCCGTAATATTTTTTTGCCCTTTCGCGCTTTATTTCTTGAATCAGTATATTTTCGTCGGCATCAAACAGTTGCGCACATTCTTTCAGATAGGTCATTCGAGTAATATTATCGGGAATAAGGCTGATTGACTGTATGACATCGTTTATTATTTTGGCTTTTCGGGCGGGGTCGTTTTTGTTTTCTGACAGCAAAAGGTTTGTTTTGAAGACAATAAAATCCTGTTCGTTTTCAGCGAGGAATGTTTCTGTTTCAGAAATCGAATGTTTGCGTGCAAATGAATCGGGGTCTTCGTTGTCGGGAAAAACTATAATTTTTACCGTTAATCCTTCTTCAAGCAAAATATCAATTCCGCGCAGCGAAGCATGAATACCGGCAGAATCGCCATCGTACATTACGGTTACTTCGGGCGAAAAACGGCGAATAAGTTTTGCCTGTTCAACAGTCAACGATGTTCCGCACGAAGCTACAACATTGTCGATGCCTGCCTGATACATTGATATTACATCCGTATAGCCTTCGACTAAATAGCATTTTTGTTTTTTTACAATTGCGTTTTTTGAAAAGTACAAGCCGTAAAGCGTTTTGTTTTTTACGTAAACATCCGATTCTGGCGAATTTTTATATTTTGCTATGTTTTTTTCGGCGCTAAGCGTGCGTCCGCCAAAAGCAATCACGCGTCCTGTTACCGAATGTATGGGAAAAATTACGCGTCCGGCGTAAAAATCTATAAGTTCGCCTGTTTGCTCGCGCTCGTAGCATAATCCGGCTTTCAGCAGAAATTCTTTTTTGTAGCCGTCGGCAAGCGCCTGCTTTGAAAAAGATGATAATGAACGCATGCTGTATCCGAGCTGAAATTGTTTGACTGTTGCCTGCGAAAATCCACGTTCGCTAAAATAACTCAATCCTATTGATTTTCCTTCGTCGGTTTCTGTCAGATTTTCAACAAATTTCTGTTGAGCGTAGGCAAGGGCAATCATAATGCTTTCGCGGTCGTCGTTGCGATGCTGCTCTTCGGGGCTTAATTCGCGCTCGTTGATTTCTATTCCATATTTTTTTGCAATATATTTCAGCGCTTCGGCATACGAAATGTTTTCGTGCAGTTGTACAAAAGTTACGGCATTTCCTGCTTTTCCGCAGCCAAAACATTTGAAAATGCCTTTTGCAGGCGAAACTGAAAACGATGGCGTTTTTTCGTCATGAAAAGGGCAGCAGGCAGTGTAGTTTGCGCCGCGTTTTTTCAGCGAAACAAAATCCTGAATAATATCTACAATATCAACAGTATCAAATATTTTATTTATTGTTGTCTGGTCAATCATAACCTGCAAAGTTACATTATTTTTTTCAATGGCAAACAGACAGGCAAAAATTGTTTTTGTATCAAAGCCTTGAACTGCGCTTTGCCTCAACGGCTTTTCTTTGTCTGCAATATGCATTTTTTTATTTATACTAAAACGCCATCAAACTGTAATTTATATAAATTGAATATCAATAAAATATCTTTACAGTTCAGGGTGTTTTGATATCGTTTTGGTATTATTTATGCGCAGTACGGAATTTTCATGTAAATTTGCAGTAAATTTCTTAATGATATTATCGTAAATAAACAGTAATTTAATATTTTACAAATACGACAAAAATGTTACAAACTGCATCAAACAAAAAAATAAGAGTGCGCTTTGCTCCAAGTCCTACGGGACCTTTACACATAGGCGGAGTTCGCACGGCGCTGTTCAATTATCTTTTTGCAAAACAAAACGCCGGCGAATTTATTTTACGAATCGAAGATACCGACTCGGCGCGTTTTGTGCCGAACGCCGAAGATTATATAATCGAATCGCTGAACTGGCTCGGGCTTAAATTCGACGAAGGCGTTGGCGTTGGCGGCGCTTTTGCTCCGTACAGGCAAAGCCAGCGAAAAGATTTGTATTTCAAATATGCCGAGCAATTGGTAAAATCGGGGAATGCTTATTATGCTTTCGACAGCGCCGAAGATCTTGACATTATCCGAAAATCGTACGAAATGCAGGGCAAATCGTTTATCTACAATCATGCTGTTCGCAATACGATGAAAACATCGCTTGCGATGAACAATACCGAACTGCAACAATGTTTGAATGAAGAAAAACACTGGGTTATTCGTTTTAAAATTCCGCCGCACGAAGAAATTACAATGCGTGATATTATTCGCGGCGAAATAAAAGTGAATACCGATACGCTCGACGACAAAGTTCTGTTCAAAGCCGTCGATATGTTGCCAACTTATCATCTTGCAAATATTGTTGATGACAGATTGATGGAAATTTCGCATGTTATTCGCGGCGAAGAATGGCTGCCATCGTTGCCTTTACACATATTGCTGTATCGCGCTTTCGGCTGGCAAAATCCCGAATTTGCACATTTGTCGCTGCTGTTGAAACCCGATGGTAAAGGAAAACTGAGCAAACGCGATGGCGACCGTTTGGGTTTTCCTGTTTTTCCCTTAGAATGGAAAAATGCCGAAGGCGAAATATCAGCAGGCTACCGCGAAACAGGATATTTTCCCGAAGCGGTTGTAAATTTACTTGCTTTGCTTGGCTGGAATCCCGGAACGGAACAGGAAATTTTCAACATTGATGAACTTATAAATAACTTCAGTCTTGAACGTGTAATAAAATCGGGCGCAAAATTTAATCCTGAAAAAGCAAGATGGTTCAATCAGCAGTATATCAGGAAAAAAAGCAATGAAGAACTTGCAAATTTATATCAGCCGATATTAAAATCAAAAGGAATAAATGCTGACAACAACTATGTTGCAACAGTTTGCGGACTTGTTAAAGAACGGGCAACGTTTATAAATGATTTTTGGAATCTGTCATCGTATTTCTTCGTTGCTCCTGAAATTTATGACGAAAAAGCAACAAAAAAATACTGGTCTGACGAAACGCCTCAACATCTGCAAAAGATAATAGAAATCATTGACAGCGCGCCTTTCGACAAAGAAAAAACCGAACAGTCCGTTCATACATGGATTGCCGATAGCGGACTGAAAATGGGAAGCGTGATGAATGCTTTTCGGATTTGTGTAGTAGGCTCGGCAACGGGAGCAAACATGTTTGATATTGTTAATCTTACAGGAAAAGACGAAACAGTAAGGCGTATAAAAAAAGCGATTGGCGCGATGACTGGCAAAACGTAAAATTTTCGTATATTTTGATTAATGTATAAATATCTTTTACTTTTACAAAATACTAATTTAATACATAAAACATGAAAAACATAGCAATCGTTGCCGGCGGAAACTCATCCGAACACGAAATTTCGCTGAAAAGCGCCGAACTGATAATGTCGGCTGTTGACAGACAAAAATTCAATCCGTTTCTGGTTATAATTAAAGGCTCGAAATGGACTGTGAGACAAGACAATAAATCGGAAATAAATATAGATAAAAACGATTTTTCATTTACCGAAAACGGCATAAGAATAATTTTCGACTGCGCTTATGTAACTGTTCACGGAACGCCAGGCGAAGATGGAAAACTGCAAGGATATTTTGACATGATACGATTGCCGTATTCAACTTGCGATGTTTTGACATCGGCGCTTTCGTTTAATAAATTTGCATGCAAATCGTATCTTGCAACAGCCGGAATCTGTATGCCGAAAGGATTACAAATATTAAAAGACGAAAAAATTGATGCCGATAACATTGTACGCAAGCTTGGATTGCCCGTATTTGTGAAACCGAATGAAGGAGGTTCAAGTTTCGGAATCAGCAAAGTGAAATCGGCAAATGATTTGCAAACCGCTGTTGACAAAGCATTTAAAGAAGACAAATCGGTAATTGTCGAAGAATTTATCGAAGGGCGCGAACTTACCTGCGGAATGATGAAAACAGGCGACAGAGAACTGCTGTTTCCGATAACCGAAATTATTTCACAAAACGAATTTTTCGATTATGATGCCAAATACAACGGACAGTCGCAGGAAATAACGCCTGCAAATATTTCGGAAGAAGTCGCACATTTGGTTCACGATGTTTCATCGTTGATTTATAACAAAATGCGCTGCAAAGGACTTGTGCGGATTGACTATATTTACAGTCGCGGCAAACTGTATTTTCTCGAAATAAACATCGCTCCGGGAATGACTGCCCAAAGCCTTGTGCCTCAGCAAATATGCGTAATGGGCGAAACATTGACAAATATAATTAGCCTGCAAATAGACAATTTATTGAAAAATTATTAATCAAATATGAAAAATATTAATGCAATAAAATGACTGTTGCCGAAGTTGTTGATAAAATAAAATTAAAATTGCATCAACAGTTTAATGCAAACGAAATAAGACAAATAAGCCTGTTGCTGTTGCGGCATTTCTGGCATATTTCCGAAACTGATTTTTATATTGAAAAACAAAAAAAACTTGATACACAATTTGATGCAGATTTTTTGCAGGCATTGAATTTGTTGCAGCAGCATGCGCCCGTACAGTACGTTTTATGCACAGCCGAATTTTACGGATTGAAATTTTCGGTTGATGAAAACGTTCTCATTCCGCGCCCCGAAACCGAAGAACTTGTAAATTGGATAATTGCTGAAAATAAAGATACTCAAGCAATTATCGACATCGGAACAGGATGCGGATGTATTGCCATTGCTCTTGCAAAAAACATGAGAAATGCAAAAATCCATGCTATCGACATTTCGGAAAAAGCAATAAAAAAGGCAATACAAAATGCTGAAAATAACGATGTTTACATTGATTTTTTCTGTAATGATATTTTATCCGAAAATGATTTTACGCAAATGAAATTCGACTGCATAGTAAGCAATCCGCCGTATGTACTCGAATCCGAAAAGGTAAAAATGAAACAGAATGTTCTTGATTTTGAACCACATTCAGCATTGTTTGTTCCCGATAACGATGCATTGAAATTTTACAGAGCAATTGCCGATTTTGCAATATCGCACCTTGTTGACAATGGAAAAATTTATGTTGAAATAAACGAAAACCTTGCAAAAGAAACGCAAAATTTATTCAGACAAAAAGGATTCGAATATGCAGAATTGAAGCAAGACTTGAACGGTAAAAACCGAATGTTAAAAATTAAACGCACTAATTGATTTTGTTGAAAATGAAACAGATAACACCCGAAAAAGCATTAATACGATTGCAAAAACTTTGCAGTGTTTACGAAAAATGCTCTTACGATATACGTCAAAAACTGATTGAATATAAAACCGAATCTTCAAAAATTGACGAAATAATACAAAAACTGCAATCCGCAGGCTTTGTTGACGACTGCCGTTTTGCCTGTCGTTTTGCACGCACAAAGCACAACATATCAAAATGGGGAAAACAAAAAATTGAATATCAACTTCGTACAAAGCAAATATCCGAAACGCTTATAGCAAAAGCGCTCGACGAAATATCAGACGAATCGTGCAGCAGAATTATTGCCGATGAGCTTGCAAAAAAACTGAAAACAACAAAGGCGGCATCACAGTCGGAAATGGTTGCAAAATTGATGAAATTTGCGCTTTCGCGCGGCTACGACTATTTGCTTTCGTATGAAACAGTTAAAAATATGCTTAATAAGATGTAAGGCTGTTTCAAAAAACGCGGTTTAGTTGCCGGCATTTTTTCAAGTCATTTGTGATAAACCCGCACGTAATGCACAAAGATATTTCGTTTTGCCATTGTTCTTTAAATCTTAAACTCTTAAATTTTAAATCTTTAAATTACGAAAGCCTGTCCCGCTATGGACAAAATGTTGGTAGAATTTTGCCGCAACAACGAATACGTGCGAAGCGCCGGCATTTTTTCAAGTCATTTGTTATAAATCCGCACGTAATGCACGGATATTTCGTTTCGACCGACAGACAATTCATAGCAGGACAGGTTTTTCGCTGTTTTTCTTCTACAAAATATTTGTCCCTAACAGGACAGCTTCGCTGCGCTTTGGTTGTTTATTTTTGTATCAAGACAAAAGAAGATAAAGAAAAAAGTTCATATTTTGCCGAAATTTATGCCAATAAAATTAATATGAACAGTTTCAATATTTCGTAAGTATCGACTGTTTAAATTCTAAAAAAAATATATCATATTCCAGTTAGAGTATTTGTGTTTTTTGAAAGCGACATATCCTTCATCAAGCGTTTCAAAACCTAATCGAGAATAAAACGCTACATTTTCAGGCAATTGAGTTGTCAGTCCTACCAGTCGACATTCTTTTTCCGTTTTCGATAATTCGTCCAAACAGCGTTTAACGGCAAAAGAACCGATTCCTTTTCCCCGATATTCTTCTTTAATGGCAACCATTGACAAGTAATAATATTTTTCTGCCTTAACAGAATTTTTAAGCGTGTTTTTGTTAAAAGAATCCATTCCAAGCATTTTAAATAATGTGCGAAATCCAAATTGCAGAATGAATCGAAACAGTCCTGTATGCAAATAATCTGACAACGTGTTTTTTATGCCTTTTGGAGGAATTAAAGTGAATGTTCCTGTTATTTTATTCGAGTCGTTTTCCTTTATTACTTTTGTTAGCGTTTGCCTGCGATTGATTAAAAACAGATTGGTTTTGAACAGCCACAGCAAGCCTTCCCGCAATTTGCCTGTTCGATTGAAAATCAAAGAATAAGCAGGATTGGTTTCAAAAGCATTTGTTAAAATGATTGCGACCTGATTGATTTCGCCTGTTTTCATTTCTTCTATTCTGATATTTTTACCTAATACTTCTTTGTCAATCATTTTCTTACGATTTTATTTCGACGTAAAAGTGACCATAAATTTTTCTATAAAAATTTCAAAATTTTGCTTCCTGCCAGCGAGCGCATTTGCCTGAACTTTATTTTTTTACTTTGTTTTATTGATAAACATTAAATCACAAATTCAGCAAAAAACTTAAATCAGCATCGGGTTTTAGTTCTTGCGGTTCGTTACCGTATTTGAACAGTCGCAGATTGCGTTTTCCTGTAAGCGAAACTTTGTGGTTTTCAATCAAAAGCATACAGCCTTCGCGCAATCCTGCAACATACATTTTGGGATTTGCTGCAAGGTATTCCAATATGCGCTGTTCGCGGGTTTCGCCGGCATGTCCTTCGGGATGCTCGTCAAGATAATGTGGATTGATTTGAAACGGAATCAGATTAAGCGTTTTGAATGTGCGCGGCTGAACTACAGGCATGTCGTTTGTTGTACACATTGTAGGACAGGCAACATTTGAACCTGCGCTCCATCCTATATATGGCGTGCCTTTCAATACTTTGGTGCGAATGGCGTTAATAAGTTTGTGCTGCTGCATGTTTTTTACCAAATGAAATGTATTTCCGCCGCCAACAACTATTGCCTGCGATTTTTCTATTGCTTTTGCCTGATTTTCATAGCGGTGTACAGAATCAACTTCAACGTCAAATTCGGAAAAACGGTTTTGCACTTTCTTTTGATAGTCATCGTACGGAAACGTAACGGCGGCATAAGGCACAAACATTACTTTCGCAACTTTGTTTTTTTTCAAAAATTCGGCTATTTGTTTTTTCGGATATTCGAGATATGCCTCGCCTGCGTTTGTAGAATTGCTTATTAATAAAAGTTTCATAAAAGATGTTATTTTATTGGTTATAAATTAAAACTGTTTTGTAAATTTATTCAAGTAAATTTTCGATGTGCTGTTTCAGGCTGTTAAATTCTTCTTCGTCGTACAGGCGAGTTAAAAATACGATTTTGCCTTCTTTGTCGATTAAAACATTTCGGGTAACGCCGGCATCTTTTTCGGCGTAAAGTTCAAATATTTTTCCGTCTTCGTCAAGCGTGATTGGATAGGTTACGCCTGTTGATGCAATAAAGGTTTCGATTGTTGCTGCATCTTGTTTCAGGTCGATACCGATTAATGCAAAATTTTCGTTATTTCGGTGTTTTTGCCAGATGTCGGATTCGATAAAAGGCATTTCTTTGCGACAAACGCCGCACCAGCTTGCGGTAAACTGCAACATTACGGTTTTTCCTTTCAATTCATTGAGTTGAATTGTTTTTCCATCGATATACTTTATTGTGAAATTTGGAGCTTCATCGCCTGTTTCTACTATGTATCCTCGTTCATCAATATGGTTTATTGCAGAATCAGGCATTTGGTCAACAGTTTCTACTGTGTTTGCGCGGTCATTTTTTTTGTTTGGCGAACAAAACGAAAAAAGGACTAAAATCAGCGTGGAAAGAATTAAATTTTTTCTCATAATTTATTATTTATTAATTTGTTAAATATTTTTTTGTGTTGTTTTTACGAATGTGCAGTATTTTAATATAATGTATTTTCATTTCAATATCTGTATTTAGTGTTGTCGTCATTAATAATTTTCAAATAATTATTATATCGTGAAATTGCAATATCTCCATTTTCGACAGCAAGTTTAACGCCACATTGCGGCTCGTGAGTATGTAAACATGGATTGTATTTGCAATAGTGTGAAAATTTGAAAATTTCGGGGAAGAAGTGATAGAGTTCGTTTTTTTCAAATTCATCTGTCAGCCCGAAGCCTTTAAGTCCGGGAGTATCAATAATATATCCGCCAAAATCGAGATTAAACATTTCATAAAATGTAGTTGTGTGCATTCCCGATTTGTGCGCATCCGAAATTTTTCCTGTTTTAGCGTTTTTCGAGCAATCAACACAATTTATCAATGTTGATTTTCCCACGCCCGAATTACCGAGAAATACGGAAACTTTATTTTCCATTTTTTCTTTCAGTTTGTCGATATTTATCTTTTTTGTTGCCGATATTTCCAATATTTCATAACTGGCTTTGCTGTAAATATTTTTAAATTCGGCAAGCGTCTGTTTCAATTCGTTTGTTGTATAAAGGTCTGTTTTATTTACAATTATTATTGTCGGAATATGATATGCTTCGGTTGTAAGCAAAAATCGGTCAACAAATTCGAGTTTGATTTCGGGCATTGCAAGGGTAACAACCAGAAAAGCTGTATCGATGTTTGCGGCAACAATATGAGCCTGTTTCGACAAGTTGGAAGGTTTGCGTATTATATAATTTTTGCGTGGATGCACATTTACGATTATTCCCGACTTTTGCTTTTCGTCAAAGTCAATATCTACAATGTCGCCTACTGCAACAGGATTGGTTGTTTTGCTGTCTTTCAAACGCAATTTTCCACGCAGCGTGCAATTTATGCGTTTGCCGTTTTCGTTCAACAAAACCGTGTATTGAATTCCTGTATGTTTTACTACTAAACCCATGATTGTCTGTAATAAATCAAAATATATAAATCAGTTATTATTTATCATTATTGTATGCTTCTATTCCGCTTTTCAAAAATTGAACAAAACCGTTTACATCCAAATCATAATTGCGTGGCGGCACAAGGATTTTACCGTTGCGTCCTTCCAAAACATAATGCGGCTGCGACATTGCATTGTATTTATTAAAAACGAAATTAAAATTTATTTTACCAAGCGTTTTCAGTACTCTGCCGTTTTCTGTTATAATCCAGTCGGATTTGTCCAATCTTTTTCTGTCGTCAACATAAAGCGCAAGAATAACATATTAATTTTTAAGTATATCAAGAACTTCGGGCGCCGACCATACGCGCGCTTCCATTTCGCGGCAATTTACGCATCCGTGTCCTGTAATATCAATAAATAATGGTTTGCCAACACTTTCGGCATATTCGCTTGCTTCTTTATAATCGAAAAATCCTTTAAGCCCGTGAGGAAGGTGTAAAAAATCGCTGTATTTCACGGTTTTTCCTTTATCGTTTACCTGTCGTACTGATTTTTGCGAATCTACAATAAAATCTTGAGTAGTGAGCGGCGTAAGATAGCCCGAAAGCGCTTTAAGCGGAGCGCCCCACATTCCCGGAATTAAATAAACAACGAAACTGAATGTGATAATTACCAGAGCAAGACGTCCTGTTCCGATGTGTTTGACTTCGCTGTCGTGAGCAAATTTTATTTTCCCTAAAAGATAAAATCCCATCAGCGAAAAAACGGTAATCCATATTGCAAGATAAATTTCGCGGTCGAGAATGTGCAAATGATAAGCCTGATCGATGGTTCCTATAAATTTCAAACTCAATGCAACTTCTATAAATCCGAGAATAACTTTTACCGAATTGAGCCAGCCGCCGCTTTTGGGCAGTTTGTTCAATACTGCGGGAAACAGCGCTGCAAGAATAAACGGCAATGCAAAAACAGCAGAAAAAACCAGCATTACAACTATCGGAGTCCAAAATTCACCCGAAAAGGCTTTTATTATTATCGTGCTGACAATAGGACCTGTACACGAAAACGAAACAAGCACAAGTGTTAATGCCATAAAAAATATTCCGACAATTCCGCCTTTATCTGCATTTTGGTCGCTTTTGTTAACCATCCAGCTTGGCAGCCTTATATCAAACGCTCCAAAGAACGATGCGGCAAAAATTATGAATACAAGAAAAAATATTGTGTTTGGCAACCAGTGTGTTGACAGCCAGTTAAATATATTTGCAGTTGTGTCATCGCCTCCGATTGTTCGTATAATCAAAATAATGGCGGCTATCGGCAAGGTATAAAGCAGAATTATAAAAAATCCGTAAATTGATGCTTCGGCTCTGCCTTTTGCTTTCTTTTTCGAGCCTTTCATAAAAAACGAAACCGTCATCGGAAGCATTGGAAAAACGCAGGGCGTAAGAATAGCAACCAGTCCCCACAAAATTGCATCAATAATATAAGCCCACAGCGATTTATCTCTGTCGCTTGAATTTGCGTCTGCAACCGGACGTTCTGTGTCTGCCGTTGCGTTCGCAATCGTTGTTTTGCTTTGCGTTCCGATATTTATGATAAAATCTTCGTCTGTTGGCGGAAGACACTGTTTATCATCGCAAACCATCCATTCTACGCTGGCTTTTACTGTTGCGCTTTCGCCTGTCAGTTTTATTTTTTGACCAAATCGAGCCTTTTTTTCAAACGTTCCGATTTCCATTTCAAACATGTCATCAAATTTTTTGAACGGCTGGTCTATCATTTCAATATCGCCTATCAGACTTGCGTTTTCGGGCAAATCGAATGTAAATGTCGTTGCATTTGGACCGTTTTCATAAGGACCAATATCATACAAATGCCAGCTATTTTTGATATCGGCTTCAAAAATTATTTGATAAACGGAATCTGCCGTTTGGCTTACTGATGTTTTCCATCCTACGGGATTTTGCTGTGCAAAACTTAATGTTCCACATAGCATAATTGTTATTATGGATATGTATCGGAATATATATTTTATATTTTTCATTATTTTAATTTTTAACAAGTCTAATAAAGTACAAAAGTAATGAAAATAATTTTATTGTTGAAATCAAAGATTCAAATATTTAAATGCTCCGTAATTTAAGGATTTAAGATTTAAAGAACAATGGCAAAAACGACATCTCTCCGTGCATTACGTGCGGGTTTATCACAAATGACTTGAAAAACCGCTGCTGCTCCGCACGTAAACTTTTCTGCTGCAAAAATTTCTACTAATATTCAGTCCCTGACGGGACAGGCTTTCGTAATTTAAAGATTTAAGATTTAAAGAACAATGACAAAAACGACATACCTTTATGCATTACGTGCGGGTTTATCACAAATGACATGAAACGCCGCCGCTGCTCCGCACGTAAACTTTTCTGCTGCAAAATTTGTTTTTAGCGGTCTGTGTATATGTGAAGACTTTTATGTATATTTGCATTTTGCAAACACATTCAATCACAGCGGATTTTCTTATCGACAGTTAGAACGCGCAAGACAGTTTTATCGAACATATCCAATTGCGAACGCACTGCGTTCGCAATTCAACTGGCTGCAGTATCGTCTTCTTTTTCAGATAGATGATAATGACAAACGAGAATATTACGAACAGGAAGCGCTGCATAATGCATGGACAGGACGGGAACTGGAGCGACAAATCAATTCGGGGCTTTATGAACGTTTATTACTTAGTAACGACAAACAGTCGGTTTTGGAAGTAGCTCGCAGAGAGCGCATACCCGAAAATCCGGCAGAAATAATCAAAGACCCGATGGTTTTGGAGTTTCTCGGATTGAAACGCGATTCATCATACTACGAAAAAGACTTGGAAAGCGCTATAATTACTAATCTGCAAACCTTTCTTTTAGAACTGGGAAACGGATTTTCATTCGTTGCGCGACAAAAACGGATACTGCTCGATGATGATGATTTTTTTGTTGATTTGGTTTTTTACAACCGATTATTGCGCTGTTTCGTTATCATCGAAATCAAAACGCACAAACTTACTCACGAAGATATGGGACAACTGCAAATGTACGTGAATTATTACGACAGAAATGAAAAACTTGCAGACGAAAATCCTACTGTCGGAATACTGCTTTGCGCCGATAAAAACGATGCGGTAGTCAAATATACGCTTCCTGAAAACAATACAACAATCATGGCAAGCAAATACCAGATTTATTTGCCGTCGGAAAAACAATTATTAACGGAATTGAGACGGGAATTAAACAGTCGCTCTTTACGAATAAAAAAAAGACAATGATAAAACAGTAAAAATTTCGGGTAATTATTTCTTTCTGTTAATTTGTCTTGACACAAAAGAAGAGAAATATATCCCGCTATGAATTGTTTATTGGTAAAAACGACATATCTCCGTGCACCACGTGCGGGTTGCTCCAAATGACTTGAAAAACCGCCGGCGCTCCGCACGTATTCCTTGTTGCGGCAATTTTCTACTAATATGCAGTCCCTAACGGGACAGGCTCCGCAATTTAAAGATTTAAAATTTAAGATTTAAAGAACAATGGCAAAACGAAATATCTCCGTGCATTACGTGCGGGTTTATCAC
>JAITLJ010000079.1 GCA_031277925.1 Prevotellaceae bacterium | reverse complement strand
TTTTGAAAATTCAAAATAATCGGGCGTAAATCCCCAAAAATTCATTGATACTATTGCATTATCAGGAATTTTGACGGCGTTCCCGTTATTATCTACATACGAAATCGAATCGTTTATTCTTCCAATCTTTGTGCGTTCGGTTACACTTGTAAGAATATTATTTTCATCAACTTGACATACGCCGCGCGACACAAAGCCCGATTCCGAAAGAGTATTATTGATTATATAACCTACCATCGAATATTTGCCGTGCGTTTGCTGTGTTTTCTGCAAATATTCGGCTGTTACGCAAAAAGCGTCATAACCGTAAAAATCATCGGCATTTATTACTGCAAATGGCGTGTTTATTGCTTTTTGGGCAGACATAACAGCATGTCCCGTTCCCCAAGGTTTTTTACGATTTATATCAAAACTGCAACCAGCAGGAACGTCAGTTATTTCTTGAAAAACATATTCAATTTCAATTTGATTCCGATATTTGCTTAATATTTTTTTTTCAAAGTCCAACGCAAAATCTTTACGAATCACAAAAACAATTTTTTGGAAACCTGTTCGTTTTGCATCAAACACTGAATAATCCATTATGGTTTCACCATTAGGACCTGCTTCATCCAACTGTTTCAAGCCTCCGTATCTGTTTCCCAGCCCTGCTGCAAGTATCAATAAAGTTGTTTTCATCAATAAATTATTTTTGTACAAATATATATAGTTTATTATTAATAAACAAACATTAAAATAAATTTTAAAAAAAAATTCGAAATCTGTTTAAATATCATTGAAATTTATTTTATCTAACATCCACATAATAAAGGCGGGATAAATCATAGCGCTATCTGTTCCAAGTAATATTTTTTTCACGTTTTTAAGGTTATAAAATATTTTAAATAACTTTCCCGTCTAAATTTTGTAAGACATTTTTATCCGTCTGCGTGTAATTGGGAAATTTAATGCTAACTTTGCAAAAATATCATCAAATTTTTATAATTATTTAAAATGAAAAAAACTATTATTACGTTCGTTTGCTTTATAATTATATTTCAAACGTTTGCACAATCATCGGTAAACGATGTTTCAAAAATAATGTCCGAAACGGATTGGAACACGAAACAAATAACAGAAAATGTTATCTTTAAACAGGCACGAGTCGAAATTTTCGATTCAAAACAGAGTATCAGCATTTTGGAAATTACGCCATCGTCAAACATCAGGCTTGGAATAAACGATGTAAGCGATACGCTGATACCGACAAGCCATTTATGCAAACAGGTTGATGCTGTTGCGGGAATCAATGCTTCGTTTTTTGACATGAAAAACGGCGGTTCTGTTGATTTTGTTCGTGTAAACGGCGAAATTCTTCACAACAAAACAAAAGTATCACAACGGAATAATGTGGCTCTTGTTATTGATAAACAGAATATTAAAATCATTGAACGCGACACGCTTGACAATAATTGGGAAAATAATTTGAATTATGAAAATGTAATCGTAGCCGGACCATTGATTATGAAAAACGGAATGCCTGCCAAACTTCAAAAAAATGCATTCAACGAAAATCGGCATCCGCGCACATTTGTAGCAACCAAAGTAAATGGAAACGTTTTGCTGGTTGTTGTTGATGGCAGAAATGCAAATGCGGCAGGAATGAGCATCAACGAACTTTATGTTTTGTCGAAAGCGCTGGGATGCAATGATGCAATGAATTTTGATGGAGGCGGCTCATCGGCAATGTACATAAAAGGCGAAACAGACAACGGAATTGTAAATTATCCGAGCGATAACAGACTTTTCGACCATTATGGAGAACGCAAAATAGCAAATATAATTTATGTAAAAGAATTTAAGCCATTTAAATTTGCGTTTTTTACCGATATACACACAGGAACAGCAACCGCCGAAGAAGATTTGATGCGCTGTATCGAAGATGTTAATTCTCAAAATGATATTGATTTTGTAATTGTAAACGGCGATGTTACCGAAAACGGATTAAACTCGGAATTGGAAACAGTTAAATACAGACTTGACAGACTCAATAAAAAATATTATGCAATCGCCGGAAACCACGAAACAAAATGGACAGAGTCTGGACATACGCGTTTTGCACAACTGTTTGGAGATACAAAAGTTACATTCAAACATAAAGGAATACAGTTTGTAGGATTTTCGTCGGGACCTGTTTTGCGTATGGGAGATGCACATGTTTCGCCGCGCGAAATAAACTGGCTAAAAAACGCTTTACAATCGATGGAAAATATAAAACAACCGATAATTATATTTACGCATGTTCCGTTAATCGAACCAGCCGACCAGATAGACAACGGTTACGAAATTGCTGATATTATCAGAAAATATAATACGCGCGTAATTCTCAACGGACATTATCATCACAATCGAGCCCTTGATGCTGACGAAATTCCTGCCATAATTTGCCGTTCGACTTTGAGAGATAAAAAACCTGTTGGCGGTTACAGCATTTTCACTGTGGATGCCGATTCGTTGAAAGTTTTTGAAAGAAATCCAATAGAAAAAACAGAAAAACACTGGCATTCGCTGTCAATGACAAAAGAATATTATTCAAAATCAACTGAAAAACATAATTTGGGTAATGATTCAATAAATTCACTTTATCCTGATATTAAAATAAACTGGCAAATTGAAACGGGCGGACTTATCACAAATACGGCTGCTGTTGCTGATAACAAAGTAATATCGGGCAACGAACTTGGAGAAGTTTACTGTGTAAATTTACAAAACGGCAAAATAATTTGGAAATATAAAACCCGCAGCGCTGTATATTCAACGCCGGCAATAGAAAAAAACAATGTGATTTTCGGTTCGTGCGACAGCAGCATTTACTGCCTTAATATCGAAAACGGTAAAAAACTTTGGGAATTTAAAACAAATCATACAGTAATGGGAAGTCCTGTTATAGAAAACGGAATCGTATATATCGGAGGCAGCGATGGATATTTTAGAGCAATAAACATCAGCAATGGTGAAATAATTTGGAAGTTCGGCGGAATAAAAGGATATATCGAAAGTACGCCAATAATATACGACAATAAAATAATATTCGGAGCGTGGGATACAAATCTTTATGCCTTGAACAAAACCGATGGAACACTTGCATGGAAATGGAATAACGGTCATCCGCGACTGCATTTTTCGCCTGCGGCATGTATTCCTGTTGCAAACGATGGAAAAATATTTATTGTTGCACCCGACCGCTATATGACAGCCATTGATGCAAAAACAGGGAAAACAATATGGAGAACAAACAAACACAAAGTACGCGAAACCATCGGTATTTCCGAAGATAAAAGCAGAATATATGCACGTTGTTTTGTAGATACTGTATTTTGCATTTCGGCTGCGGCAAATCATTTTGAAGAATTATGGTTCACAAAAACAGGTTATACTTACGATATTAATCCATCGATGCCCGTCGAAAAAGATGGAGCAGTATTTTTTGTTACAAAAAACGGAATGTTTGTAGCATTAAAAGCCGAAAATGGCACAATACTTTGGAAACATAAATTCAATAACACTATTATTGCAACAGTAACACCGCTAAACAATCGAGAACTTATATTTACAACCCACGATGGAATTATCGGTAAACTTGTGAATGAAAAATAAATAGTCGCTCCTTATAAACTGTGAAATAGTTGCTCCTTACGAATAAAAAAGACAATAATAAAACATTAAAATTTTCTGTTCGATAATTTAGTGCAATGACGAAAAAACTGTCCCGTTAGAGACAAATATTTATAGAAAAAACAATTGTTCATATTTTGCCGAATTTTTGCCCGTATCTATATAAAACTCGGTATTTTTATTCGATTATTTATGCCAATAACTTGTTAATAATGAATGACTTCTATATTTATTAAGGAGCGACTAAATACATATTTTAAAAATCATATAAAAATATAATTTTAACAGCAGATGTATTATATATTTCAAATTATTATTACTTTTGTTCCCCGTTAAAGACTTCGTAGCTCAGCTGGTAGAGCAAATGACTCTTAATCATTGGGTCGAGGGTTCGATCCCCTCCGAAGTCACTGCTAATACCAAAACGGTATCAAAACAGACTAAAATACAATAATATTTTACTGATATTCAATTTATAGTTTATACAAATTACAGTTTGATGACGTTTTAGTATGAAGATGCAGTACTTGTTGTCGTTATGAATTATCAAATCGGTTTCGCCTTTGGTGTTGATGCAGTGTTTGTTTTTACATTTAATTTGCAATTAATAACAATTTAGACAGTTTTTAAGGAGTAACTAAATATCTTTCTATTACTTTTTTCCATACCAAATAACCTGTACCCATAAGATGTAATCCATCGTTAGTATAGTCTTTGTTTAATTTTCCGTTTTCGTCAACAAGTTTTGAATAAACATCAACAAATGTAATGCCTTTCAGAATACACAACTGTTTTAAAAGTTCATTGGTTTCAACAATTTCTTTTCCTTTTGAACCGTGCCATTTGGCATATTTTTCAAAATCGTTATTTACGGGAAATATACTTTGTATGTATAATTCCGTTTCGGGACTTTCAGACTGAAAGCGGTCGATCAATTTTGCGATATTATCGGCTACCGATTGCGGCGAATGTCCTGCGCCAAGGTCGTTAGTTCCCGATTGTACAAATAATTTTCGAGGTTTGCCTTTAACAATATGGTCCAAACGGTCAAGAATCCAGTAGGTGCGGTCGGCGCTGATACCGCGATTTTTTACGTGAATATTATTAAAAAGTTCACTCCATTCACAACCATCTGTAATGCTGTTTCCAATAAAAATGATATCGGATGATGTTACAGGTAATACTTCAAACAGCGAGCGTCTTTGATAATTATATTCGCCAGGTTCTGCCGTCTGTGCATAAATGGTTACAGCTATAAAAACGGCAACAAATGATAAGATAAATTTTTTCATTTTTATATATTTTTTATTTTTATTTTGGCACAAATGTACATAAAATTATCAGATTATGCACAGGCGAATAAAAATCTTCGACAAAATTTAATGTGTAAAAGTTATGAAGAATTTTTTTTCTCTGTTATAAATTTATTTATTTTTCATCGGCAATTCAATTACAAAGCAGGTTTTGCCATTTTCCGAAAGCGAATAATATATGCGTCCGCCAATATTTTCGACAATGTTTTTTGAAATTGCCAAACCTAATCCTGTACCGCTTGATTTGGTTGTAAAATTCGGTTGAAACAAATTTTTACGAAGTTCTTCGCTTATTCCCGTTCCCGAATCCTGCACTTTGAGGCGATAATAATTGCTGGATAAATCAGATGCAAACAATTCTATTTCGCCTTCATTATCGTCGCCTATTGCCTGTATTGCATTTTTTATGATATTTGTGAATACTCGCTGCAACTGTTCATATAAAGCCGATACTATTTTAGGACGGCTGCCATCAACAAAAAGCGACATATTTATTTTTTCATATCCTTTGAATGCGGTCAGTTGTTTTTCCAACAATTCTACAACATCAACATCCTGACGTTCAACATTTGCAAATTTTGCAAAATCCGAAAATTCGGCAGCTGTTATCGATAAAATATTTATCTGTTCCAGTAACGATTTTGCCAAATTATCGAAATGTTTTTCCCAATTTGGGTCATTATTTTTTTTCAAACGCATTACGTGCTGAATATTAAGCATCATTGGAGTTAATGGATTTTTTATTTCATGTGCAATTTGCTGAGCCATTTCACGCCAAGCGTGTTCGCGTTCGGTTTTTGCAAGTTTTGCAGCGCTTTCTGCAAGTTTGTCGAGCATCGAATTGTATGCATTTACAAGGCTTCCTATTTCGTCGTTGCCTTTGTATTTTATGTGTTCGGATTTGCCCATCAAATTAAATTTTCCTATTTGAAAACGCACAATATCCAATGGTTTCGACAATAAATTTGATATGATTGTTGCAAATAAAATTCCAAGTATTATTACCACAATAAAAATGTTGATTACGGTATTTGCCAAAGCAAGCCATTCTTCCTGAAACTTGCGTTGCTGCTCAAAATAAGGAAGATTCAAATATGCAAGTTTTTCATCTTTACTGTTATAAAAAGCAAAATAAATAGAATTGAATTTAAGGTTTCCTATGTTGTCATAATGTATGTAATAAGGCTGATTTTGAGTATTAAGTTTCACAAATGCATGTATGTTCATGTTCAATCCCAGCAGTTTGCGGTCAAAAATTTCGGGACGCGATGTTGATATAAGTTTTCCATCGAGCGAATAAACATTTATATCAATATGATACAGATTTGAGAGTTCTATAAGCCACGACGACAAATCACGCGTTGACGAAATATCATCGGACATTCCATATTGCAAAGTGAACTCATTTTTTATCAGCTGTATTTTTTCTTCGATTGATTCTGTTTTGTTTTTTTCAAATTGACTAAAAGTGTGCCACAATATAGTTCCGCCAACTGTAAACAGTAAAAATAAGACCAGTATCAATAACAGTATTCTTATTTTTTGTCGAAAATTTATTGCTGTATTCATTCCCAGCATGTCCAATCCGATACAACGCAACATTATTGCAAATATAATTGTGAAAAATAAAAACACAAATGAATTGGTCGAAATATATTCCAGCACAGACATCATCGGCTGCGATATAATGATTGAATCAACTTTGTCGGTATCAATATAATAGTGAATATAACCGCGTTCGGTGAAAAACGAATGACTTTTTGTTTCTTTCGGAATATTCAATTCATAACTGTAGCCGAAATTGCCGTAACGTGAAACAAGTTTGTTTTTAAAATATTTTGCGTATGAATAATTGTTTTCCTGTAATAATTTATTAGGCTGATTTTTACTGTCAAGCAACAATTCGGGATAGCCTGTATATTGTGATTCTGAAAACGAAGCAAATATTAAAAACAATCGGGTTTCAGTTTCTTCTTTATACGATAATTCTGCCAGATAATTGATTTTTCCGTTGCCTGCTGCCATAAACCATAAAGGTAAATCTCCTGTTTTATTTCCGTAAATCGCTTTTTCGTTGTCGAAAAAATTGAAACAGTTATAATTTGCTTCGTTATCCTGTTCGGTAACAAACAATACGTCTTTTTTTTGACACAAATTCAAACTTAAATCATAACTTTTAAAATATCCGTTAAAGTATTTTTCGCTTAAATAATTAAATATCACATCAATATCAACATTAGCATCTTTTACGTACAACTGTAACTGTCCATCCGATAAAAGTTTGTCGGATATTTCGCTAAACATGGTTTCAAATGTCGGGTCGTTTTTTTGCGATATTGATTCTGCAAGATTTTCGGTTATCTGTTTGGCTTTGCGCGATCCCTCGTGCAAAACTGCCGAAACGCAAAATATCGTTGACAGCGTTGCAAATAATATAAACGTTTTTAATTTTGATTTTATGCCGGAACAAATTTTTGACACAAGGATAAAGTACGCAACAAAAAGAAGCATTATATCAACATGACAGCCGTTGCACAAAATCAGTATTAATAAGGATAATGCCGCCTGTATAAAAATAATTACTGTTTTATACAATTTTGATTTTAAATTATAAAAACATAAAATCTGCAGCATCGCAAATCCCATAAACATCAGCGCCATCAATAAATACGACAAAACAGTAAACCAGTTTATGTCGTATATTTTATGAACCGCAAGCGAAAAGTTGGAATCGTTGGTTAACGTTACAGGCAGCCATAAACACAATACAGATTGAATAACAGCAAAAATAATTAAACTGCATCTTATTATGCAACGCTTTTGTTTGTTGCTTTTTCTTATTATTGCAAAAATATTTTGCCGCTTAACAAATACAACGCAAATTACAGTAACAATGAAACAAATATATAAAAACAGAACTCCGAATGATGCTAAAAATTTTGAGGACGCATAATACGATGAATTGAAAAAATTAAATTCTGCATTGAATGTTCCCCAATCGTTATATACAAAAAACAGTATGCATGCAAATATTGCAATGATGGAAATTATTGCCTTAAAAATGCTTTTTTTGAACAGAATTTGCGATACGAAAAATACGTAAGTCAATAATAATAAGACAATTCCAAGCCAACGAACATACATCGACACGGGATTTATGTTTTTGCTTACATCTATTCCTAATACAAAAAATGGCGTTCCGCCTGCTCCTTTCACAATAAATCCATCGTAACAGCCTGCATTTTCCAAAAACAGAGATGAAGATACATCAAAATTATCGGAAAATCTGCTTTTCAGAAAATCATTTTCGTAAAAATAATATGTACTTACTTCGATAGCATAAACTATTTTGAATTTATTGCGAACATAAGCCTTTGTTATATAGCGATTGTCGGTTGTAGTTTCAGAAGTAAACAATTCATTGTCGAAATTTGTAAAGTTTTCGATTGTATCTGCGTTAAGCAAATCTTCGCTCTTTACAGGCAAATTCGACGACCAGTATATTAAACTGTCATTACTGAAACAGAAAAATCCTTCATTTGAATTACAGTCAATATTAATATTAAACAGAATATTCCGAAAAGATGAATCAGGACTAACACAAAGAGTATCTAATAAATGTGTTGAAATTTCATCAAGTTTCTTTTGCCGTTTCTGTATTTGATATTCAACTTTTTTAATTTGATTTTCATAGTACGAAACAGAATATTTTTCAAAAACAATTGAATATAATATCGCAACAAAAGCAACAATAAACATTGCTATCGCCGTATGTTTGTGATATTTTATCTTATTGCGTTTCAATCGTGGTTCATGTTTATATTCCTGTATAATTATGCGGACTTATTTTTTTCAATTCAGCTTTTAATTTGTCTGAAATATCAAGCGTATCAATAAAATTTTTCACATGATATTCGGTAACCGTGTCGTTTGTGCGCGCAAAATCTTTAAGTTTTTCGTAAGCATTTGGATAAGCCTCACGGCGCAAAATTGTTTGTATCGCTTCGGCCACAACCATCCAGTTTTTATCAAGGTCGTTCTGAATTGTTTCTCTGTTCAGATAAATTTTATTTAATCCTTTAAGTAATGATTTGAACGATATAACTGTATGAGCAACAGGAACTCCGATATTTCGCAAAACAGTAGAATCAGTCAAATCGCGTTGCAAACGCGATATGGGAAGTTTTGCCGAAATATGTTCAAACAATGCATTTGCAATGCCAAAATTACCTTCGGCATTTTCAAAATCAATAGGATTTACTTTATGCGGCATCGCCGATGAACCAACTTCTCCGACTTTGATTTTCTGTTTGAAATATTCCAGCGAAATATAAGTCCAAATATCACGGCAAAAGTCAATTAATATAACATTTATCCGTTTAAGATTGTCAAAGATTGCCGAAAGTTTGTCGTAATGGTCAATTTGGGTAGTCGATTGCGAACGCTCAAGCCCCAAAATGTTTTCGACAAAATTGTTTGCAAAATCACGCCAGCCGATTTCGGGATATGCAACATGATGAGCATTAAAATTTCCCGTAGCGCCGCCAAATTTTGCAGAACAGCGCATATCCTTCAACGAATCCGTTTGTTTTGTAAGACGCTCAACAAATACATCTATTTCTTTTCCCAAACGCGTTGGAGATGCAGGCTGTCCGTGCGTTCGCGCCAGCATTACAACATCTCCCCATTTGACAGATAAATCGGAAAGACAGCTTATTATTTCATTTATCAATGGAAAATAAATGTTTTTTAACGCTTTATGTAATGAATATGGCGCTGCGGTATTGTTTATGTCTTGAGATGTTAATCCGAAATGAACAAATTCGCGAAAAGCCGACAAACCCAAATCATCAAATTTATTTTTCAAAAAATATTCAACCGCTTTTACATCATGATTTGTAGTTTTTTCCGTTTCTTTTATATCTCGAGCATCGTCAATATTAAAATCAATATACAAGTTGCGCAGTTTATCATAATACGATTTGTCGAATTTGCCAAGTTGCGGCAAGGGCAATTCACATAAAGCAATAAAATATTCGACTTCAACCATTATGCGATATTTCATTAATCCGTATTCAGAAAAATATGGAGACAATTCTTCTATTTGTTGCCTGTATCGTCCGTCAATTGGCGACACTGTTGTAAGAGTATCTAAATTCATTTTATTAAAATTTGCAAGTTGCAAATGTATATGAAATTTACGACATTACATACAGACAAATAAAAATTTCAACA
>JAITLJ010000067.1 GCA_031277925.1 Prevotellaceae bacterium | reverse complement strand
AAGTTCATATTTTGCCGAATTTTTGCCTGTATCTGTATAAAACTCGGTATTTTTATTCGATAATTTATGTCTATAATTTATTAATAATTAACCGTTTCGACCCTTTTTAAGGAGCGACTGTTCAGTTGCTCCTTAATAAACATTTTTTCTCATTTTCAGTATCAACCGATTAGCGCTTCATTCTTTTTTGTTTTCCGAACCGCTTGAAATTTCCGTTGGATAGCCTAATTTTTTGAACGATTCCCTGATTTTTTCAACATCGGTTTTTGTGTTATCGTATTTCACCGTAACCGTGTTGTCTTTAAGGTTTACTTCAACGTCTTTTATTCCTTTTTCAAATGGAATATTTTTTTCTATACGTTGTTTGCAATGATCGCCGTGCATGTTTGATACGGCAAATTTAATTTCCGAAATTTTGCTGTTTTTTTTGTCCTGTGCATTTGTTGCAAATGTCAGCGTTAATAATGATAACGCAATAATTAAAATTTTTTTCATAATTTTATTTTTATTAATATTTATATAAATTCAGTGTTTTATTGTTGTTTATTATAATTCTTCCTTTCCCTGTATTTTAAACCTTATTCCCAAATAAATTTTACGTCCCATCAAAGGTGCGTAAATTACCGATGCATCAAATTTATCATCAAAAGGATTTTCTGCATTTATTATGGCTTGTTTTTGGATATAATTACCAATATTTTCGCATCCTAAATAAACATCAAAATTTTTGTATTTTTTAGTTATTTGCGCAAAAAATAAAGGATAAGATTTTGAACGTTCTTTTTTCCAAATTTGAGATGCATAAAAAGGTAAACGACTGCCTCCATTGAGTTGTGCAGTAAAATCAAATTTCCATTTTTCAAATTTTGTGGAATACGACAAATTTACAAGCGCTTTAAATCTGTCAACCAGAGGTTTTTCAACCAGGCCGCGACTCATATCAACCTTTGTTTGATTGTAGCGAAACGTGGCAAAAATATTGAACCGCACAAACGGATCGATGCTAAAATCTGCCTGATAACTGTTGGAATATGATTTGCCGTTAAGGTTACTTATGCGAATATATTCGGCGCTTTCTTCAACATCAACAACAGTTTGATTTTGAAAGTTGGTATGAAAAAAATCAAAACTTACATATCCGTTAAGGTTTTCGCCGACTTTGAAGTTTTGCGTAAAGCTTGCGCCTGCTGTCCATGCTTTTTCCATTTTTATATTGTCATCAACTGTAATTTTTCTGCCTGTTGCAAGTATGCCTATATTGGAAGAAATAATATTTGGCGAATAAAATCCGCGACCTGCCGAAGCGCGCACTGTTGAGTTTTTTGCAAAATTATATCTGACATGCATTCGCGGAGTTACAAGCGTTTCTTTATACAAATTATTACGGTCGATACGCAAGCCGGCAAGCAAATCAAAATTTTCGTTTGGTTTAAGCGTATATTGAGCAAAGATTCCGCTTGTATTTTCTGTTCTGTCTCCATTCCACGAATTTGCAAATTTACTGTCGGCAAACAGTTCATCATAATTATCGTGCGAAAAGGTTGCGCCTGTTGTGTAGCGATGTTTCTCGGCGCTGTCAAACGCCGATTGCCATAAAATATTTGCTGTTAGCGAATTTTGTTGAGCATCGTATGTTTTTTTTCCGAAATATGAATTTTGTCTGTGATATGCATAACTTGTGATAATTCCTATACTGTGCGAACCGCTTTCATTAAGAGGAAATCCTGTTTTGACATAAGCATTGAAATGTTTGTTTTTTATGTTGGATATGTATGCATTCGGCATGTCAGCATGCATTTGTCCGCTTTCTCGATTTTCGGTCAAAAAACGATAACCGAAATGTATAATTACCTTATCTGCCGAATACAGCCAGCGGTTTCCGACATTTATCTGTTTTTTCTTCGGCGAGTCAATAAATCCATCGTTGTTGTCGTCGTGAACTTTTGCATCTGTCGAGCCATGTGTAAATATTATCGTACTCAGTTTGTCGTTCAGTTTCAAAGCCGATGTAATGTTTGTTTCAAAACGAATATCATCGTCGCCATACAGGTTTACGAATAAAGGTTCGCTGTTGTCAGGTTTTCGATGTTCAACATTTATCTGACCTGTTATGGCTTCGTATCCGTTCAGTACCGAAGATGTTCCTTTTGAAACCTGAATGCTTTCGAGCCATTGCCCGGGCGTAAAACTCAATCCATAAGTAGAAGCGATTCCGCGTAATGTCGGAATGTTTTCATCAAGCATTTGAACATAAGTTCCGGCAAGTCCGAGCATGCGAATTTGACGCGCTCCCGAAACTGCATCGCTGTATCCTACCGACACGCTCGCCGAATTTTCAAAACTCTCGGCGAGATTGCAACACGCAAGTTTTGAAAGTCCTGCGGCGGTAATAACTTCGGTCATTACTGGCGATAATTTTGAAATATAACTTCCTTTTTGTCGTGCAACAACATTTGCCTCGTTCAGCAGTTGCGACATTTCGTATAAAACAAATTCGACTTCTTCGGCTTCGGGTATAATTGCAAGCGTATCATTTGTATAGCCGATAAACGAAGCGATGAGGTTTGCATTTTCATCGCTAATTCTTTTGATTACAAAATTTCCGTCTCCATCGGCTGATACGCCAATATTTGTTTCTTCCCAAACTACCGATGCAAAGCCAAGCGGATTTTTATTGCCTTTGCCGTCGATGGCAAATATTTTTCCTCTTATGTTTTTTTGTGCAAGTGTTTTTGTACTGCCTGAAGCCCAAAACAATAATATTATAAAGATATATTTTATATTTTTCATTTTATTCTATGATTTGTTTTAAAATTAAATTTGATTGATAATAATAATATAAGAGCCAAAACCGTTTTCGGTTTGACCTTCAAATTTTAAAACAGAATCATAAACGTAACTGTCCTGTAAAATAGATTAAGGGAATTTTGCTGTTAATCAGTGGCGTATAAGTTGTGGCTGATTTCGATAATCTGTCGCATGTCAAATTGCTTGCAGAATAATGTAATATGGCAGCGGTTATTGCAAAAAATACTGATCCCGAAGCGCCGTTGTATTGCGAACAGTTTTGGTCGTTGCTGATTTTTTGAATGGTTTTTTCGCAACAATCTTCGTCTTCTGATTGTGTTTGCTTTGCATGTTGATGGCAACATTGCTCTTCGGTATTTTTATTTTCCAAACAGTAATTACATTCATCGTTTACAAGCAGCGATACGTAACTTATGTTTTTATCGTTGTTATTGCAGATATGACGCACAAAACCCCATGATGCAAGGATATATGCAACACAAAGAATAAACGACAATATTTTATGTGAAAAATTTTGCATTTCGCATTACTTGTATTTTTTACAAAAGTATAAAATATTAAAAAACTCGTTGAATACAACAAGTTAATTTTAGTTAAGAAGATTAATAACTGACTATAATATAAGATGATAAATTTTGCATAAGAAAATATTTTACCGATAAAATCAATTCAAAATCATCAACTAATCAATCATTTTTGTATCTTTACGCAAAATTATATATAAAAACATCTTGCTATGAGAAAAAAAATTTCACGCAGAAAATTCATTAAAACATCAGCGTTAATAGGCTGCGGAGTCGGCTTGATTGGAAACGGCGCAATTTCCGGATGCATCAGTTCGAGAAACCGTTTTGACATAATTATAAAGAACGGACTCGTTTATTCAGGCAATGGCGATTTGCCCGTTATTGCCGACATTGCTGTAAAAGACAACAAGATTGCAGCAATTGGCAAAGTAGGCGAATCGGCAAATCAAATCATCGATGCCAACAACCTTGCCGTAAGTCCTGGGTTTGTTGATATTCATACTCATACCGACACAAATCTTTTTATCTGTCCCGAAAGCGACAGCAGAATTTATCAAGGTATAACAACCGATGCAGGCGGCAATTGCGGCGGTTCTCCTTTCCCTTATTCCGACAAAGAATTTGAGAAACAAAAAACGCAGTTGCGACATGGTTACGAGCCATGGCAACATGTTGATGGCTTCTTTTCCGCACTCGAAAAAAACAAAATAAGTATAAACTATGCAAGTTTTACAGGTCATGGCGATTTACGTTCAGTTGTTGTCGGCGACAACGATATTCCTGCAACAAAGGAACAGATAGAACAGATGAAAAATTTGCTGCAACATCAAATTGATTGCGGAAGCATAGGAATATCATACGGATTGGAATATGCACCGGGCAGTTATGCAAATACTCAAGAACTTGTAGAACTGTGTCGTGTAATTGCAAAAAATAATGCTCTGTATGCAATTCACATGCGCAACGAAGACGATTATGTTGAAGAAGCAATCAGAGAAGCAATTGATGTTGCACGTCAGTCGGGAGCGCGCCTCGAAATTTCGCATCTGAAAGCGCAAAATGCAAATAATTGGCACAAAGCGCCAAATATGCTTAAAATTATTGAAGATGCATATTCAAGCGGAGTGGATGTTGCTTTCGACCGCTATCCGTACATCGCTTTTTCTACCGGACTTTCTACATTTATTCCGCTTTGGGCAAGGCAAGGCAATACCAGCGAGGTTTTATCGCGCTTAAACGACAGAATAAATTTTGAAAAAATAAGTATGTATGCCGAGTCGCGTATAAAAAGATTAGGAGGCGGACAAAATGTAATAATAACCTCGGGCGATGGCGAAAATGCAAGATACACAGGAAAAAATCTGATTGAATGCGCCGAGATTTCGCATAAAAAAGAAACGGAATTTATTCGGGATATTTTACTTGCTCATAACGGACATGTTGATATGGTTTGTTTTGCAATGACCGAAGACAATGTTAAAATGTTTCTTTCTCACAAACTTGGTATGCCAGCATCCGATGGTTATGTATATTCACCAGTCGGCGAACTCTCGAAAGGCAAACCTCATCCTCGCAGTTATGGAACATTTCCGCGATTTTTGGGCAAATATTGCAGAAATGAAAAAATTGTTGATTTATCAACAGGCATAATGAAAATGACCAAACTTCCTGCAAGCCGTCTCAATCTTAAAAACAGAGGAACTATACAGGAAGGAAATTTTGCCGATATTGTGGTGTTCGATATGGATAAAATTATTGACAAAGCCGAATTTACCGATCCGCATCAATTTGCAGCAGGAATAGAACATGTTTTTGTAAATGGCGTTCACACCATCAACAACGGAAAACATACAGGCGTCCGCAACGGAATGGTTTTAAGGCATGTATAGATGTAAATTCAAGCAGTAAATGCAACTTTTTATACAAAAAAAATTGAAATCAATAAACAATGTAATAACAATATAAATTGCCGCTAAATAGGCGCTCCTTAAAAAGGGTCGAAACGGTTCATTATTAATAAATTATAGATATAAAATATCGAATAAAAATACCGAGTTTTATACAGATACAGGCAAAAATTCGGCAAAATATGAACTTTTTTCTATATCTTCTTTGTGTCAAGACAAATTAACAGAAAGAAATAATTGTCCGAAATTTTTAATGTATTAGCATTGTCTTTTTTATTCGTAAAGAGCGATTAAATACCATGACGCAATCGTTTAATCGCGGCTAATGATAGCCGAAACTTTGTTGATTTCTGAAATATCTTTGTGTTATTTGTACTTAAACCGATAAAATTCATTATTTTTGTAAAATGAAACGATATTATGTAAAATATATTTTATTGCTCTCTCTAATGATAATCGGAAGTGAAACTTTTTGCCAAACCGATTCGCTGGACGTTTTGGGAAGCGCAACAAACAAACAGGAAAAAACAAAAACTGATACTTTACTTACATATATTTTCGGCGACTGGCACAAAAATATTCTTAATTTTTCGTGGACGCATAATCCGTATTTTAACACAATAGAACGTATTCCAATCAACGATACACTGCCTGATGATGTGCGAATAGAATACCCGTTTTTCAAAACTTCGACAGGCGCAACTTTTCTTGGTGCGGCAGGAAGCGCAGCTCTTTCCCACGACTTTTTTCAACGAAAAAACAATGAATATTTCAAATTTTTTGAGCCTTACGATGCCTATGCTTTCAATCCTGACAATACGCCGTTTTACAATACCAAACGACCTTTTACCGTTTTATCATATCAAACATCGGGAAGCAAACTTACCGAAGAATCAAATATCAGAATATTACACACGCAAAATGTCAAACCTGAACTGAATCTCGGACTGCTTTATCAACGCTACGGCACAAGAGGACAATATGCAAACGAATCAACCGACAATAAAGCATTTTCGCTGTTTGCCGATTATACAGGAAAACGTTACGTAGCGCATGCTGCCTATACTTTCAATAATATTTCAAACAGAGAAAACGGCGGAATAAAAAACGATTTCGATATTACCGATACAATTATTACTTCCGAAGATATTGCAGTAAACCTCTTGAACGCACGTAACATATTGCGAAAACATACGCTTTTCTTTACGCATTCTCTCGGTATTCCTCTTGATTTTTTCAAAAAAAACAAAACTGAAAATACCGAAGATAAAATAGGAGAAGGAACATTGATATATTTAGGAAATTCGCTTGAATACACAACTTTCAAACGCCTGTATTCAGATGTAATCGGCGAAAACGAAGACTATTATCAAAATTGGTATTACAATGCAGCCCGCTCGCACGATTCGTCCGGCACATCGTTTTTTGATGCTAAAATTTTTGCCCGAATTCAACCATGGGCTTCGGATGCAATAATTTCTACAATAGCAGGCGGATTAGGCTATCGCAATCAAAAATATTATGTATTCAATCCCGAACAGTATCTTAAAAACACAAATACCTCATCGGAAAATGATTTGTATTTTTATGCAAATGCAGCCGGAAAATTCAACAGATATTTTGAATGGAACGGCTACACAAGATACTTTATAACAGGCAAAACAAACTTTACAGTAGATGGAAATATTCGCATTTCGCTATATCCTGTTACAAATGGCATTCATTTTAAAGGAAGATTTTTATTTCAATATTACGAGGCTAATTTCTTTGAAAAAAATTATTATTCAAACCATTTGATATGGAATAATGATTTTGAAACAACAACACGCACGCAAATTGAAGGCACGGTTTCGATTCCCGACTGGGATTTGGAATTAGGAATAAAGCAGGCGTTAATACAAAACTATATTTACAACGACACTTCGGCTTTGCCGCATCAATATGCCGACAATTTGAGCGTTACATCGTTTTTTTTAAGAAAAAAAATTAAACTCGGATTATTTCGTTTCGACAACGAAATACTGATGCAAGTTTCGGGCAATGAAAAAATTCTTCCGCTGCCCAAAATAAGCGCACATGCAAGCTGGTATTTGCAAGCCTCTCTGGTAAAATCGGTGCTTACCGCACAGATAGGTTTAGACGCTCGTTATAATACAAGTTATTATACTTATGCATACAATCCTGCACTTGGCGATTTTCATGTGCAGGCAGAGAAAAAAACAGGGAATTTCCCTTACGTCGAAGCATTTGCAAATTTCAAATGGAAACGTACCGTTATTTTTGTAAAAATGGCAAACATATTGAAAGACTCATGCGGATCCGAATATTTTTCGGCATTGCACTATCCGCGAAACAACACAATGTTGCTTCGACTTGGCGTAACATGGCATTTTTTCAATTAAAAAATATATTTTGAAACCTGATAAAACCTTTATAATTCGTCTGATGCAGCGACACAAAACCAAAATCATTTTGTTTGTTGCCTGCTTTATATTATTTTATCCGAAAAAAATTGCCGACAATCAAACACTGTTTTATTTTGTAAAAAACGATTGCCTTACTGTTGCATTGGGAACAAAAAACAATGCATATTTTTTGAAAAACGGTAAAGTTGAAGGTTATCAATTTGAACTGATACATAAATATTGCAATGCAATAGACCGCAAACCTGTTTTTATACTGGAAGAAGACATGGACAAACGGTTGAATTTGCTTTTTTCAAATAACGCTGATATCGTTGTGTGCGATACAAAAACAGACAGTATCTTACAACTTAAAAATCTTAATCCCGTTTATACAGATGAAAATTTTTCACAGGCAGTTTGGCTTGTTAATGACAAAAATAACGGATTGGCGCGAAATTTAAATATATGGTTAAACGCTTATGTCGAAACAAAAGATTATAAATTTTTAGCAGCAAAATATAACATTGCCCGAAATGGCAACAGGAAACAAACATATATTTCCAAATATGACGATTTGATAAAAAAATACAGCGCCGAAATAAAATGGGACTGGCGTTTGATTGCTTCGCTTATATGTCAGGAATCGCAATTTGTACCCGATGCAATATCGCACAAAGATGCATTTGGATTGATGCAAATACGTCAGCAAACGGCAGAATTTCTCGGATTCGACAGCATAACCGACAATGAAAAAAATATTGCAGCAGGCGTCAAATTAATTAAATTTCTGGAACATTATTTTGCCCATGATTCAACCATAACCGCCGCTGAACGAATAAAATTTGTACTTGCCGCCTATAATTCTGGACATAATAAAATTAATGATTTCAGAAAAAACACAGAACAAAAAGGACGAAATCCGAACATTTGGAGCGATGTTGAAAATACAAACATAAAAGAAAAACACAACAAAAATTTAGCGCAGCAGCAAAAACATTTTTTAAGCAAAGAAACCGTTTTGTTTGTACGCGAAATACTCGAACGCTACGAACACTATAAAAATTTTTTTTCGGAATAAATTCGGAATACAGCATCTTCGCTGTAGCAACCTTACAGACTTTTAAATTTACTGTTGTATTATTGATTATTTTTGTACCTTTGCAGCCAAATTTCAAAAACGATATGAAAGAAACCAATTGCCAAGTAGCCAAAGAATTGGGTTTATTGCCCGAAGAATTTGACAAAATAAAAGAAATTCTCGGAAGGACGCCGAATTTTACCGAGTTAAGCATTTATTCTGTGATGTGGTCGGAACATGCATCATACAAAAATTCGATTAAATGGCTGAAAACCTTACCCAAAAAAGGTAAACACGTTTTAGCCGAAGCAGGCACGGAAAATGCCGGACTTGTTGACGTAGGCAGCGGTTATGCCTGCGCATTCAAAATAGAATCGCATAATCATCCTTGCGCCGTAGAACCTTATCAAGGTGCGGCAACCGGTGTGGGCGGAATAAATCGAGATGTTTTTACAATGGGCGCGCGACCGATTGCCCAACTCAATTCATTACGTTTCGGCAACCTTAAATCAGACCGTACAAAATGGCTGCTGAAAGGCGTTGTTAAAGGAATAGGCGATTATGGCAATGCCTTCGGCGTTCCTGTTGTAGGAGGCGAAGTGTTTTTTGATGATTGCTACAACATGAATCCTTTGGTAAATGCAATGTCGGTAGGTTTGGTGCGCAAAGAAAACATCATTTCGGCTATTGCCAAAGGCAAAGGAAATCCCGTATATATTGTAGGTTCATCAACAGGAAAAGATGGAATTCACGGCTCTACTTTTGCATCGGCAGATATTACCGAAGATTCGGCTAACGATATTCCTTCCATTCAGGTTGGCGACCCTTTTATGGAAAAACTTCTTCTTGAAGCAACTTTGGAACTGAACAAAACGGATGCCGTTGTCGGCATGCAAGACATGGGCGCGGCAGGAATTATATGTTCAACATCCGAAATGTCGGAAAAAGGCGGTTGCGGAATGAAAATTTATCTCGATAAAGTTCCTCTTCGTCAAAAAAATATCGAAGCATGGGAAATTCTTCTTTCCGAATCTCAAGAACGCATGCTTGTTGTTGTTGAAAAAGGCAAGGAAAAAATTGTTGAAGATATTTTCAAAAAATGGGATTTGGCATGTTCCATTATAGGCGAAGTAATTGATGAAGACCGTTTGCTGTTTCATTATCACGGCAAACTTGTTGCGGATGTTCCTGCATCAACGCTTGTGCTTGGCGGCGGCGCTCCCGTTTACGACAGAGATTATAAAGAACCTGCATATTATAGTGAATATAAAAAATTTGACATAAAAAACGTTCCTCAACCCGAAGATTTAAAAGCAGTAGCGATGTTGATTACAGCACATCCTAATATTGCATCAAAACACTGGATTTACGAACAGTACGACACAATGGTTGGCACAAAAAACATGAGCACAAACATACCTTCGGATGCTGCAGTTGTAAATATAAAAAAAACAAACGCCGCACTTGTTCTTACAACCGACTGCAATTCGCGATACGTGAAAGCCGACCCCGAAACAGGCACAATGATTGCAGTTGCCGAAGCAGTGCGGAATATAGTTTGCAGCGGAGGCGAACCTTGCGCAATAACAAACTGTTTGAACTTCGGCAATCCTTATAATCCCGAATCATATTGGCAATTTACAGGAGCAATAAAAGGAATGTCGCAAGCCTGCGAATATTTCGGCACGCCGGTTACAGGCGGTAATGTCAGTTTTTACAATCAGTCGAACATAGACGGAAAAACAGAATCGGTAAATCCGACTCCCGTAATAGGAATGTTAGGCATTTTGAAAAACAAAACAAACCAAATGACACTATCTTTTCGTGCAAGCGGAGATATTATATTTCTTTTGGGAAAATCGGTTGAAGATATTGCATCATCCGAATATCTGTATTCGTACCATAAAATTACCGCTTCGCCCGTTCCGTATTTCAATATTGAAGAAGAATATAATTTATGCCAAACCTTGCAGCAACTTATAACAAATAAGCTCATTTGCAGCGCTCACGACGTTTCGGATGGCGGATTATTTGTTACGCTGATCGAATCGGCAATGCCGCTGAATTTGGGCTTCGATGTAACGACAGATAAGAAAATTCGCAAAGATGCATTTTTGTTTGGCGAGTCGCAAGGCAGAGTTGTTGTTTCGGTAAATATTAAAAATATTGATTTATTTGTTGAATTTATGAAATCGCAAAGCCTGCCTTGCGTTAAAATCGGAACCGTTACAGAATCGGAAATCATTATAGACAAAGAATCATTCGGCAAAATCAATGATATAAAACAAATCTATGATACGGCAATCGAAAAAATCGTAGAAAACAGTTAAAAATTAAAAAAGAAAATAATGGCAAATAAGAAATATGTATCAAAAATGTTTGATGATATTGCCGAAAATTATGATTTTATGAATCATGTTTTATCTTTCGGCGCAGATAAATTTTGGCGCAAACGACTTGCAAAAGAATTGAAACGCTACAAACCTCGAAGAATTCTTGATGTGGCAACAGGCACAGGCGATTCGGCAATCGTTTTGCTGCAAACCGACGCAGAAAAAATCATTGGCGTTGATATTTCAAAAAAAATGCTTGCAAAAGGAAAAGAAAAACTAAAGAAAAAACGACTTACAAAAAAAATAGAACTGAAACACTGCGACGGCGAAGCGCTCGAATTTCAAAACAACTCTTTTGATGCGGTAAATGTTGCTTTCGGAGTGCGTAATTTTGAAAATTTAGACAAAGGTTTATCCGAAATTTATCAAGCAGTAAAACCCAATGGAATAGCAACCATACTGGAATTTTCGATGCCCGAAAATTTTGTTATACGACAAATTTATTCCATGTATTTTTTCTACATTTTACCGCTTATAGGACGATTTTTTTCGCGAAATAAATATGCATACAAATATCTTCCGCAATCGGTAAAAACATTTCCAAAAGGCAAACAGTTCATACAGCATTTGCAAAATGCAGGTTTCAGGCAAACGCGACACATCCCGCTTACATTCGGCGTTGCCGAAATTTATATAGGAATTAAGTAGTTAGTCGCTCCTTATAAACTGTGAAATAGTTGCTCCTTACGAATAAAAAAAGGACAAAGCTAGAACATTAAAAATTTCGGACAATTATTTCTTTCTGTTACTTTTGTCTTGACACAAAA
>JAITLJ010000052.1 GCA_031277925.1 Prevotellaceae bacterium | reverse complement strand
ATTGTTCCAGTTGGCGTCTTCATTAATAAACAGAGGTTGGTCGTTTATCAATCTTTCGCGTACTTCTTCTATGCTCAGTAAATTATCATTTTCATCTTTTACATACGCATTAAAAGTTGGATCCATCCACAGCCATTTTTGCAAAGTATTTGAATAAACGCAGTTGATAACATGGCAGTCAGGATCTTTTTCGTTTTTAGGCAAGCAGGTTACATAGCGCGATTTGAATCCCGTGGCAAGATAGCATTCATTCAGCATAATTGCCAGCCCGCGACAGTTTATTCCTTTGCCTGTTGATTTGTGATAATTGTAAAAATCAATGGCATCAAATTCGCATAAGGCATAATTATTGCCATTGTGTTTGATTGTATTGTGTACCCAAGTCATTAAATTAATGATTTTTGAAATTTCATCGTCCTGTCCTGCAACAGAGTCAAGTTTAAAAAACTCTTTCACATCTTTCAACCGTTGATTATTTGCATCTTCGTATTCAAAACGTGGCAACTGTGCAGTGTCGGTTTTTGCGTATTTTCCTGCCTGTTTGAGGATGTACAAATAATCGCCTTTTTCCTTCATGCTTTGCATCAATGCTATAAATCGGCTGTCGTTGCGGATATTATCCAAATCCGAATCAACTTTTGTATGAGAATAATTGGTATAATCCCACTCTTTAACACATTTTTCAAAAGCAGCAATGGCTTCTTCTTTCTTGTTTTGCAACGAATAGGCACAGGCAAGATTATAAAAGTTATTTGCCTGAATCGGCTTATATTTCTCCTGATTTTCATCGGATAAACGAGAAAATAATATAATCGCTTCATCTATCAACTTTTCAATAGATTCATAATTTTTATCTTTGAAAGCGTCCAAAATTGATTTTTCGAGAGGTTCTATTTGATGTATAAATTCCTGCATCGATAAATTGTTGGAAGCGCTTTCGTCAGACGATGAAAGTATGTTTTGTGCGGTCAAGGTTATAGCACCTGCAAAAACCATTAAAATAAAAATAATTTTTTTCATATTCTTTATAAATTTTAAAATTAATATACGCAATTGTGAATTAACATCCATACATATACATAACGAATAAATCGGCAATTTGTTGCATCAAAAGCACAAATTTTTAGTTAAATATCTTATCCTTAAACAAATATAATTGTTAAAATTTGGATTAACAGGTTGAATTTTCCGAATAGAAGGTCTTACTGTCTTCCAATGTTTTGATAAATTTTATTCGGAAGCGGCAATTAGTCACTCATTAATAAATAGTCGCTCCTTACGAATAAAAAAAGACAATGATAAAACAGTAAAATTTTCTGTCAGATATTTAGTGCTATGACGAAAAAACCGTCTCTAACGGGACACATATTTATAGAAAAAAACAATTGTTCATATTTTGCCGAATTTTTGCCTGTATCTATATAAAACTCGGTATTTTTATTCGATAATTTATGCATATAATTTATTAATAATTAACCGTTTCGACCCTTTTTAAGGAGCGACTACATCGAGTGGATTAAATACTTTTATGGAGAAAGATACAACAGTAATCAGTCGCTCATTAAGAGTAAGATTTTCAGATAAAAATTTGATAATCGTGCATTTATACGGCATTTAAAACCTGTTTAAACTGTAAAGCGTCTCGCAGAATTTCCAACAAAAATAATCCACATGTCTATGCATGTGGATTATTCATTTTTACCTTGCTTTTATTATTCAAATTTTTGTAAAAGCAATTCCATAATTTTTATAGCTGCAAGCGAAACGGATGTTCCCGGTCCGAAAATTGCAGCAGCGCCAGCATCGTAAAGCGCTTGATAATCCTGAGCGGGAATAACTCCTCCGCAAATCACGATGATATCTCCGCGTCCAAGTTTTTCGAGTTCTGCAATAATTTGCGGCACCAAGGTTTTGTGTCCTGCGGCAAGCGAAGAAACGCCAACAACATGTACATCGTTTTCAACTGCCTGTTTTGCAGCTTCGCCCGGCGTTTGGAACAATGGTCCCATATCGACATCAAATCCCATGTCAGCATAACCGGTTGCAACAACTTTTGCGCCGCGGTCGTGTCCATCCTGACCTAATTTTGCTATCATAATACGAGGTTGGCGACCTTCTTTTTTTGCAAATTGTTCAACTAATTTTTTTGCTTTTTCAAAATCGTTGTCATGTTTTGCTTCTGCTGAATAAACTCCTGCATTCATACGTATAACTGCTTTATAACGTCCTACAATTTTTTCGCAGGCATCCGAAATTTCGCCGAGAGATGCGCGTTTTTGCGCTGCATTGACGGCAAGTTCCAAAAGGTTGCCTGTTTTTGTTTCTACTGCTTTTGTGATTGCTTCAAGCGCTTCTTTTACTTCTGTTTCATTACGGTTTGAGCGTAACTGTTGCAGTCGTTTTATTTGTGCTTCACGCACTGCCGTATTATCAACATCGAGTATGTCAATAGGATCTTCTTTTTCCAAACGGTATTTATTTATTCCTACTATTGTGTCTGCGCCCGAATCGATGCGCGCCTGTTTGCGTGCTGCTGCTTCTTCGATACGAAGTTTGGGAATTCCTGTTTCTATTGCTTTTGACATTCCGCCCAATTGTTCAACTTCCTGAATATGTTGCCATGCATTATGCGCAATTTCGTGCGTAAGGCTTTCGATATAATACGAGCCTGCCCACGGGTCGATTGATTTGCATACCGATGTTTCTTCCTGTATATATATTTGTGTGTTACGTGCAATGCGTGCCGAAAAATCGGTTGGCAATGCAATTGCTTCGTCAAGAGCGTTTGTGTGTAATGACTGCGTATGTCCAAGGGCGGCTCCCATTGCTTCGATGCATGTACGTGCAACGTTATTGAACGGATCTTGTTCGGTAAGCGACCATCCTGAGGTTTGGCAGTGCGTACGCAATGATAATGATTTTGGATTTTTAGGGTTGAATTGATTTACAATCTTTGCCCAAATCATACGTGCGGCGCGCATTTTTGCAATTTCCATGAAATGGTTCATTCCGATAGCCCAAAAAAACGACAGGCGCGGAGCAAATTCGTCGACTGTCATTCCTGCCTTGATACCTGTACGAAGATATTCCAAGCCATCGGCAAGCGTGTACGCCATTTCGATGTCGCAGGTTGCTCCTGCTTCCTGCATGTGATATCCTGATATTGATATTGAATTGAATTTAGGCATTTTTTTTGCAGTATAGGCAAATATGTCGCCTATTATTCTCATCGAAAATTCGGGAGGATAAATATATGTATTACGCACCATAAATTCTTTGAGAATATCGTTTTGAATTGTTCCGCTTAACTGTTCAAGAGTACAGCCCTGTTCCAAACCTGCAACAATATAAAAAGCAAGCACAGGGAGAACGGCGCCGTTCATTGTCATCGAAACCGACATTTGTTCAAGCGGAATCTGGTTGAAAAGAATTTTCATATCTTCGACGCTGCAAATTGAAACGCCTGCTTTTCCAACATCGCCAACAACGCGCGGATGGTCGGCATCGTAGCCTCTGTGTGTTGCCAAGTCAAATGCAACCGACAAGCCTTTTTGCCCTGCGGCAAGATTGCGGCGATAAAAAGCGTTTGATTCTTCTGCGGTTGAAAATCCTGCATACTGCCGAATTGTCCATGGACGCGAAACATACATGCTGCTATAGGGTCCGCGTAAAAAAGGAGGAATACCTGCTGCATAATTCAAATGTTCCATGTTTTGCAAATCGTCTGTTGTGTAAATATCTTTTACGGCGATTTTTTCAGGAGTTAAAAACAATGGTTTTTCTTCGCAGTTACAGCAATTACATTCTGAAGATGCTTTATCGCTGTTAAATATTATATCTGTAAATTTTGGTCTCATATTCTTTTTTCATTAAATTCCTAATTCTTTTTGATATTGTTTTAATGTTTCGAGTACATTATTACGAACTGAAATAAAATGTGTTATTCCTTTTTCTCTGAGTTCGTTTTCGCAAGCGGGAGCGCCTGCAACTACAAGTATGCATTTATTTGCTAATAGTTCGGCAATTTGCGGAACGGCATCTGCATATTCTTCGTCTGACGAGCAGGCAACAACAATTTCGGCATTTGATTCCAAAGCTGCTTTTGCTCCTTCTTCGATACTGTCAAATCTGTTGTTGTCAATTGCCTTGATGCCGGCGCAGGCAAAGAAATTTGATGAAAATTGAGCGCGTGCGCGACACATGCCAAGATTTCCGAATGTAAGCATGAACGCTTTTGGCTGTTTCGCTGAATTTTCGGTTTGCATTCGCATTGTTTCAAATGCTTCGGCTGCGCGATAAATTTTTATGGGTTCTGCAATTTTGTTTTCGGCAGTGCAGTCGCATGTACAGGATTTGCCAATATTTTCGCGCAGTTCGGCAGTTAATGTTTCGTTAAAATTAGGATATTGATTTGTTCCCAGAATGATTTCGCGGCGAGTAGCAATGTTTGTATTGTGTTTTTGCGCGCTTGCGTTTATTTGTTCTTGAATAAATCCGGATTTTAAAGCCTCAACATATCCGCCTTTTTCTTCAATAGTTTTGAAAAGTTTCCATGCATCATCGGCAATGAGGCTCGTAAGTTTTTCAACATAATATGAACCTGCCGCAGGATCTACAACTTTATCAAAATAAGATTCTTCTTTCAAAATTATTTGAACGTTATGTGCAATACGGTTTGAAAATTCAGTTGGCTGTTCAAAGGGTTTGTCGAAAGGCAAAACTTCGAGCGAATCAACGCCTGCAATTGTTGCCGACATTGATTCTGTTGTTCCGCGAAGCATGTTCGCATAAGGGTCGTAGATTGTTTGCAGCCATGCTGAAGTTTTTGCATGAATGTACATTTTTTGCGCACATTCTGTTGTTCCTTCGTATGCTTTTACTATGTATGCCCACAACATGCGCGCTGCGCGGAATTTTGCAATTTCCATAAAATAATTTGAGCTGACGGCGAATGTAAATTTCATTTTTTTAGCAATTTCATCGGCTGACAATCCTCTATCGGTTAATTTTGCAAGATATTCATTTCCCATTGCCAAGGCAAATGCTAATTCCTGTACAATAGTAGAACCCGAATTGTGGAAAATATATCCGTTCACGCCGATTGTACGAAACTTAGGAAGATCTTTAGCCGCTATAACGCTTTCTTTCAAAAGTTCCAAATCTTTTTCTTCGCCGTTGCAAAAGCCTCCGCAAAGCGTGAGTTTGGAAAACGGGCTGTAATCAATCGAACCGTAAATTTCGTCGGGATTGAATGCTTTTGCTTTTTCCGCAAACATTTTTACTGTTTCGGGTGTTTTGCAACAACCGCCAGTAAAGTTAATTTCCACAGCGCTAAGACAGATATTTCGGAGCAAGGCATCAAATTCGCTTTGCGAAAATCCTTTTTTTCCATCTATTTTAAAGCCAATGGAATCAACGCCTTTCATTAGTACATCAAGTGTTTTTTTGTTTGCATTGTTTACATCTTTCGTGCAAATGTCCTGACGAATTTTCCAGTTATTATCTTTTTTTGTTCCGCGAACAAAAGGAAACTGTCCGGGAGCATAAGAAATATGTTTGAGGTTTTTCAAATCTTCAGAGCGATAATACGGGCGAACGTTAAAGCCTTCCAGCGTTCGCCAAACTAATTTTTTTTCGTAATCAGCGCCTTTCAAATCTTTGATTATCACCTCTTCCCAAGTTTGAGTTGAAACTTCGGGAAACTCAGTAAATAATTTTTCTGCCATATAAGATTTTGTTTTGTTTTATCGAATCCAATTAAATTTAGAGCCGCAAAGATACAAATTTTTAACAGCACTTTATAATAATTCGATAATTTTTTTATTCTTAACCTGAATACGATTTATTAAAATTACATATTGTGTTACAAATTAGGACAATTCAAAACGTTCGAGATTTGTTTATTGCCTTTTGCATTATTATCTAATTGATAATATTCCATTTATATTAATGTATAAGATATTGAATTTCACTTTTAATCTGTAAATATTATTATAAATGTTCAGTAATTATTAGTATTTGGATGAAAAAATATGTCGAATATATTTAACCCGTTTATTGCTGCAATAATCTGACAAATAAATATATATATTTTTTTACAAATATTTGCTTTCAAAATTTGAAAAATCAGAAATTTAAAAATGTTATAATCTGTTTTTGCATTTACTGATTAAATACATATTTTTGTATTTGATATTAATCTGTTACAAATAATAATATTTTGAAAATAATTGAATTAAAATCCTGTTTTGGCAATATAAAACCTGAAGCCGGCTGCGATGAAGCCGGACGCGGATGCTTAGCCGGTCCTGTATTTGCTGCTGCTGTTATTTTACCTGATAATTTTGAACATCCCGAGCTTAACGATTCCAAGCAACTTACCGAAAAACAGAGAAAAGAACTTCGCAAAATCATCGAAAACGAAGCAATAGCATGGTCGGTTGCATCGGTTGACAATAAAGAAATTGACAAAATAAATATTCTTAACGCTTCGATTTTGGCTATGCACAAAGCGCTGTCGGCGCTTAATGTACAGCCTGAATTTATAATTGCAGATGGAAACCGCTTTAAACAATATCGAAATATTGCACATAAAACCATTGTAAAAGGAGATGCAAAATACAAAAATATAGCGGCTGCTTCAATTTTAGCAAAAACTCATCGAGATGAATTTATGGAGAAAATCGCAAAAATACATCCGCAATACGGTTGGGAACAAAACAAAGGCTATCCTACAAAAAAACATCGCTTTGCTATTGCCGAATACGGCACAACGCCATTTCATCGATTATCATATAAACTGTTGGATACTCAAACAGAAATAAAATTCCAAACCGATAACTGACAATACTTTTAACCGACAGAAAAGTTCTCATTGTTATTATTTTCAAACAGTATACTATTAATTCAGCATTAACTATTTTTTATTACTTTTGCAAAATCATATATACATTTGCATGAATAAAAATTTAACGCAACTTATAAAAGAAAAGATACTTGTGCTTGACGGAGCAATGGGAACGATGATTCAAAAATACAGATTTGAAGAAAAAGATTATCGCGGCTCAATGTTTGCGAATTCGGATGTTGAAATAATCGGCAATCACGATATTCTTGTTCTGACTCAGCCGCAGGCTATTATCGATATTCACAGGGCATATCTTGCGGCAGGCGCTGATATTATCGAAACAAATACGTTTAATGCAAATGCCATTTCGCTTGCCGATTATAAAATGGAATCATTTGCTTACGAAATAAATTATCAGGCGGCGCTGCTTGCGCATAAGGCTGCCGATGAATTTTCGACAGACGAAAAGCCGCGTTTTGTAGCAGGCTCCATAGGACCAACAAACAAAGCGCTTTCGATGTCGCCGGATGTTTCAAATCCTGCTTACCGTAATCTGACATTTGATGAACTTTACAATGCTTATTTCTATCAGGTTAGCGGTTTGATTGATGGAAAAGTTGATCTTCTTTTGGTCGAAACGGTTTTCGATACTTTGAACGCCAAAACCGCTCTTGTTGCAATAAACGACTGTTGCAGGCAAAAATCAGTTGATATTCCCGTTATGATTTCGGTAACATTAAGCGATACAAGCGGCAGAACTTTGTCGGGACAAACTTTGGAGGCATTTTATACTACATTTTCAAGCATGAATTTGTTCAGCATAGGATTGAATTGCGGATTTGGCTCAAAACAAATGATGCCGCATATAGAAGAACTTGCGAAGATTTCAATTTTCAATATCTGCGTGTATCCTAATGCCGGCCTGCCCGACCAGTTTGGAAAATATACGCTGTCGCCCGAAGATATGGCAAACGATGTAGAATTGATATTGAAAAACCGCTGGGTAAATATTATTGGCGGATGCTGCGGAACAACGCCCGAACATATCAAAAAAATCGCCGAAAAAGTTTCAAAATATAAACCGCGACAAGCAAAAAAACAAAATTATATTACAACATTCAGCGGACTGGAAGTTGTGAAAGCATCAAGCGAAAATAATTTTATAAATATCGGAGAACGCACAAATGTTGCCGGCTCAAAAAAATTTGCGCGTCTGATAAAAGAACAAAAATTTGAAGAAGCCATATCCGTTGCTCTTCGACAGATTGAAGATGGAGCGCAAATCATAGACGTTTGCATGGATGATGCCATGATTGACTCGCAAAAAGCAATGTGCGACTTTTTGAACATGCTTGCTTCAGACCCTAATATATCAAAAGTTCCCGTTATGATTGACTCGTCAAAATGGGAGGTCATAAAAGCAGGATTAAAATGTTTGCAGGGAAAACCTGTTGTAAACTCAATAAATCTTAAAGACGGAGAAAACGATTTTCTGGAAAAAGCCGAATATATTAAAAAGTTCGGAGCAGCAACGGTTGTGATGCTCTTTGACGAACAGGGGCAGGCTGACTCTTTCGACAGAAAAATTCAAATCGCAGCACGCGCATATCGCCTGCTTACAGAAAAAATAAATTTCCCGCCCCAAAATATAATTATCGACCCGAATATACTTGCAATATCAACAGGAATAGAAGAACACAATGCGTATGCAGTCGATTTTATCCGCTGCTGTACATGGATAAAACAAAATCTGCCATACGTCAAAATTAGCGGAGGCATCAGCAATTTGTCGTTTGCTTATAGAGGAAACAATATTATTCGCGAAACAATTCATTCAGTTTTTCTTTATCACGCAATAGCAGCCGGAATGGATATGGGAATTGTAAACCCTGCAATGCAAATAGTATACAGCGAAATAAATCCTCCGCTTTTGAAACTTGTTGAAGATGTTGTATTGAATAAACATAACGATGCAACAGAACGGCTTTTGGAATACAGCGAAAAAAATATCAAAAAGGACATTATAACAAAGAATATTATAAACGATGATAAAAACAGTTTATCGCCCGACGAGCAGTTGCAATTTGCCCTGATAAAAGGTATCCCTGATAAAATCGAAGAAATTATTGACAGGCTGCTGAAACAGTACAATTCGCCAATACAAATTATAGAACAGCCATTGATGCAGGCAATGAATCAGGTTGGCGATTTGTTTGGCGAAGGAAAAATGTTTTTGCCGCAAGTGATAAAAAGCGCCCGCGTGATGAAAAAAGCCGTTGCTTATTTACAACCTTTGATAGAGCAGGAAAAAATGAAAAATGCAGGCAAACAAAATACAAAAAAAGTTTTGCTTGCAACAGTAAAAGGCGATGTGCACGATATAGGAAAAAACATTGTAAGTATTGTATTATCGTGCAGCGGTTGCGAAATCATTGATTTGGGAGTTATGGTTCCTGCAAAACAAATTATTGATACCGCAATTCGCGAAAACGTAGATGTGATTGGTCTTTGCGGACTGATAACGCCATCGCTCGACGAGATGATCCGCGTGGTAGATGACGCAAAAGCAAATAATCTTAAAATTCCTATTCTAATCGGCGGCGCCGCTACAAGCAAACTGCATACTGCCGTTGCTATTGCCGCAAAATATAATGAAGGCGTGATATATGTAAAAGATGCTTCGCGAAGCGTGGACGTAATAAAAAATATTCTATCGCCCGAACTGAAAGATAATTATCTGAAAAATTTGAATACGGAATACAATAACTTAAAACAAAAATACGAAATCGAAAAAAAATCTAAAACACATATCAGCATCGGCGAAGCTCGAAAAAACAAGTTGAATTTGGATTGGAACAGCGAACTGATTTCCGTCCCCGATTGTTTGGGCATACATGTTTTTGAACATGTTGAACTCAACTGCCTGACTCCTCTTATAAACTGGAAAGAACTGTATTACGCTTTCGGGTTGAAAAACAATAAAACCGCACACGAACAGTTGCAGGCAGATGCCGAAAAATTATTAAAAACCCTTATTGCAGAAAAAAGTATCACAGCAAACGCCGTTGCCGGAATTTTTGCGGCAAACTCGATAAACGAAGAAATAATAATATTCGACAGCGCAGAAAAAAACAAAGAAATATGCCGACTGCATACATCCCGTTCAACTATGCAAAAACCACAGGGCGAAAACAATTTAAGCCTTGCCGATTTTATCGCTCCGCTTGATTCGGGTTTGTGCGATTATGCAGGCTGTTTTGTCGTTACGGCAGGAATAGGCGCAAACAAACTTGCCGAAAAATTTATGCACGACGGCGACGAATACAACGCAATTTTGCTGAAAACATTAACCGACAGACTTGCAGAAGCATTGTCGGAATGGCTGCACGATAAAGTTCGCCGCAACTTGTGGAAATTTCAAAATAAAGGAATACGACCTGCCGTAGGTTTTCCCGTATATCCTGACCATAGTGAAAAAAAGAAAATATTTACGCTGCTTGATGCCGAAAAAAATACAAAAGTAATATTGACCGACATCTGTGCAATGTCGCCGGCATCTTCCGTTTGCGGATTATATCTGGCAAACGTGAACGCCAAATATTTTGATGCTAATTAGTTTTCCTTACAAATAAAAAAAGACAATGCCAATGCATTAAACTTTTCTGTCAAATATTTTTTTTCTTTCTGCTATTTTTGTGTTAAAACAAATGAAGATAAAAGAGCCGAGCGAGGTTCTAAAAGACCCGAACGAGGTTCTAAAAGACTCGAACGAGGTTCTAAAAGACCCGAACGAGGTTCTAAAAGAGTCGAACGAGGTTCTAAAAGAGTCGAACGAGGCTCTAAAAGACTCGAACGAGGCTCTAAAAGACTCGAACGAGGTTCTAAAAGACTCGAGCGAGGTTCTAAAAGAATCGAACAAGGTTCTAAAAGACTCGAGCGAGGTTCTAAAAGACTCGAACAAGGTTCTAAAAGACTCGAACGAGGCTCTAAAAGAGTCGAACGAGGTTCTAAAAGAGTCGAACAAGGTTCTAAAAGACTCGAACGAGGTTCTAAAAGACTCGAACAAGGTTCTAAAAGACCCGAGCGAGGTTCTAAAAGAGTCGAACAAGGTTCTAAAAGACCCGAGCGAGGTTCTAAAAGACCCGAACGAGGTTCTAAAAGACTCGAACGAGGTTCTAAAAGACCCGAACGAGGCGTTTATTGAAAAAAAAAGTCAAAAAAATTTTAAAAAAATCAACTCGATTGAGGTTTTGTCAGCCTTGTCATATTGTTGCATTTACTTTGATATAAAGCGCAATTAAAAATTATTATCTAAATTTGTACCGTGAGTACATTGTCCGAAATATCAAAAATTGTTAAAAGTCAGGCTGCACAGTTTGGTTTTGATGCTTGTGGCATAGCCAAAGCCGATTATCTGAGCAACAGGGCAAATGTATTGAAAGGCTGGCTCTGCAAGGGCTACAATGCATCAATGAATTACATGGAAAATCATTTTGACAAAAGATTAAATCCGCAATTACTTGTCGAAAATGCCAAATCGGTTATTTGTGTTTTGATAAGTTATAACAGCGATTTTCGTCAAAGCGCCTCTGCTGCCAAAATTGCCCGCTATGCATTAGGATATGATTATCATGTAATTATTCGCAAAAAGATGAATGATTTTTTTTCTTCATTAAAAAAAACTTTTCCACAGATCAGCGGGCGCGGATTTGTTGACAGCGCTCCGATACTTGAACGCGAATGGGCTGTTCGCTCAGGTTTGGGCTGGTACGGAAAATCGTCGGCATTTATTTCGCCTGTCTTCGGTTCGTTTGTATTTCTGTCGGAATTGATTGTTGATATTGAAATGGAATACGACAAACCTTTAAAAGGCAATTTTTGCGGCGCCTGCAATAAATGTATCGACAACTGTCCGAACTCGGCAATTACCGAACCATATATCTTAAATTCGCAACAATGCATTTCGTACCAGACAATAGAAAATAAGGATACGACAAATATTCCAACTCACGGCTGGCTTTTTGGCTGCGACCGCTGTCTGCAAGTATGTCCGTACAACAAACGCGCAAAAATTTGTAATCACGAAGAATTTCAACCTGTAGCCGAAGCATTAAGCATGTCGATAGATGACTGGGAAAATATAAGCGAAGATGATTTTAAAAAAATATTTGAGAAATCGCCACTAATGCGCGCAGGATACGACAAAATAAAACAAAATATAAAAAACATAAGACAGTAAAATTATATATTTATGAAAAAATTTTTTTTGATAATTACATTTTTATTTAATCTTGCGGTAAATGCACAGGTAAGATTTGATATTGATTTTGAAAGCGGCTCGGCAGGAAAAATTACGCAAATAGATTCTGTTTACATCAGAACATCCGAAAAAGATTCAAGCTTGCATTTGTCGTATATTTTTGAATCGCGTTTCGACCCGCAAAATCCGGTTGATACGGCATTGCCGCCAAGCGCCCGCTGGTTTTATTTCAGAATGACAGGCGCAAAAAACAAGTATATTTATTTCGATTTCAAACACACCGATCCGTTGCGAGCTGTTTATTCATACGATAATTGCAAGTTCGAACGCTTTGAAGAAAACGAAGCCAAAATTAGAAAAATTTACAAATTTTTTGATTCCGATACCGTATATATTGCCTATTTCATTCCATATACAAATTCGTTTTTACAAAGCAGAATCGACAAATGGAAACAGCATAAAGATGCAGATATAAAAACTTTCGGATACAGTTTTCACAATCAGCCAATGCAACTTTTAACAATTACCGACCAAACCATAAGCGATGAAAACAAATACAGAATTTGGATTCACGCACGAACACATACAAGCGAAACGCCAAGTTCGTGGCATCTCGATGGCTTAATCGAAACGCTGCTTGCCGAGAATAAAAATGCGGAAATATACAGAAAATCTTTTGTTTTCTACATTGTTCCGTTTGCAAATCCCGATGGCGTTTTTGAAGGTCTGTCGCGCTCAAATGCCACAGGCGTAAATCAGGAAATAAATTGGGACAAAGATGAATTACAAACAGTTGTCGAAGTTAAAAATATAAAGCGACAGATAAAAAAACTCACAGAAACTCGCCCTTTCGATTTGGTTTTGAACATGCATTCGCAAGTTGCAAATAATGCTACATACTGGATTCATACGGCAGAAACAACAAATGAAAAATTTTTAAGCCGCCAACTGCTTTTGTGTTATCTTAACATGTTCGACAATTCATACCTGTCGCCCGATGAATTAAGTTTTTCAAAAATGGCGTCACGCTATCCCGAAGGCTGGATATGGAATAATTTTGGAGATAAAACCGTAGCGATGACATTCGAAACGCCTTATACATATTTTGGCGCAAGCAATATATGGTTGAATACGGAAAATCTTCGCGATTTCGGAAAATCAACATTGGATGCAATTGCAATGTATTTTGGAATTTGTACGCCCGACAGAATAATATTAGATAACGAAAATGCAAACATGCAGGGAAAATGGGAAAAGGTAAAATCTGACAAAATGCTGTATTTTGGCGAAAATTATTTGTCTTCGCAAAAACGGGGAAGCAAAATAACCTATAAACATAAGAAATTGCCGATTGGAAAATATAAAATTTATAAATGGAATGCAGGCGAAAGCGGCGAAACGCCTGTAGCGAATATGAATCAATGGATTTTTATCGACACTTACGAACAAAAGAAAACATCAAATTTCAAATACAAATTTAAACCAAAATCCAGCAACGAAAATTTTGATGCAATAATGTTAATAAAAACAAAAGATTACGATAATCAAACTTCAAAATAAAAAAATCAAGTTGCTGCAAGTGTTTTTTTGCTTACTGTCTGTCTTCATTTCGGCAAACTTTGTTCATTTACATTTTGCTTCGTTGCTGCGCGCCTTGCAATGACTCTGCTGCAAATACGGTGAAGTCAAAGCGCCACGCCGAAGCGATTAACAGGAAATAAAGTACAATCTTTTTAATTCGTTATGAATATAAACAAAATAAAAAGCGGCTGCCCTTTCACGACTGCCGCTTTTATAATTGTAAAACAATTTTTTTACCATCCGAGATTATTACTTAATGTATAACCTTGACTTGTATAAAAATTACGCTGCGATTGAGGAACAGGAGCAAGATAATGTTTTTCTTCAGGTTCCTGAGTTCTTGGCTGTCCGTTGTATGTGAGATTGAAACCTACCAAATCCGAAGCATTTGTTCCATTATATTTTACAACTGTTCCATCAAGTTTTCTCACGCCAATTATATTAATAGAACCTTCATTCATACGTGATGAGAGTATTCCTGCTGGATCGGCAGGGTCAGTTGCAGTGTAATCAATCCATATACTGCACATAATATCGGGAAAATCGGCGCCCGATTGCATATAATCAAGTTTTTTCCATCTTCTTAAATCAAACAAACGAGTTGAGGCTTCATATATCAGTTCCATACGGCGTTCCCGTCGAATTTCCCAAATAATTTCGGGAACATCTGCATCTCTATCGGGATCATGTGGCAGATTCGACAGCAGCATGTGCGCAGTTTGCTTCACTCCTCTCGATTGTGCTACTGCATCAATTGGTCTGTCGCGTAGGGCATTTACAGATTTATCAATATCGTTTTGCGTAACAGCCGCGCCACCTAAATGCTCTGCCAATACTGCTTTTGCTTCGATATAATTTAGTAAAACTTCGCCCAAACGCATAACAGGAGCATCGTTGGTATTAGTCATTGATGAATATTTTGCTACATTACCAGGATTATTTCCTTCTGTGCCTATTCTGTCAATAAATTTATTGCAATATAACAATGTGGGCGATGCAGATTTGTATTGATAATAAAAAGTGGCTTCGAAACGTGGATCTCTCGTTTTTATAAGATTTTCGATTCTGAATTTTTCGCCCTCGCTGGCAAGCGATATTGATGCATCTGTAAATGAATTTGAATTTTGCCAGACTTTACCATCATTACATATAAACGATTTTAGCAAAGATAAATTTGCTCCGCCCTCCTGAGATTCTTGGGTATTACAGTAAGAAGCAATACAGTGAGTAACAGCAGATGGAGATGCAGCGGCATCATAATGACGGAATAAAATACACTCTTTGTTATTACTAAGATTATCGGATCCGAATAATGTATGAAAATCCGTTTGAATTTCATAATTTCCGCTGTTCATAACAAATTCTGCTGCTTCTACTGCAAAGTCAAGAAATTTTTTAGCAAGAGTTGCATTATTTTTGTGATACCATTGCCACGTTCCTTCCCAAAGCATTATACGTGATGTATATGCTGCAACTACATAACGGTTTACCGTTGTGCCTGCATTGCCATCGTTTAACCGTACATTTTCAAATGCATATTTCAAATCATCATATACATTATCCATAACAATATCGCGGGAATCACGATCTTTGAACATTATGTCTTTTTCCGTATCCTTAATTTCATCGCCAAACCATGGAACATCTCCATAAGTTTTGACTAATTCGGTATATTCAAAAGCTCTAAAAAAGCGGGCTATTCCACTCCAATGATTATACGACTCTTCAGTTATTGCAGGTTTTGCAATATTTTCAATTCTGTTTAGAAATAAATTTGCCTTGCGTACAATAGTAAAATACCATCCTCTGCCGGGCCACACTCCATCTATATAATAACTAGTAGATCCTGTGCTTGTATTGGTAAATCCTGTTTGTGTCCCTGAATTTGCAAAATCATCCGATACAAATAATGAACGAACGGGAACATAATAAAGCGCCCATGAGCGAGAGTATCCCTGAAAAAATCCGATGTTATTTACATCATTATAAAAACCATTTGCAAATAGCCGCAGTCTGTCTTCGCTCGTCCAGTATGTAGCATCAGTAAATACTGTTAATGGCGGACGGTCAAGAACATTATCACTGCAACTCGAAATGAACAATGATAATGCTGTCAATAATATTAATATTTTATTTTTCATTTTATTATATTTTTAATGTTAGAATGTTAATTGAACTCCAAATGATAAACTTTTAAATGTTGGCGTACCTACCCCTGTTCTACTGGAATTATAATTAGATGTATCGAACATGGAATATCCTGATACTTCTTCGGGGTCAACAGGAAGTCCATTTAAATTATCGAAAGTAAAATAATTTTCGAGAGAAATATAAACACGCGCTTTATTTAAATATACTTTTTTGATAATATCTACGGGGAGGGAATACCCGAAAGTGATATTTTTAATACGAGTATATGACATGTCGAGCAAATAACGCGATTGCACAGCATTATTAAATGCTCCGCTGCCGTATCCCGGATTTGCTCCTGCAACATTAACAGCACGGGGATAGAAAGCGCCTGTGCGTCCGGTTTGTGATTCTTCATCCCATGTCCAATAGTTGCCGGCAATAACCTGAGGCATGGCTCCGTCGCTTGAATTGAAACCCGGAACAGCAAGAAATCCGTTTGGTAATACTTCGCGTTTACCTATACCCTGTATAAATATTGAAAAATCGAACCCTTTCCAGTCGGCGCCAATCCGAAGTCCATATTCCATGCGGGGAGTAGTATTGCCAATAATGGCAAGATCGCCTATATTGCTGTCTTTATCATCAGCATTTAAAGGGAGATACCCCGTTCCGTAATAAATATCGCCATCTCCGTTCAAATCTTTGTATTTAACATCGCCAGGACCAAAATATAAAGCGCCGCTTTGCAGTCCTGCCTGATAAACTGCCGTATTGTGATTTTTGAGCATATAAACTCTTTTACCTTGACTGTAACCATAATTACGACCTGCATTGGGGTCATCTGCTCCGCCTAAAGTAATCATTTTAAGGTTATCCCATCGATACCCTTTACTCGGATCTATCAATTCAAAGTCTTCCCATCTGTATAATCCATCTGTTACATATCCATATATATCTCCGTAAGTTCTTCCTTCCCACCAATATGCAGCAGCAGTTTCAGTGTTATTAGTTACATTTTTTGATTGTTCCTCTGCTGCTTTCATAATTTTCGTTTTATAATCTGTTAACGAAGCCATAACATTTAAACCAATACCATTTTCAAATCGATGATTAAAGTCAACGGCAATTTCCCAGCCTGTTGTTCTTAGTGAACCGTAATTTCCGTTAGGACCAGAAGTTCCAAATGTCGTTGGCATAGATCTGCCTCCAACAATCATATCATCTGTTGTGCGTTGATACCAGTCGAATGTAATCCCTAACTTGTTTTTAAAAAATCGAAAATCTATTCCTATGTCAAAGGTTCTTATACTTTGCCATGAAATTTCTTGAGACACAACAGCAGGAGTGTTATAATAAACACTTGCCGTACTTGATGAACTCAACCATCCGCTGCCTGTTGTTCCAGATGGAATACTCATTGTGGGAAGATACATGGAATTTGCAACTGCCTGATCGCCAATACTGCCATAAGATGCTCGCATTTTTGCAAAAGACCAGACTGATTTTAAAGGTTCAAAAAATGATTCATTGCTTAGATTCCATCCTACCGAAGCCGATGGATACCATTGCCACCATAGTCTTTCAATAAATTTGGATGTACCGTCATAGCGAAGATTAAATTCCAATAAATATTTATCCATAAACGTATAGTTTATACGTCCGAAATATCCTAATTGTGCTTCCCAAGTAGAGGTTCCTGTAACTGATTGTGCGCCATCTGCAAGAGAAAATTGAGGATTGCTTATGTCAAGCAAATGGGTTACTTGAGATGAATTAGCTTTTTCTTTTCTTGTAACGCGGTTTAATCCTATCATAAATTTAAAAGCATGTTTTTCAAATAAATTCAAATTATAGGTAGAATAAATATTTGTTGTCGTATTTTTTCTTAAAGAGGATATTCGATATATATGGTCGGGATTAGCTCCATCTGCAGTATATGTTTGATAAGGCAGCATATATGCAGCAATAGGTGATCCGCTATTAATATTCCATTCATCATCAATATATATTTGATTTCCGTTTTCGTCATTTTTTAACGCTGGCGCTACCCATGTATTTGCAGCAGTATAACGAGTTCCGGGTCTTTCCCAAACAAAATTATTTTCGTAGTATGTAAAATCAGCATCCAGTGTCCAGTTTGGAGTAAATGTAACCGTGCCACCTAAATTTACGCTTGTATATGAATTGTAATGGCTTGCCGTACCAGCCTGTGCCGCTTCGGATGCTGGACTGCGCAGAATGTTTCCATTTTCATCATATCCCATTGGGAAAAGAGGTCCCCATCTATACAAATATAGCCAAGGGTCGGCTGTTGTCGAATTTGTTATATACGGATATCTTTTTTCGCGTTTTGAATATACGGAACCTGCTTTTACCGTAAGCCACTTATTGACTTCCGTTGTTAGACTAATAGAAGTATTATAACGCTCAAATTCATCTTTTTTTGCAGGTTTCATCATCCCGCTTTGTAATACATAGCCTAGTCCGATATTATACAGAGTATTACCAGATTTGCCACTGATAGAAAGGCTGTGATTTTGCGAAGGCGCCCATTCTTTCACCATGTGGTCGTAAGCGCTATAGGTACGAAGTCCCATTTTGTATGTGCTACCTGGCTCAACATACCAGTCGCGACCATATACAACAGGGTCGTTATGTCCTATTTTCCCTCCATATTTTTCTTTCCATGCAATAGCATTTTTCAAACTGCGGTCGTTTACATACCAGAATGCTCCTACCGAGCCACCTCCACTTGTACGATTATAAGCGTCCATTGTATATCTTAAACCATCAAGTTGAGCCATATCAATGTCATAAGCTGCATTTTGCCATGAAAAATTATTGTTGTAATTTACGGTAACCGTTTCTGTTCGCGATCCTTTTTTTGATGTGATAAGAATAACACCTCCTGATGCTTTTGCTCCGTAAATTGAAGCCGATGCTGCATCTTTCAATATTGAAATAGATTCAATATCGGAAGGATTGATAATAGAAACACTTGGTATTTCAACATTATCGTATAAAATAAGAGGAGAAGTGGCTCCACCATGCAAAGATGTAACAGCTCCTCGAATTTTAATAACAGGATCCATACCAACTTCGCCAGATGGAATAGTTATATTTACACCCGGACTAACACCCTGTAAACCACGTCCTACATCAACTATAGGACGACTGTCTAAAGTTTTGTTTACATCAATAGAAGCAACAGCTCCTGTGAGATTAATTCTCTTTTGCGTTCCATAACCGACAACGACAGCTTCCGTCAAAATAGAAACGTCCTGCTGAAGCGTTACGTTAATAACATCATTATCTCCTACAGCAATTGTTTGGTCTGCATAACCAATTGCCGAAAATTGCAGCGTCTGACCTTTGGATACCTGAATAGAAAAGTTTCCATCGAAATCAGTTGCTTCTCCTTTGTTGGTTTCTTTCACCAACACCGTAGCGCCGGGAATACCTTGCTGGTCATCCCCACTAATTACTTTGCCTGTGACTGTTTTTGTTTGGGCAAATGCCGAAACGCATACAAATAAACAGACAGTAAAAAACAGTAAAATTTTCTTCATAATAATTTTTGTTTTACAATAAATACCTAAATTCTTAGTATGTCCAATAATTTTTATTATAGGACAAAGTTAATGTTCGCAAAGATATATAATTATTTAGTAATTGCAAATACCCTGTTTTAAAAAATATTTTAAAAACAATTGATAATATCTTATTGTGCAATGATTTAACACTACCTATAATAAAAATTATTGGATATAAAAAATGTTAAAAACAAGGAATAATTTAAATATTTGCCATTATTTTTTAACATTAAATCGTAAAAAAAAACAGTAAACAGTCAAATTATCAAAC
>JAITLJ010000023.1 GCA_031277925.1 Prevotellaceae bacterium | reverse complement strand
TCATTGCAAACAAAAGGTATTCACAGTCCAAGTTATGGAGATGTTGCTACCGACGGCACTATTCTTAATACCGGGACATTCTATGTACGTCCGGATGCGCCTACCCATTTATTATGCTATCCTGAAATGTGCTTCATTAAAGCAGAAGTATTATTCAGGCAAGGGCAAACAGGTCTGGCATTTGATGCCTACAAAGAAGGTATAAAGGCTCATATTGACTTGATGAACGAGAATTTGACAGTAGGAGATGCAAATATTGCTAAAAAAGCGATAACAGATGCGGAACGAGATGATTTTCTCAATTCTGCTGCTGTCGGTACCGCTGCCGATTTGACTTTGGGCAAAATAATGATGCAAAAATTCATTGCCCTTTCATTCTCGAATCAAAACTGGAACGATATGCGTCGAATGGATTACAGTCCCGCTGTTTATCGCGGCTGGGCAGAGCCTTATGAACGCACGAGTAACAATAACGACAAGAGATGGATTCCAGCAGGAAAACAATATCGTCGCTTAGGTTACGTTTCGCACGAATTTAATTACAACAATGACCATCTGGCCGCATCACATCCGCATGCATTGTTAGATGATATTCGTTCGTTCCCCGTTTGGTGGGATTACCCAACAGATGATTATAAATCAGCAAATTAATTCTTTACACAAAACAAAAAAAGAGACTGTCTTCAAAAAAAGACAGTCTTTTTTTTATTGTGACAGAGCGAAAATTTGAAAACTTCCAAAAAGAGAATACTTTGCAAGGCAAAAGTGTTAATAATGCATTAATATTCACGTTGTTATAATTTATTTGTGTGAAATGTTGCGTGTGTCTTTTTTCTATAAATTTTGCCAACAATTTTTATCCATCTGCGTGTAATCTGATAATTTAATGCTATCTTTGTGCTAATATTATTTGTGTTGATTATTAGAAAATAAAAGATGACTGTCAAAGAAAACGAATCGGAAAAGTTATTTTACTCAATTGGAGAAGTTGCAGGTATTTTTGGAGAAGAAACATCATTGATTCGCTTTTGGACAAACCATTTCAAAGATATAATAAATCCGAAAAGGAATAAGAAAGGCAACAGACTTTTTTCGCAGCAAGATATTGAAACCATGCGATTAATACACTTTTTAGTTCGCAAACAGGGAATGAAACTGGATGGAGCGTATAAACGAATTGTTGAAAATCGCGAAGGAATAAAAAAAAATATGGAAGCAATAGAAATACTCAACAAAATTAAACAGCAATTACTCGAAATAAAAAAAACAATATGAAAATAAAAGATGTAATACAATGCATCGAAGATTATGCTCCGCTAAATTATCAAGAAGATTTTGACAATGCAGGATTGATTGTCGGTAACGGACAGGCAGAAACAAATTCGGTGCTTTTGTGTGTTGATATCACCGAAGAAATTGTAGATGAGGCAATATCAAAAAATATAAATCTTGTCATTTCTCATCATCCTGTTGTGTTTGCAGGATTGAAAAAAATAACCGGACAAAATTCTACGCAACGGATAGTTGCCAAAGCCATAAAACACGATATAGCGCTTTATGCGGCACATACAAATATGGATAATGTGACGGGCGGAGTGAATACAAAAATTTGTGAAAAATTAGGACTTGTCGATTGTAAAATTTTATCGCCACGGAAAAATGAACTTGTAAAAATTGCCGTTTTCGTTCCCGAAGCTCATGCCGAAAAGGTACGTAATGCAATGTTTGAAGCAGGCGCAGGAAACACAGGTGCATACAGCAATTGCAGTTTCGGAGCAAAAGGCAAAGGAACATTCAAGGCAGGAGAAAATACAAATCCTTTTGTTGGCGAAAAAGGCAAACTTCATACCGAAGATGAGATAAAAATAGAAATGATTGCGCAAAAACACAATATTGAAAAAGTTAAAAATGCAATATTGAAAAATCATCCTTACGAAGAAATTGCATTCGACATCTACAGTTTAGAAAATAAATATGAAAATGCAGGTTCGGGAATGATTGGAAATTTGCCCGAGCCAATGACGCACGATGAGTTTTACAAAATGCTGAAAAACATTTTTTCTTTAAAAGTAATTCGTTCTACAAAACCTGTTTCAAAAACAGTTTTGCGCGTTGCCGTATGCGGAGGCGCAGGAAGTTTTTTATTGGGTGATGCTATTGCAAATCAGGCAGATATTTTTGTTTCAGGTGATTTTAAATATCATCAGTTTTTTGATGCCGAAAATAAAATCACAATTGCCGACATCGGACATTTTGAAAGCGAACAATTTACCACAGAAATATTTTATGATATTATTAAAAAAAATTTATCTAACTTTGCGGCGCAAATTGCTGAAAAAAATATAAACCCGATTATTTATATTATTTAAATTAAATAAAATTATGGTGAAAAAAAGAAATCGATGCAGTTGCTAAAAAGTTTGAAATGCCCGTGTTCGTTCCTGCTGAAAAAATAACAAGCAAAAAGGTTGTAAAAAAACCGTTTCGGCTGAACAATAATAGTAAAAAAGGCAGTTCCGACAAAGAAAACAGAAGTAAGCAGCCGAATCGAAAATAACAAACAAGAAGATTGTAAGAAAAACAGTTTCGGCTAAAAAATAAGAAAACATATTTTTATCAGTTAAAAAATAAAAATTAATGGCAGAAAAAACGAAAAAAACAGAAGCAAAAAAAATTGAAAAGACTTCGACAAGAAAAACAAAGGAAAAATCAACAGCGGAAAAATCAGAAAGTAAAAAAAATAAAATATTCTCTGATTTGTCATCTGTAAACAAATTAAGATTATTGTACGAATTGCAAATTATTGATTCAAGCATTGACAGGATCAAAACGATAAGAGGAGAATTGCCGCTTGAAGTTCAAGACCTTGAAGATGAAATCGTAGGATTTGATACGCGTATTAAAAATTTAATACAGGAAATCAAAGAAATAGACATTAACATAAATCAACGAAAAGTTAATGTTGAAAAGGCGAAAAATCTTATCAAAAAGTATGAAGAACAACAAAAAAATGTACGAAACAATCGCGAATTTGATTCATTGTCGAAAGAATTGGAATATCAAAGTCTGGAAATCGAGCTGAATGAAAAAATAATAAAAGAACTCGGCGCAAAAATCAAAGATAAAAAACGGGAAATAGAAACAACAAAAGCAATGGTTGCCGATAAAAAAATTGCGCTCGAAGAGAAAAAACAGGAGTTAAGCGAAATTACATCCGAAACTGCCAATGATGAAAAAGAATTAATCGGTCGTGCAAATGAGATTAAATATTTGATAGAACAGCGTTTGCTTACTGCTTACAACAAAATTCGTCATAATGCGCGAAACGGTTTGGCTGTGGTAACAGTAAAACGCGATGCTTGCGGCGGATGCTTTAATAAAATTCCTCCTCAACGACAGTTAGATATTAAGATGAGCAAAAAAGTGATAGTTTGCGAATATTGCGGTCGTATTCTTGTAGATTCGGATTTTGCAAACGAATAAACTAAACATTGAGCGAAAAAACATTTTGCCTGTCGTCCTGTTTTATATAAACCTGCTATCATATAACATAAGTTAAGTGATAGATGTAAGAAATTTTTATTCCCGCTTCAAAAAAAATGCAAATATTAAAAATAAAACCAAACTGCTATCAAAATGCAATTTGTATAAATTGATTATCAGTAAAATATCTTTACAATTTAGGTTATTTTGATGCCGTTTTGGTATAAAACCACATCTGTCGGAATTAGAATTAAAAAAGTGGTTCACAGTCAAAAACATGCAGGATTTCAAAGATTATCAAATTGAGACCTTTGCAAAATGTCAGTCAGTTCGGCTTTTTGGAAAAAATTTTTGATTTTTTTGTGCGGATTGATTTTGAAACTGGTTTTTATGGCGGTTTTTAGAGTTTTTTTAGATATCGCGCCTCGGTATCTACGCCCGGTTTTTCACGCTTTATTACAGTCATTGCCTGCGTTTCTTTTTGTGATTCCTCTTCGCTGCGGTCGTCCTCTTTTCTGTCTTCAGCCACTTCGTATGTTGGCATACCATTCGGGCAAAAAGGACTTTCTGTAATGCTCGCATCCATAATGCCT
>JAITLJ010000016.1 GCA_031277925.1 Prevotellaceae bacterium | reverse complement strand
TATTACCGAGATGTAATGGGTGGCTGCCCGCTTGTGAACAATAGGGTGGATGCGATGCGCGCGATAAGCGAACAGGTAAATACATTCGTAACCATTGAGCCTGTCATGGATTTTGATTTACCTGAATTTATCGAACTAATAAAAAAAGCAAATCTCATTCAGGTGAATATCGGGGCTGATACCGGTCGCAACCATTTGCCCGAACCATCGGCTGAAAAGGTAATGGCTTTAATATCGGAATTACAAAAATTTACAATGGTAAAAAAGAAAAATAATCTCAAAAGAATTTTGGGTAATGGAAATTAATACAATAATCAATTCCGATTGTTTGGAAGGACTAAAACAACTCCCCAGCGAAAGCATAGATTGCTGCGTAACAAGCCCCCCATATTACGGGCTTCGTGATTATGGCACAGCGCAATGGACAGGCGGTAATCCGGAGTGTTTGCACTCGCTAAGAGAGGAAAAAGGATTTGAAAATTACAAACAATCAACGAATCGGGGAAATTCAAAACCACCGAAAAATGTTTGTCCCAAATGTGGCGCGATTCGAGTAGACGAACAGATTGTTTTGGAAGAAACGCCTGAAGTTTATATAGAACGGTTATCGAAAATATTTGAAGAAATATTCCGGGTATTAAAAAACACCGGCACGCTTTGGTTGAACATTGGCGACAGTTATTGGGGCGGTAAAGGATATTCTGGGTCATCGGCAGGAATATATCAATATGAGCGCAGACAAGCAGGAAAGTCGATTACCCCCGAATGTTCTAACTTTGGCGGCAAAGGCACAATAAGACCCACAGACCGCAAACATGAATATATCAAGGCGAAAGATTTAATCGGCATTCCGTGGATGCTCGCGTTTGAACTCCGCCGTACAGGTTGGTATCTTCGACAGGACGTTGTTTGGCATAAGCCAAATCCGATGCCGGAGAGCGTCAAGGATAGATGTACCAAATCGCATGAGTACCTATTTTTGCTCGCCAAATCGAGCAAATACTATTTTAATTATCGCGCAATACAGGAAAAATCAATTTGGTATGATATGGATAATCGTTCCCATACAGGTCCGACACAGAGCAAAAAGTCCAAAAACGCCGAATATCAATGCACAAAACAGGGAGTATATCAATCGGACGGTATGAGAAACAAGCGCGACGTGTGGACAGTATGCACCGAATCGGAAAAAGAAGCGCACTTTGCCTGTTTTCCGCAAAAACTGATTATGGATTGTATCAAAGCGGGTTGCCCTGAAGGCGGTATAGTGCTTGACCCATTTATGGGCAGCGGAACAACCGCAGTCGTCGCACGAAAATTAAACAGAAATTATATCGGATTTGAACTGAATCCGGATTATGTTGCAATTGCTAATCGAAAATTATACAGAGAATTGGGGATGTTTTTATGATTTGTCGAAAATGAAAATAAAGTTAAAAGGATTAAATGAAAATGGATTTATCAAGTTTTGGTCGCGACATTAATTTCGCGACCAAAATAAAACCGGATTTTCCCTTATGTATACCTCATGTAATTAAACCCGACTGTCACACAGATAACAATCTGATTGTCAATAGCGGGTTATGTAATTAATTAAAGAAAAATGAATCAGGAAAAGATTAAAAACTCTGATAAAACAGATTTTTAAAATTAATTAAATGATGACAATAGCCGCATGATATACATAGGAATAGACACTGGCAAAAATACCGGATTTGCCGTTTGGGACGATAAACGCGCTATGTTAATAGCAGTCGAAACATACGTTATACATAAAGCAATGGAAGAAGTTTTACGGTATTATGCGAACGGTTCAATATTCGTTCGTTTTGAGGATGCGCGAAAACGAAATTGGTTTGGGAAAGCCGGCAGAGAACAATTACAAGGCGCAGGCTCGATAAAACGCGATTGTACAATTTGGGAAGATTTTTTGACTGATAAAAACATATCTTATGAAGCAGTAGCGCCAAGTCGGAATATTACAAAACTTTCAGCAAAACAGTTCAAAAAAATCACAGGTTGGCAGAATAAAACAAACGAACATTCACGGGATGCCGCAATGCTTGTATTTGGTTATAAACAAATTATTCCGAACAAGGCGCTAAATAAATAACAATTATTTGTTGGAACAAAAAAATGTACTACCTTTGCCGTCACAATTATTTGTTGGAACATGAAAAAAGATTTAGCGAAAAAAGAACGGTTTGAGCGGGAAATTCAGATATTTGAAGCATCTGAAAACGAGTTGCAAAAAAACAAATCCAAAATAACGAAAATATTGAAAAACGCTCGAATCGAGCAAGAAAAAACCCTGTATGCCACAGCAATTGCGGCAGGGATTCGTCCTGACCAGGCAAAAGCGATTGAGGAAGGGAACAACGTAACCCTCGACATATTTCTTAAATACGTCGAGGGGCTTAATTTGCGCGTAAAAATATCGAAAAAAACGATTAAAAATTAGTAAAAAACGAATGTTCTGACAGGATTTTGGCATTCTCTTCACGCGCTATTCTAATGTAGCGAAAGAACGCCTGTTCTGTCTGATGCCCTGTTAAGAGCATGATACGCGCTGTCGGAATGCCGGCGAGGTACATTAATGTTGCTCCGGTTCGGCGCGCAGTATGAGATGCGACAAGTTGCCATTTATTCATTTTCTTGCGCACAACCTTTGTCCCTACAGTTCTCTCCCACAGCGTTACATCTGTTATATTCGCTTTTTTGCAGACACGTTTAATCGTCTTGTTAAATGTCTGCAAAGATGGCATTGGAGGGAGTTCTCCATTGTTCCGTTTCAACACATCGCGTATAACAGGATGTGTTGGGATAGTCACAACGACGCCTGTTTTTTGCGTCTTTATCTGGATAAAGTCATTTATAAAATTATCCTTTACCGTCAGACGACCATAGTCGGATACTCTTAATGCAGTAAAACAGCCAACTAAGAATCTGTCTCTTGTGACTGCTGCCTTTTTCGAGAGCTTTTGTAACTCGTTCAATTTTTTAAGTTCGTCTATTGTGAGATAGATAGCACAACTGTCTTCCTCTTTTAGAGAGATGTTCTCAAAACCCCTCTGTATAGGATAACCTGCCCGTTCTGCTTTATTCAAAAGGGTAGTAACCCTTCGGCATATACTTTTAACTGTATTTGCTAACAATTCTTTACTGCGCAAATACGCAATAAATTCTTCCGCTAATTGCTCTGTGAAAGAATTTGTATAAACTTCTACGCCTGAATGCTTAACGAAATTCTCGACGTGTCTCCCTATGTTCTGATAGTGATATTTGTATTCTTTGCCGCGTCGACATTTTGACAGATATTCGTAAACGAAATCTGTCATTTTTTTTGCAGCTTTCTTTTTAAAGATGTTCATTTTTTCGTTAATTAGTACCCCTGAACTTGTTAAGGTATCAGGGGTAAATTTCATCTATTATTTTGCCTAATCTTTTCGTTAACCACGTGAATATAATCGTGGTGAACTTTGTCTTGGCAAAGGTAGCCACTTATTACCATGTTCGCAGCCTCACATTCCTGTGAGTCGAACATGTCCATGTGAGACATGCAAAATTCATACTGTGCCTCAGTAGGCACGTATGCTCCGCCTGCGCTACCGTAATCGTATTTCGATGTAGCGCGGCGTTTTTCTGCGCGCTCTTCTTTTCTTTTATAATACGCGGCGGCGTATTCAGGGTTTTGCATATTTTGTGCAAATTCCCTCTTTTGTGAAGCGCTTGGACGCCATTTTTTACTATAAGCCATATCTTTAATTTTTATACGTTTATTAAACAAATTTTACGCAAATCTATTACATTATTTTGATATACCAAAATAATGTAATAAAAAATATTTTGCTGAAAATTATAGATAAGTTATAATAAGATAGTTACAATTTTAAAAAGTGTCAAAAATATGTTG
>JAITLJ010000189.1 GCA_031277925.1 Prevotellaceae bacterium | reverse complement strand
TTTCTGCGTTTCTGTTTGCTGTTTTTTGTCTTTAAAGTATAGCAACAATATACCACTCAAACCACACAAACACAAACTCCACGTTATTAAATAATTATAATCATAATGAGTTTTTACTACCATTGCAGTTAAATTCTTGTTGAATCTACCAGTTTCTTTATACAACTGACTGTCAAGCGATATCATAGCCTCGTTATTACTAACGTATTTTTGCTTTGGAACTGTAACGCACAACGCTGCAAAAATAAATAAGGTAATCATTAAAACCTTTTTTTGTTTCCTGTTCATATCTTTTGTTTTTTATTTAGTTAATTTTTCAAACAATCCAATTAATCTGTCAATTTATTGTCGCTCTTTATTATCCATAATACAAAGATATATGAAATATCCCACATAAGCAAATTATAATTATCTAAATATTAACATATTATTAACATTTTGCCTTGTAAAGGTTTCAATATTGCTAATTAAAGTTTTATTTTGCTGCAAAAAACAAAACAGATTTTCAGCAGTGTTGTTGAAGCGGAAAGAGAGGGATTCGAACCCTCGGTACCCTTACGGGTACAACGGTTTTCGAGACCGTCCCGTTCGTCCACTCCGGCATCTTTCCATAGCAAAAGAATCTCAAAAATCATTTGATTTTTGAGATTCTTGGACAATGATTGCGGAGAGACAGGGATTCGAACCCCGGGAACCTTTCAGTTCAACGGTTTTCAAGACCGCCGCAATCGACCACTCTGCCATCTCTCCGATTTGGGAGTGCAAAGGTAGTAAACTTTATTTTATTACCAAATATTTTAAACTAACTTTTTTATTTTTTCTCTAACCGACTTGCAAAATTGCATCAATAAATATTACTTTTGCAGACATTTTTGAATTTAAACATTAAAAATCAAATAATATTAAGAATGATGAAAAAAATTTTAAACTATCTAATGTTTTTTGCAAGTATAACATTTAGCGCTTGTGATGATGACAAAACTATTTATGATCCCGTTATCCCTGATCCTGAAATAATTATAACCGATCTCAGTGAAAATGGAACGGCAAATTGTTATGTTGTAACCAAACCGGGAATTTATTCATTTTCGGCAAATGTAATAGGAAATGGCGACACAGGCATAATTGATTTTGTTGCGTTTCATACAAATGAATCTTATATTTTACCTGCATCGGTGAAAGTTGTGTGGCAAGATTATTACGACAGCGGCGCAGGACTTATAGATTCGATTGCATTGAATACGGCAAAAAACAAAGTCATTTTCAAAACATCCGAAACTTTTATCCCGGGTAATGCGCTGATAGCTGCATGCGATAACAATGGAAACATTTTGTGGAGCTGGCATATATGGCTGCCTGCAGTCGAAATAACTTCGATTAACTCGGCAACAGGTTATGAAGTAATGAATGTAAATCTTGGCGCATTGACCGACGAAGCTGGAAATCCTGAAAGTTACGGCATGTTATATCAATGGGGACGTAAAGATCCGTTTCCGGCATCGGCAACTTTAACAGGAACTACAACCACAATGAGCGCTCCTCTCTACGATATGCAAGGCAATACTGTTACAATACAAAATTCGAGCTGGACTGATTTGAACGACAATAACATTGCATATTCCATACGAAATCCTGCCGTTTGTATTTCAAACAATGCACAGTATTCAACATCACGCGACTGGATAAAAGCCAACCGCAGTACTGATGCTTTGTGGGGAAATCCCGATGGAAACCAAAAAGATTCTGATGGAAATTATATTAATAAAGGGAAAAAATCATGTTACGATCCTTGTCCTGTCGGATGGCGAGTGCCTCCCGCCGATGTTTTCCGAAATTTTATTACACCCAATCCTCTAAATATGGCTTTTGCCGTTTCTGATTTTAACATCATTGATATTGACAATAACGGAATTTTGGATATTAACGATTACAATTACGGTTGGGTATTCAAACTTGATGAAAATGCATCTTCGTATTTTCCTGCCGCCGCCCGTTTTGATGGTCAGTATGCAATGCTAATGGGAAGTGTGAGTGGAGTTTGGGGTTCATACTGGAGCAATACGCCTTATGGTTCAACCAACGGAACAAGCGTAGTGCCGCTTTCGTTTCAAACAAATAATTACAACGGAACGCCCGGCATTGCAACCATGATTTTATTTAACGGCTCGCGTGCAGATGCTTATTCGGTAAGGTGTGTAAAAGAATAAAAAAAATTTTAATAAAATTTCATTCTTATCGGATTTATTATTAATTTTGTCAAAAAAAATTTAGTATTAATTAAAAAAAATAAAAATCTATGTTTAAAAATCATCCAAAAGGATTACTTGGAGCCGCACTCTCGAATATGGGAGAACGCTTTGGCTTCTATACAATGATGGCAATACTTACGTTGTTTCTTATGTCAAAATTTGGACTGTCTGAAACACAAGCAGGAAGTGTGTATTCAATTTTTTATGGAGCAATTTACATTCTTGCGTTAGTAGGAGGTCTTATCGCAGACTGGACAAAAAGATATAAAGGAACTATCATTGCCGGTCTTGTTGTTATGAGTATCGGTTATTTATTTTTAGCAATGCCATTTTTAATTACAACAAAATGGATTGCACTTGGCGCTCTTTTAGTCATTGCTTTCGGTAATGGACTGTTCAAAGGAAATTTACAAGCGTTAGTAGGTCAAATGTATGATAATGAAAAATACTCGAAATTACGCGATTCGGGATTTCAACTATTCTACATGTTTATAAACATTGGAGGCATGTTTGCTCCATTTGCAGCAGTATGGGTGCGCAACTGGTTTGTCAAAATACAAGGATTTGCTTATCATTCAGACATTCCTGAGCTTTGTTGGCAATTTAAAAACGGTACAATGGAAAATAGTGTATTAGATGGACGTTTTACCGAACTTGCAACTCAAGTTTCAGGTGGAATAACTCCCGATATGACAACTTTTGCAGATAAATATTTAAACGCGTTCAATACAGGTTTCCATTATGCATTCTTTGTTGCAATTGCTGCAATGTTGATATCTCTGGCTATTTTCTTAATATACAAAAGAATCTTGCCTAATAAAAAAGCCGCTGCAAAAGTAAGCAAACCTCAAATTTCAAAAGAACAAATTAAACAGGATGCAGAAGAAATAGTACAGCGTTTGCTGGCTTTATTTGCTGTATTTGCCGTTGTTATTTTCTTCTGGTTTTCTTTCCATCAAAACGGGTTGACTTTAACGATGTTTGCTAAAGATTACACTCAATTAAGAATATTTGGTATAGATATTTCAGCAGAGATATTTCAATCAATTAATCCATTTATTGTAGTATTTTTAACTCCTATTATTATGCTTTTTTTCGCCAGATTGGCAAAAAAAGGCAAGGAACCTTCAACTCCCAGAAAGATTGGCATAGGAATGGGAATTGCCGCTTCTGCCTTTGTGCTAATGGCAATATTTTCTATCGGTTTACCAACTCTGAATGAAGTTAAAGAGATGGGAGGATTAAGCTTTGATAGCAGGGTAACGCCTTGGTTATTATTTGCTACTTACTTTATATTAACGGTTGCCGAATTGTTTATTTCTCCACTTGGATTGGCATTTGTCTCAAAAGTTGCTCCTGCTAACCTTCAAGGACTTATGCAAGGTTGTTGGTTAGGCGCCACAGCAATAGGTAATTTTTCATTGGTATTAGGCGCATTGATGTATAAAAACATATCGATTTCCATAACTTGGACTGTATTTGTATCAGTTTGCTTTATTTCGATGATTGCAATGTTTGTAATGGTTAAATGGCTTGAGAGAGTAGCAAAATAAATATAAATAGAAAATTTTAAAAAACCTCTGTCAATATGCAGAGGTTTTTTATTTAGAAATTTATGCTACTTTTGTAACTGATAAAATTATTAAAAATCCTGTAAAATGAAAATAATATTGAAATTAGCATTTGCATTATCACTGATGTTTTTAGGATGCAATATATCGGCTCAAAGCATAAGTTCATTTGGTCCTGAAAAATTTCGTTTTGCAATAAGCGAAGACAAAAAACCGCAAATCATTGACGTCCGTACCAAAGCCGAATTTGATGCCGAGCATATAGATGGCGCCATAAATATTGACATTAATAAGATTGATTTTCAGAAAAGAATCAACAAAAAAATTAAAAAAGACAGAATAGTTTATGTTTATTGCCGTACAGGAGCGAGAAGCTTGCGCGCCGCAAAAATTTTATCTAATCTTGAGTTCCCGCGCATATATAATCTTGAAGGCGGACTGGAAGCATGGAAAAAACAATCTTATCCTGTAAAGAAAAGGAACAGTAAAGGCAATTTGTGATATTATTTTCTAAAGCAAATTTTCGCTTATCGTATAAATTCTTTTTACACGCTCGGCAACGCTTGTAAACACTTCGTAAGATATTGTTTCTAACGTTTTTGCAATTTCAATTGCCGTTGGCGAATTACCGAAAATTTCAACACGGTCGCCTTCTTTTGCATCAATTCCCGTAAGGTCAATCATGCATAAATCCATACAGATATTACCAATTACAGGCGCTTTTTTATTGTTTACCGTAAAATATGTTTTGCCATTCCCAAGTCGGCGGTTTAATCCATCGGCATAGCCAATGGGAACTACACCTATGATTTTTTCTTTTTCCCCGATTACGCCTTCGCGTCCGTATCCTACTGTTTCGCCTGCCGGAATTTTTTCGATTTGAGTAATTACGCCTGTTAATTTTCCTGTAATTTTAGTTTTGTTGCAGGCAAACTCGCTGATACCGTACATTCCTATGCCAAGTCGCACCATATCAAATTGATAATCAGGAAACATTTCAATTCCAGCCGAATTTAAAGCATGACGCATAACCTTGTATGGTAATGCAGATTTTAGTTTTTCGCTTATTTTGTCAAACCGTTTGAGTTGTTCAAGCGCATAATTGTCGGCTGTGGCAAGATGCGTGAATATCGAATATATTTTTACGTGTTTAAGTTTTGAAATCTGGTTTATTAATTCGTCTGCCTGTTCGGCTGAAAAGCCTTGCCGATTCATTCCTGTATTTATTTTTATATGAATGGGATAATCGCATCTTTTTAATTTTTTACAAACTTCATTAAAAGATTTTAATGAACGAAAATTATGGATTTCAGGTTCAAGATTATTTCTAATCATCAGTTCCAGATTGTCAATTTCGGGCGTCAGAACAATTATTGGTAATTTTATTCCCGATTTGCGTAAAATTACGCCTTCGTCGGTTGCCGCAACTCCAAGATAATCAACTCCTGTGATTTGCATCAAACAGGCTATTTCGTAATTTCCGATTCCGTAAGAATTTGCCTTTGTCATGCACAGCATTTTGGTTGCAGGTTTGAGATTTCTGCGAAAATAATTTATATTATATGCCAGTGAGTCAAGATTTATTTCAAAATTGGCAGGTCGTGATTTTAACTCTAAACGTTCGATTATCGGTTTAAGTTCCGAATTGTCGGTTATCAATATATTTTCGTTGTTGAAAAATTTACTGTCGCCACCATTTCTTTTTATATCGATATGTTTTATTAATTCATCTGTATCTGCGTAAAAATCAATATTCAGATCTCGATTTTTTTTACTGTCTTTTTTTACGATTATACATCTCATTTTCCTATTTTCAGTTCTTTTTATGTCATCAATCAAGTTTAAATCCGAAAGAATTAATGTTTGTTTTTTATTTTTAGGAAGACGATCAAAAATTTTTACCATTTTTGTCAGTTCTGTATTTTTATCTGCCTTGTAACAAATTACAGTACAATTATTTATTCCCTGTGTAATTTTGAATTGCATAAAAATTAATTTATTGATTTCAATATTTGAAAAATATTTAATAAAAATAGAAAATTGATTATAAACAAATTCATTTTTTATTTTTTTGTTCCTGATTATAGCAATGTCGGCAAAGCGGTTCGTATAAATCCTGTTCGCCAAGTATAACAAGTTTATTGCTTGTAACAAGTCTGTGCGAATGATGAGCAAGATTGCCGCAACGTTGACAAATTGCGTGTACTTTGGTTACATATTCTGCTGTTGCAAGCAAATTGGGAATAGGACCGAAAGGTTTTCCAGAATAATCCATATCTAAACCTGCTACAATAACGCGAATACCTCTATTGGCTAATTCGTTGCAAACGCCAACCAGTCCCATATCAAAAAATTGCGCTTCGTCAATTCCAACGACTTCTACATCTGTACAATACAAAAGAATATTTCCCGATGAACTTACTGGAGTTGACATAATTGCATTAGAGTCGTGTGAAACTACCTGATTTTCGGAATAACGCAAATCTATTTGTGGTTTGAAAATCTCAACCTTTTGGTTTGCAATGCGCGCTCGTTTAAGGCGGCGTATAAGTTCTTCGGTTTTTCCCGAGAACATCGAACCTGCGATAATTTCGATTCTTCCTGTTGTATTTGTATTTTCTAAAAACATTTGTGTAATTTTGTGCCATTATTGCATGCAAAATTATTAAAAAACATTAGAAACAACAAATAAAAAACAGAAAAGTTTTTAATAAATATTATTGCATGTTTGTGTTTAACGAACTTAATTTATTGATGATTTATGAATTATATTGAAAAAATTTTAACTGAAATTTCTCGCATAAATGAAATTGTTGAGAAATGGAAAAAAACGGGCGAAATTGCCGAAATTGAACGTAAAATAGCAAAAGATTATCTTGCCCGTATTTATGACAAATTGTCTGTTGTTCAAGTTGTAAATAAAAAACAACCTACAGTAACAGAAAAAAAAGAAGAGCGGCCGGCAAAAACGGTAGAAGAAAAAAATGTAATCAGCGAAGTTGCGACCAAAGTTACGCCTGTCAATGAAACGCAGCAACATCAGCCTGCTACATCTACCTTAGGTGAAACATTACAGAAAAGCAAACGTTTTCTTTCGGATGATTTTGCCGAAAGCGATGTTTTATTGACGCCAATAAAAGATTTGACTAAAGGAATTGGTTTGAACGATAAATTTTTGTTTGCCAAGGAACTTTTTGGCGGCAATGCGCAACAATTCAGTAAAACGGTTACAGCGATAAATGATATGAATTCAATTGAAGATGCACTTGAATACATTAAAAATAACTTTTCGTGGCAGGATAACAGTCCTGTTGTAAAGCATTTTATAACTCTTGTTCGTCGAAGATTTATGTGAAATCAATTGAAAAAAGTAATATAAAATGCAAAAAAACAAGCAAACAAAACATAATGGTTCATCTGAAAAATCCTGTGAAACCGTATCTAAACTTTATCTTGTTCCTACTCCCATAGGAAATCTTGACGATATGACATTTCGTGCCGTGAAAATTCTTAATGCGGTTGATGTGATTCTTGCCGAAGATACGCGCTCCACTTCGTTTTTGCTTAAACATTATAAGATAGAAAAAAAGATGTTTTCGCACCACAAGTTCAACGAACATGCAAAAGCAGAGCAGATTGTGCAATATATTGCCGAAGGCAAAAGCATTGCATTAGTTTCGGATGCAGGAACGCCCGGAATTTCAGATCCCGGTTTTTTGCTTGTTCGCACTTGTATCGAACATAATATAGATGTTGAATGTTTACCCGGCGCAACCGCTTTTGTTCCTGCTGTTGTAAATTCAGGCTTGCCCTGCGACCGTTTTGTTTTTGAAGGATTTCTTCCTCAAAAAAAAGGACGGCTTAAACGTATCGAACAACTTGTACACGAAGAACGTACAATGATTTTCTACGAATCGCCGTTCCGTCTGGTAAAAACGCTTAGCCAGTTTGCCGAAAGTTTCGGAAACGACCGCAAAGCATGCGTTTCGCGCGAAATCAGCAAACTGTACGAAGAAAATTTTAGAGGAACATTACAGGAATTAATCATTCATTATACCGACAAGCCGCCAAAAGGTGAAATTGTAATCGTTGTCGCTGGAAAATAAATTTATTGAAGTTCTATCTAGTCGCTCCTTAAAAACTGTGAAAATAGTTGCTCCTTACGAATAAAAAAAATACAAAGCTAATACATTAAAAATTTCGGACAATTATTTCTTTCTGTTAATTTGTCTTGACACAAAAGTAACCAAAAAGTCAAGAGCAGCCGACGCTATACGGTAACTCCGATTTAGGCTTATGACCTGAGGGAACGCCGCCTGCTCTACGCTCTAATAATTTTTTTGCATGTTGATTATTAGAAAAGTACAGCCAAATTCAATCCAAAAGATGAATAGCAAGAAAGATCGGCATAGACTTCGCAGGCGGGGTACTCGCTTCGGCGAAGATTGCGTTAAAACAGAATTCCGTCGAACG
>JAITLJ010000142.1 GCA_031277925.1 Prevotellaceae bacterium | reverse complement strand
TCCGTCGAACGCAGAGAGACATTATTCTGTTAGCAATCGAGCCGTTTAGCGGGTCGCCGAGAACCGAGTTTACGAGTTCGCCGAAGGCAACGCAAGCCTTGATTTTTTGCTCACGCTGTTTTTATTTTTTATTGGTGTTCGCGCACTCCGCTTACGCTTCGGTTGCTTCTTTTGTATTAATAGAAAAATAACAGAAAGAAAAACTGTCCCTGACGGGACAGTTTTTCTTGTCGTTGAGCTAAGATCTGACAAAAATTTTTAATGTATTAGCATTGTCTTTTTTTATTCGTAAGGCGCGACAAATTAACATTGTCAAAAATGCCAGTTTTCGTCAGTTTGTACATTTGCCGGTTTTGTTACCGTATTCTTATTTGTTGATTTATTGATCCATAGAGCATTATAAATTTCTTTTGCTTCCTGTAATTCTTTTTGAATATCGGCTATTCGTGTTTCATTAGAAGGATGAGTGCTGAAAAATTCAGGCGTTGATGTTCCTCCTGTTTGTGCCATTCGCTGCCAAAAAGGAACAGCTGCTTCGGGATTATATCCTGCAATTGCCATAAATATTAAACCCAAATGATCGGCTTCGAGTTCCTGTTTTCTTCCAAAGGGCAACATCACGCCGTATTGAGCGCCAAGTCCGTAAATTTGTTGGCTTAATGATTTAACTTTATCTGATGCTCCTCCCAGTAACGATGTTAAAGCTTCGGCGCCGTATGAAGCAATTGCCTGTTGCGACATTCTTTCGTTGGCATGTTTGGCTACAGCGTGAGCAACTTCGTGCCCAAGTACAACAGCCAAGCCTGTTTCATCTTTGGTAACGGGCAAAATTCCTGTATAAACCACAATTTTACCGCCGGGCATACAAAAGGCATTTACGCTTGCATCTTCTACAAGATTAAATTCCCATGCAAAATTTTTAAGCATATCTTCCATTCCGTTCGATTTGTAATAATATTCAACGGCGCTTGCTATGTTTTGTCCGACATTTACAACCATTGCCGTTGCTGTTTTATCGGTTGATTTTTTTGCCGTTTTCATATATTCGTTATAACTGTCCAAACTTAATGATAAAACATCTGCATCCGGAATCAAATTTAACTGTTTCCGCCCGGTAACAGGAACTGTTCCACAAGCATAAATAAAGGTTGCTGTCAATAGCAGTAAAAAGATTTTTTTCATATTTCGATATAAATTAAAATTTAAGTTAAAATTAAAATAACGGGCGAAATTAGTCTTTATTTTATTAAAACCAAAATTTCCGCAAATAATAAATTAAAAATACGACTGAAATTAAAATTCCGATTCTGTCGGTAAATTATTTATATTCAATCAAAGACAGAACCTTGTCGTTTCCAAGAAAATTTGCACCGTTAAGATAACATAATTCTATAAAAAACACGTAACCTGCAACAATTCCGCCAAGTCGTTCTGACAGTCTTTCTATTGCCTTTGCCGTTCCGCCTGTGGCAAGCACATCGTCAACAATTATAATACGTTGTCCTTTTTCAATAGCATCTGTATGAATTTGTATCATGTCTGTTCCGTATTCTTTTCCGTAAGGTTCTTCTATCACGGCTCGCGGAAGTTTTCCCGCTTTGCGGGCAGGAACAAATCCTGCTCCAAGTCTGTCGGCAATGACAGGTCCAAAAAGAAATCCGCGCGATTCGGGCGATATCACCAAATCTATTTTACCAAAACATTTGCTTAAACCGGTCAAAGCCGTATTCACTTTGCTAAACAGTGTGGGTGACTGTAAGACAGGCGTGATGTCTTTGAACGAAATGCCGGCTTCGGGATAATCGTTGATTTCGGCAATTGATAAACATATTGATTTGCCCTGTTCTTTCAGTTCTTTGATAATTTTGTCTGTATCCATTTTTTTTGTGTTGATTATTTAATATTTGTATTATTATTTAAGCCCGAATGACTGATGCAATTCGGGTATTACAACATCGTAAAATCCTTTTTTTATTAATCTGCGTTTAAACTCTTGCTGTACTTCGGGTTCGCCGTGAACGATAAAAATTGTTCTTACCAAATCGTAATTTTGACAGGCCAAATATTGCGACAGGTCGCCATAATCGGCATGTGCGCTCATCGAATTTATTTCTTCGATGTCGGCTTTCACTTTGAATTTTTCGCCAAAAATTCCTATTTCGTCAGGATGCTGTTTCAGTCGTGCGCCAAGCGAATTTGCTTCGCAATATCCTACCATTAAAATTGTATTTCGCTTCTCGCCAATACTGTTTGCTATATGATGTTTTACGCGTCCTGCATCGGCCATGCCCGATGCTGAAATTATTATGCACGGTTCTTTTTTGCTGTTCAATTTTTTCGAGTCTTCAACATCTTTTATATAATGCAAACCTTTGAAATCAAAAACATCATTGTCAATCAAAAATAATTTCTGAACATTTTTGTTAAAATATTTTGTATGTTTTTTTACAACTTCGGTCGCTTCGATTGACAAGGGGCTGTCTACAAAACATTCTACATTAGGCAATTCGCCATTCAATTCGAGTTCGTTCAGCGCAAACAGAAGTTCCTGCGTACGACCTACGCTAAATGCAGGAATTATAAGTTTTCCGCGTTTTTCGATACATGTTTTAATAATATGTTCTTTTAATTTGGCAGAATAAGAATCTACATCATCGTGCAGTTTGTTGCCGTAAGTTGATTCTATAATTATATAATCGGCTTGTGGAAAACGTTGCGGCGATTTCAGAATGGGATCGCCATATCTGCCTACATCTCCGCTGAATGCTATGTTTATTGTTCTGTTATTTTCTTTTAATTTTAAAAATGTTGTTGCGCTGCCAATAATATGTCCAACGTCAAAAAATTGAATTTCAATATCATCGTCAACAGAATATGGTCTTGTATATTCAATCGGTTCAAATAAGGGAATAGTTTTTTTTACATCTTCATAACTGTATAAAGGTTTCACCGGTTTTTTATTTTCTTTACGGCGTATTTTATTTACGTAGGCAGTATCGGTTTCCTGTATATATGCCGAATTAAGCAAAAGAATTTCAGCCAGATCTATTGTTGCAGGCGTTCCGAAAATTCTACCATTAAAGCCATCGCGCACTAATTTTGGAATCAGTCCGCTATGGTCGATATGAGCATGTGATAAAATTAGATAATTAATATCTTGCGGATTAAATCCGAAATCATAATTCAGTTCGATTGTATCTGAGCCTAATCCTTGATACATGCCGCAGTCGAGTAGAATATTCTTACCGTTATCAAGCCTTATCAAATGTTTTGAACCTGTAACGGTTTTTGTTGCTCCGTGAAAAGTTATTTTCATCTTTATATCGTTAATTTCAGATAGCAAATATAAACAAAATTGTGGAATTGGCGATTTTTTACAGATATACAGGCAGTATTAATGCGAACTGCGAAGCAAGACCAACCGAAGAAAAAAACAGTAAAACAGCAAAATATAAAATTGTAAATTGTTTCTTTTTCGCAAATAACGCGCTTTAAATCTTTAATTTTTAAAATCTTTAAATTACAAAGCGAAGAAGGAACTAATTCAGAATTTATTAATTCGTCTTATAATTTATAAGTGCGTAAATACTGTCGTAACTTATAGTAAATTATATACATATAACAATGAATTATATTTTTTTTAATATTATCAATGTTTATTTTTGAAAAACAGTAGTTGATTGAAATGTAAACAAATTATAAATGTAAATTTTTATTAATTACATACAATGTAAAGCATTGTATGTAAGGCATGTAAATATAACGTAATTTTGTTTGTTTTTGCAATCATTTTAAAATTTAACTTTAAAATTGTGCTGAAACATATTTTTTTTTACCGATTAATAGCATTTTTACTTCATCATATCTTGTATTAATAATTATAAGTAACATTTTGCTATCTGCATAAACTGCTGTTTATTAATTATATATATATATTAATTTT
>JAITLJ010000131.1 GCA_031277925.1 Prevotellaceae bacterium | reverse complement strand
TAATTTAATGTAAAACCAAAAAAATTATGAAGACACTTTTGTTTTTCGTTATTATGCTTGCGACAAATGTAACTGTTTTGTCAAGCGCTGATATTGATACTGATATTGATTCTGTTTTTTCTGTTTTGTTTGTGACAATGGAAAATGATAAAATTTTCATTGCCGAAAAAGAAAATCGTATTCGCACCAATGTAAAGATGCTTGATATTCCTTACATGTCTATTTCGCAGCAATATTTTATAAATTTACAACTGTATAATGAATATTGCACTTATAAGATTGATTCGGCAATATATTACATGGAAACGAACATGAAAATTGCCGAAAAACTGCAAAACGTTGAGTATATTTATCAAAGCAAGCTTAATTTGTCGTTTTCGTACTGGATAAAAGGACGGTTTCTGGATGCGGAGCATATATTGGCAAGTATGAATAGAAAGCAATTCGACAATTTGCCAAAATGGTTGCTCATCGCTTATTTTGAAGCCTATAAACGTATTTATATCTATTATTCAACAATCGCTGACGGCAGAGAAAGTTATTATTACAAAACAAGCAACATGTACCGTGATTCGCTGTTGCAGATTGTTCCTGCCGATGGGATTTCGTATTATGTGCTTATGGCTGAAAAACTGACTGACGAAAACCAGACCGAAAAGGCAAAACAGATGTTGTTTAGCGCACTGAACATCTCGCAGGCAGAAAATCATGAACGCGCTATTTTAACCAACGTTTTGGCAAACATTTACAAAAAAGAAAAAGATGTGGAAATGCAGAAAAAATATTTTGCCTTATCAGCCATATACGATATTAAAAATGCAATAAAAGAAAACTCTTCGATGATGTCGCTGGCGCTGCTTTTATTTGAAGAAGGCGACATTGACAATTCTTATAAATGCATAAAGTTTTCGATGGACGATGCTGTGTTTTGTAATGCCCGTTTTCGCGCTTTTGAAATTTCAAAAGTGTTTCCGATTATTGATGCGGCATATCTGAATAAAACGAATATGCAAACACGAAAACTGCAAAAATATCTGTTTACTGCAAGTTTATTGTCGCTGTTTTTGATTGTTGCCGTGTTTTATGTTTCGGTTCAAATGAAAAGATATTTCAAAATCAGGCAAAAATTATACCTTACAAATGCAAAACTTAATGAATTGAATACAGATTTGCACGAATCAAATGTAAAACTTCACGAACTGAATGAACAACACTTGGCGGTAAATAAAAAACTTAAAGAAGCAAACCGTATAAAGGAAGCCTATCTCGGAAAATTTGTTGATTTGTGTTCAAATTATATCGAAAAACTAAATAATTATCGGCGTCAGCTCAATCGCATAGCCAGCAGCGGAAAAATGGACGAATTGATGAAGTCACTGAAATCGTCTCAATTTATCGAAGACGAACTGAATGAATTTTATACCATTTTTGATGAAACATTTTTACGAATTTACCCGACTTTTATAAGCGATTTTAATGCTCTGTTTCCCAAAGAAGAACAGCAAAAACCCAAACAGAATGAACTGTTAAACACCGAACTCCGCATTTATGCCTTGATACGGCTTGGAATAACAGACAGCGTCAAAATTTCGGTTTTTTTAAGATATTCGATAACAACAATTTATACTTATCGTTCGAAACTTAAAAACAAATCGTTTTATCCTGAAAATCTGGAAGAACAGGTTATGAAAATAGGAATTGTGTAAGACTATGAATTTTTAAAAGTGGCAGCATCGGCAGTTGCTTTTTTTATAATGTCGTGAACAGCAGAGGTTCTAAATGTAAATGCAACATTTCGTTTTGCAAGCGAAGTGAAGCGATGTAATTTATGATTTACCGTTGCAGCGTAACACTTGCGCAGCCTGTTTTTCCTCCCATTGGCGGATTTAATTTGCTGATTTTGACTGTTATGTTTTTTATGTTTTTCATTTCCCTGTAAACGGCGTCAATTATTCGTTTACATACGTTTTCGAGTAAATGCGAACTTTGTTTCATCTCTCTGCAAACAATGTTGTATATTGTTTGGTAATTAACTGCATCGTCAATATTATCAGTAATTTCAGATAATGATTCGTCGGCTGTTATCTTTAAATTAACAATAAATTTGTTGCCTGTAATTTTCTCTTCTTCAAAGCAGCCATGATGAGCAAAAAATTCCATGTTTTCGAGTTCTATTATATGCATGTCGAAGTATATTTTATTTATTATCAGTTCAGAAAAAGAAAGAAGACCTGATACGGTCTTCTGTTCGAGTAATCATTTTATGAATTAATATTCGTCTTCATTAAAAAAGAAATCATCTTTACTTGGATAATCAGGCCAAATATCGTCAATATTTTCATAAATTTCACCGTCGTCTTCCAGTTCTTGAAGATTTTCAACAACTTCCAACGGAGCGCCGGACCGTACGGCATAATCAATCAATTCTTCCTTGGTTGCCGGCCATGGTGCATCTTCTAATTTTGAAGCAAGTTCTAATGTCCAGTACATAATATAATATTTTTTTAATAATCAATTAATTAACAATTCAAATCCATATTTTGGAAATGCGAAAATATAAATAATTTTGATTAGAACAATAGGTTTAATAAAAAATTTACGAACATTAATCAATAAACAGTTAATATTATCTGTCGGTAATCCAAAAAATCTCTTGAATATCAAGGTTTTTATGTAATTTTCGTGCAAGCATAAAAAGATAATCAGATAAACGATTTATATATATTAATACATTTTCAGGAACCGCGCTTTCTTCATTAACGCGTAAAATCATACGTTCGGCTCGGCGACAAATACATCGCGCAATATGGCAAAAAGCAGTAACCTCATGTCCTCCGGGCAGAACAAAATATTTAAGAGGTTCAAGTTCGGCATCGTATCGGTCTATTTCATTTTCAACAGTTTGAATATCGCTGTCGCTAACGTGGCGAAGTTTTTTTGCCTTTTCGTCGCTTGCCATGATTGCCGCAATATCCATCAGTTTGATTTGAATTTGATGCAGAGTTTCAATAATATGCAAGTCGATTTTCTGTGAGCGAATCAATCCGATATACGAAATCAATTCGTCAACCGTGCCATACGCTTCAACACGAATATGATATTTGGGAACTCGCGTACCGCCAATTAAAGATGTTGTTCCCTTGTCGCCTTTTTTTGTATAAACTTTCATTGTGTAATTATTTTTGCAAATTTACATGAAATATTTTGATTGCGTACATATAAATCAAAAATAAAAAAATATCCATTGCCTATCGGCTGAAAAAAAATACTGTGTAGATAATATAATGTATTAAACTTTTTTAGAGGACGGCAGCGATTAAAGTGAAGCGAAAAATAATTATTTACCGGTAATTTACATTTTTTTTATAATTTTACTCCTTAAAATAAAAATATAAAGGTATGATAAGTTTTTGTTTGGCTCTTGTAATTTTATTTGCAGGATATTTTATATACGGTAAATTTGCCGAACGCATTTTTGGAATTGATACAAACAGACAAACTCCTGCATATTCAATGAACGATAATGTCGATTACGTTCCGATGTCATGGTGGCGCATATTTCTTATTCAATTTTTGAATATAGCTGGACTGGGTCCTATTTTCGGCGCAATAATGGGAATTATGTTTGGTCCGGCAGCATTTTTATGGATTGTTTTCGGAACAATTTTTGCAGGAGCGGTTCACGATTATTTTTCAGGGATGATGTCGATTCGCAGCAAAGGAGCAAGTTTGCCCGAACTCAACGGAAACGAATTGGGTATTGCCGCAAAACAATTTATGCGCATATTTTCGTCTTTGCTTATGATTTTGGTTGGAGCAGTATTTATTTCAGGTCCGGCAGGATTGCTTGCTGGAATGACGTCTGGTTATATAAATGTTTTCTGGTGGACAATTATTGTTTTTGCTTATTACATTTTGGCTACGCTACTGCCAATTGACAAACTTATAGGCAAAATTTATCCTTTGTTCGGTATTGTTCTTTTGTTTATGGCAGCAGGAATATTAATTGCATTATTTATGAACGATGCTCCCGTACCCGAAATCACAAATGGCTTGTCAAACAGACATCCAGACGGATTACCGATATTTCCAATGATGTTTGTATCAATAGCATGTGGTGCAATATCGGGCTTTCATGCAACACAGTCGCCAATGATGGCGCGCTGTATAAAAAACGAAAAATACGGACGCAGATGTTTTTACGGCGCAATGGTTGCCGAAGGCGTTTTGGCATTGATTTGGGCAGCGGCGGCAGCATCGTTTTTCGGCTCTATTGATGGTTTGCAGGAATATGTTGCCAAACTTCCGGCAACTTCTAATACAGGCGCCGAAGTTGTAAACGTAATATCTAAAACGTGGCTTGGAACATTTGGCGGAATACTGGCTTTGCTTGGCGTTGTTGCCGCGCCTGTTACTTCCGGCGATACGGCTCTACGCTCGGCGCGCCTGATTGTTGCCGATTTTTTGCATGTAAGCCAGCGAAAACTGATAAACCGATTGTTTGTCGCCATACCTGTTTTCGCCTTGACTTTTATAATCCTCTTCTTTATTCCGTTCAGTGTTTTGTGGCGATATTTTGCATGGTGTAATCAAACGCTTGCAGTGTTTACGCTTTGGGCAATCACCGTTTATCTTTGCCGAAACAGAAAAAATTATTTCATATCGCTTGTTCCTGCATTATTTATGACGGCAGTAACATCAACATACATTTTTATAGCACCGGAAGGCTTTGGTTGTAACATGCTTTTGTCGAACATATTAGGATTTTCGATAACAATGTTAACAGGAATTCTATTTATTTATTACAGAAACAGACTGTATAAAAAACGAATATCGAGTTTCTGAAAATTACAAAACAATTTTTAAGCGCCTTGCTATTATATTAGAAACAGGTAAAAAATTACAGTAAAAAAAACGAGCAGACTGTCTTTAGTAAATATGGTATATACGTTTTCCTTAAAAGATAGATAGTCGCTCCTTAATAAATATTGAAAACATTAATTATTAATAAGTTGTAAGCATAAATTATCGAATAAAAATACCGAATTTTATATAGAGACAGAAAGAAAAGATGTCCCGTTAGGGACAGTTTTTTCGTAATAGTACTAAATATCTGACAGAAAATCGTATTATTGCCTTTTTTATTCGTAAGAAACGACTGTTTATTCATTATTTTTTATTTATATTCTGTTTCGCAGGAACGCTTTGCAGTTTAAAAGGTTTTAAACGCCGTATAAATACACAATTATCAAATTTTTTATCTGAAAATTTTAATTTTAAGGAACGCCTGAATATATTAGCATTCTTTATAAAATAAAATATTACCTTTGCGGCGGCTTAAATAATGTATTTGTAGCAGACTGATTGAAATGAATTTTGTCAATAATATAAACGAATGTAAAACAATTTATTAAGAAGTATGGATTTTAATCTAAACAGAAAACAGAAACTTTTTCAGCAAATGATACGCGATTTTGCCGAAAAAGAAGTAAAACCACTTGCTGCCGAAATCGACGAACAAGAACGTTTTCCGATTGAAACAGTAGAAAAAATGGCAAAAACAGGCATAATGGGAATACCTGTGCCTGTACAGTACGGCGGCGCAGGCGGCGACAATATCATGTATTCGATTGCTGTTGAAGAACTGTCGCGCGTTTGTGCAACAACAGGCGTTATTGTTTCGGCTCATACATCTTTGTGTCTTGCTCCGATTTTGGAAAATGGAACCGAAGAGCAAAAACAAAAATACCTTCCTAAATTGGCTTCGGGCGAACATATCGGCGCATTCGGGCTTACCGAACCAAATGCAGGAACGGACGCCGCAGCACAGCAAACAATGGCTGTTGCCGATGACGATAAATGGATACTCAACGGAAACAAGATTTTTATTACAAATGCAGGTTATGCTCATGTTTATGTGATTTTTGCAATGACCGACAAATCGCAGGGCGTAAAAGGAATTTCGGCTTTTATTGTCGAAAAGGGAACGCCCGGATTTTCATTTGGTAAAAAAGAATTGAAAATGGGTATTCGCGGCTCTGCAACTGCCGAATTGATTTTTGAAAATTGTATTATTCCCAAAGAAAATCTGCTCGGACGAATAGGCGGCGGATATGCAATTGCAATGAAAACGCTTGATGGCGGACGCATAGGTATTGCTTCGCAGGCATTGGGAATTGCGCAGGGAGCAATGGACGAAACAGTAAAGTATGTCAAAGAACGCAAACAATTTGGTAAAACTATAGGCAAATTTCAAAATACACAGTTCCAGTTAGCCGATTTGCTAACTAAAATTCAGGCATCGCGACTGCTTGTTCGTTCGGCTGCTTTCAAAAAAGATAATCATATTCCATATGCAGATGCAGCATCAATGTGTAAACTTTTTGCTGCCGAAACAGCAATGGAAGTTACAACAAAAGCCGTACAGTTTCACGGCGGCTACGGTTATACACGCGAATATCCGGTAGAACGAATGATGCGCGATGCAAAAATTACCGAAATCTACGAAGGTACTTCCGAAGTACAGCGCATGGTTATTGCCGCCGCATTATTAAAATAATCGGTAATTAATTTATAAAATTATAATAATGAAATACGAAATATTCGATATTGAGTGGCTAATATCAAACATTAACAAAATAATAACAAGATGAATATAATAGTATGTGTAAAACAGGTTCCTAATACAACAGAAATAAAAATTAATCCGACAACAGGAACACTTATCCGCGATGGAGTTGCAAGCATTATGAATCCCGATGACAAGGGAGGCTTGGAAGAAGCATTGAAATTGAAAGACAGGTACAATGCTCATGTTACCGTTATTACAATGGGATTGCCTCAGGCAGAAGATATTCTGCGCGAAGCCTTTGCTATGGGAGCCGACAGAGCAATTCTCATTACCGACAGAAAACTTGGCGGCGCCGACACTTTGGCAACATCAAATACTTTGGCGGCTGCATTGCGCCAATTGGAATTTGACCTGATAATAACAGGACGTCAAGCAATAGATGGCGATACGGCGCAAGTTGGTCCTCAAATAGCAGAACACCTTGACCTGCCGCAGGTAACATATCTCGAAAATCTCGAATATGACGGCAAAAAAACCTTTACAATAAAAAAATCAATGGAAGATAGCTATCAGATTCTCGAAGTTGATGCGCCTTGTGTTGTAACCGTTTTGGCTTCGGCAAACAAAGCCCGTTACATGTCGGTGCGCGGAATAGTCGAAGCATACGACAAGGAAATTGAAATATGGGGATTTGAAAGAATTGGAATTGATGAAGAAAAAGTAGGACTTAAAGGTTCGCCGACGAAAGTACATAAAGCGTTCACACGAGGCGTAAAAGCGGCAGGCGAAATGTTTGAAACAGATGCCGAAGAATCTGTCGGTATAATTATGAGTAAATTGAAAGAAAAATACATTATTTAATTATTAAAAATAAAACGAAAATGAATATTTCAGAATATAAAGATGTGTACGTTTTTGTTGAACAGCGCGAAGGTAAAGTTCAAAACGTAGCCTTTGAATTACTTGGCAAAGCGCGCGATTTGGCTGACAGCCTGAACGAAAAAGTTGTAGCCATTTTACTCGGTTACAATATCGAAAACCGTGCAAACGAACTTATAGCCTATGGCGCCGATGCCGTAATTTGCGCAGATGACAAAGAACTTGAATATTATAATACAGAACCTTATACGCAGGCTGTTTGCCAAATAATAAAAGAACGAAAACCAGGCATAGTGCTTATTGGCGCAACAACAACAGGTCGAGATTTAGGTCCACGACTTTCGGCGCGTTTGGCAACAGGGCTTACGGCTGACTGTACAAAACTCGAAATTTCCGAAACCCGCGAATTACTGATGACGCGTCCTGCATTTGGAGGAAACCTTATGGCTACAATATTGTGCAGCGCTCATCGTCCGCAAATGTCAACGGTGCGTCCCGGAGTTATGCGCGCCCACGAAAAAGATGAATCGCGCAAAGGCGAAACAGAAAAAATATCAATCAGTTTCGACAAGTCAAAATTTCGTGTGCGTATTGTAAAAACAGTGAAAGAAAAGAAAGATATGATCGATATTACCGAAGCAAAAATATTAATATCAGGTGGCAGAGGAGTCGGAAACGAAAAAGGTTTTGACGAACTGCGCGCGCTTGCTGCTGCAATAGGCGGAAAAACAGAAGTTTCATCTTCGCGAGCAATGGTTGATGCCGGCGTTATGGAACATGCGCGTCAGGTAGGACAGACGGGAAAAACAGTACGACCATCTTTGTATATTGCCTGCGGAATTTCGGGCGCAATACAGCATTTGGCAGGAATGGAAGAATCGGAATTTATAATTGCCATAAATAAAGATAGATATGCTCCCATATTTCAAGTTGCCGATTTGGGAATTGTAGGAGATGTGCATAAAATAATTCCATTGCTTACTGAAAGATTCATTAAAAAATAATTGTTCCTTAATAAATATCGAAATCATTCATTATTAATAAATTATCTACATAAATTATCGAATAAAAATACCGAGTTTTATACAGATACAGGCAAAAATTCGGCAAAATATGAACTTTTTTCTTTATCTTCTTTTGTGTCAAGGCAAATTAACAGAAAGAAATAATTGTCCGAATTTTTTAATGTTTTAGCTTTGTCCTTTTTTTATTCGTAAGGAGCAACTCATACCAAAACGGTATCAAAATACCCTGAACTATAAAGATATTTTATTGATATTCAATTTATATAAATTACAGTTTGATGGCGTTTTAGTATCAATAGTCAATAGATAAAAACGAAATATCTCCGTGCATTACGTACGGATTTATCACAAATGACTTGAAAAACCGCCGGCGCTCCGCACGTAAACTTTGCTGCGGCAAAATTTCTACCAATATTTTGTTCCGCTAGGGACAGGTTGTTTGCTGTTTTTTTTATAAATATTTGTCCCATAGCGGAATATTTTTATTTAAATCTTTAAATTCAACTGCAAATGATAAAACTGTAAACTCTTTTTTATATCTTTGTAAAAAAATTCATTTAAAACATAACGGTTATGATAAATTACTTATTTTGGATAATTCCAGCATGCTCTGTTGCAGCATTGATTTTTGCTTATACATTCTTCCGCAAAATGCTTAAAGAATCGGAAGGAACGAAAACTATGAAAACAATCGCAAGCCACGTGCGAAAAGGAGCTATGGCTTATCTTTATCAGCAGTATAAAGTTGTGATTGTCGTATTTATAATACTTGCTTTGTTTTTTGCCTTTCTGGCTTATGGTTTGGAAAAACAAAATACTTGGGTTCCGTTTGCTTTTCTTACGGGAGGTTTTTTTTCAGGTCTCGCCGGATTTATAGGAATGAAAACCGCAACTTATGCATCGGCGCGTACTGCAAACGCCGCACGGCGCTCGCTTAACGATGGACTTAAAATCGCTTTCCGCTCGGGCGCAGTAATGGGGCTTGTTGTAGTCGGGCTGGGTTTGCTTGATATTTCTGTATGGTATTTAATTCTTGATATTTTTGTAGAAGAAGCAACGCAGGGACAAAAACTTGTAACAATAACAACAACAATGCTTACATTTGGCATGGGCGCTTCCACACAGGCTTTGTTTGCGCGCGTTGGCGGCGGAATATATACCAAAGCCGCCGATGTAGGCGCCGATCTTGTTGGTAAGGTAGAAGCCGGAATACCCGAAGATGACCCGCGCAATCCTGCAACAATAGCCGATAACGTTGGCGATAATGTAGGCGATGTAGCAGGAATGGGCGCCGACCTTTACGAATCGTATTGCGGGTCGATACTGGCAACTGCCGCTCTGGGCGCTTCGGCTTTTGTACTGAAACCCGAAATGCAGTTGAAGGCTGTATTTGCTCCAATGCTGATTGCCGCTATTGGTATTATATTGTCTATTATTGGAATTTATACGGTGCGCACCAAAGAAGGCGCCGGAATGAAACAACTTTTGCGCTCGCTGGGATTTGGCATAAATTTAAGTTCGATTCTTATTGCAGCGTCAACTTTCGGAATTTTATATCTTTTACAGATAGAAAACTGGGCAGGAATTTCATGTTCGGTAATTACAGGCTTGCTCGCCGGAATTATAATAGGACAATCCACCGAATATTATACATCACATTCGTATAAACCAACTAGGAAAATTGCACACAGTTCGGCATCGGGACCTGCTACAGTAATAATTTCAGGAATAGGTCTTGGAATGATATCAACAGCCATTCCTGTTGTAACGATAGCTCTGGCAATAATTTTAGCCTTTTTGTGCGCTACCGGATTTGATACGGCAAATATGATTTCGGCAAATAATTTGAGCATTGGGCTGTACGGAATAGGAATTGCTGCTGTAGGAATGTTGTCCACACTTGGTATAACGCTTGCTACCGATGCTTATGGTCCAATAGCCGACAATGCCGGCGGAAACGCAGAAATGAGCAAACTAGAACCCGAAGTGCGTAAACGTACCGATGTACTCGACGCTCTCGGAAATACAACAGCAGCAACAGGCAAAGGCTTTGCCATAGGTTCGGCGGCTCTTACGGCGCTTGCGCTTTTGGCATCGTATATCGAAGAAATAAAAATAGGATTGGACCGTGTAGGAAAAGAATCAATTGAAGTTGCAGGTAAGATAATAGACGTATCAAAGGCAACAATCCCCGATATTATTACATATTTTGAAATAAACTTGATGAATCCCAAATTGTTGACAGGAGCGTTTATCGGAGCAATGATGGCATTTCTGTTTTGTGGATTGACAATGAACGCAGTAGGACGCGCCGCACAAAAAATGGTTGAAGAAGTTCGTCGCCAGTTCCGCGAAATGAAAGGTATTCTTACAGGAGAAACAACTCCCGATTATGCACGTTGCGTTGAAATATCAACAAAAGGAGCACAAAAAGAAATGCTATTTCCATCGATTTTGGCAATAATTGTGCCTGTACTGGTTGGCGTAATTTTCGGAGTATCCGGAGTTATGGGATTGCTGGTCGGCGGTTTGGCATCAGGATTTGTACTTGCAATATTCATGGCAAATGCAGGCGGCGCATGGGACAATGCGAAAAAATTTGTTGAAGAAGGAAATTATGGAGGCAAAGGTTCCGAAAGCCATAAAGCAACAGTTGTAGGCGATACGGTAGGCGATCCTTTCAAAGATACATCAGGACCAAGTTTGAATATTCTTATTAAATTAATGTCGATGGTTTCGATAGTTACAGCAGGAGTTACATGCGCATTCAGTTTGTTGTAGAAAAAATGATAAAATTAATTGATTAAATCATGTAATCTCCTTATAAATTTTTATGTTTGTTTGTAATCAAAAAAAATTATACATTTTAGATAAAGTTTACATTTTAATATTAGTTTTTTTGTAAAAAATAAGTCATATACAAAAATATGCTGTCAATTAATATTTTATACCAGAAGGTATCAAAATAGACTAAAAGATAATGATATTTTGCTGATATTCAATTTATATAAATTACAGTTTGATGGCGTTTTGGTATAACTTATTATTCAGACGTTTTTTACGGACAATAAATTTCGTATGCTACTATCTGCGTTTTTTTGTTGACAAAGTTGCTGCTATTCCAAGTATTCCTGCAAGCAGCGAAGATATGAATATTGCAATTTTAGCAGTGTCTGTATAAGTTTGATTATCAAATGCCAAATTACTTACAAACATCGACATTGTAAATCCTATTCCTGCAAATATTCCTGCATTTAATAACAGTCGATAATTCATTCCATCCGAAAATTTTGACATTCCCGATTTTATCATTATGAAACTGAATAGAAATATGCCAACAGGTTTTCCTATTATTAATCCGAAAATTATTCCAAGCGATGCTTCGCTGATAATATTAAATTCATTGAAATTAATCACAACTCCTGCATTAGCCAGAGCAAATACAGGCATTATAACATACATCGAAAATCCATGCAGGGCAAATTCAAATTTTTGCAGCGGCGACGATGCTTTTGCTATTTCAGACCGCATTGCATTTATAACGTCAAGGCATTCCTGATTAGCCAAAATAGTTTTATTTTCTACATAATTTTTCCTGAATTTGCGTACTAAAAAATTGGTATGAGCATAAAATTTTGTTCCGCTTATGCGTGTTCGTGTCGGGATGAGCAAAGTAAGCAAAATTCCTGAAACTGTTGCATGTATGCCCGATTGCAAAACCAAAAACCAAAGAACCAAACCTGTAATGAAATAAAGAAAAGTATGACGTATCTGCAACGAATTTAATATAAGTATTACTGCCATTACTATTGCAATAATCATCAGCATGTCGAGATTGATGGAATGCGTTGGATAAAAAATGGCAATTACAATTATTGCGCCAAGATCGTCGGCAATTGCAAGCGCCGTAAGAAATATTTTCATCGAAACAGGAACGCGTTTTCCCAAAATCGAAAGTATGCCTATTGCAAACGCAATATCTGTTGCCGTTGGTATTCCCCAGCCGCTTATTGTTTCGGACGAATTGCTGTTGAAAATCGAATAAATAAGCGCAGGCATAATCATTCCGCCTATTGCAGCCGCTATGGGTAAACTCGATTTTTTCAGCGATGAAAGTTCTCCAACCATAATTTCGCGTTTTATTTCGAGACTTACAACGAAAAAGAATATCATCATCAATCCATCGTTTATCCAGTCGCGCAGCGACATTTTTTGAACAAAACTGCCTATCGATATTGCAAGTTCCTTTTCCCATAGTGCATTTAAATCAAAAAAACATGGAAAATTGGCGAATACAAGAGCAATAACTGTTGCAAAAAACAGCAATATTCCTCCTGTTGCTTCCTTGTGAAAAAAATGAGAAAACGTATCTCTTATGTTTCTTTCGCGTTTATACAGCCAGTAATGTTTACGTATTTTTCTTATTTGTTCTTGTATATTAGGCATTGGTTAAATATTAATCAGTGAAATTAAATTTTAAATTATTTGGAATTAATTGCTTTAATATTTGATAAATGTGCAAGGCAACAGATTTTATATAAAATTCGAGCGCCTGTATTTGCATCGTATTCGTCATTATCGTTATCGGGATTTGGAGCAACTTCGCAAACATCAAAACCGACAATTCGTTTGCCCGATTTTGCTAACATCAGTAAAAGATAATGCGCTTGTTGAAACGACAATCCGCCCGGCACGGGAGTTCCCGTATTTGGACAAAGATCAGGACTTAATCCGTCTATATCAAAACTTATATAAACATTTTCGGGCAACTCGTTTACAATATTATTGCAAAGTGATTTCCATGTCTGTTCTCCGCCGAATAATTGCTCGCTGATATAAAAATCGGTATAGGCTGATATTTTGTCGCTGTTTGCAATTAATTCGGCTTCGGCGTTACAAAAATCGCGAATACCGACCTGTACAAGTTTTGAAATGTTTTTGCATTTTGTAATAACATTATACATTATCGATGCATGTGAATATTCAAAACCTTCGTAAGCATGGCGCAGGTCGGCATGAGCATCAATATGCAATATTCCGAGATTGTCGTATTTCTCGCTCAAAAGTTTTATCAATCCAAAAGAAACGCTGTGGTCGCCGCCTACGATTCCTGTTATTTTTTTTTCTTTGTAATATATTTCTGCACGTTCATATATCCATTTATTCAACTTTTCGGATGCTTTATTTATTGAACTTAATTTATTTGCAATTGATATATCTTTGACATTTCCGCCATTTTCGAGATGAGCGATAATTTTTTCGGCTTTTTTGCGCAATTCGGTCGATTCGATAAATATTTCCTCGTTGTAAGGATGTGTTCCTGTTTTGATTTTCCATGCATCTTTAACATCCACATCGTACAAATCAATCTGTGATGATGCTTCAATAATCCGTACCGGCGCCTTTGCCGTTCCGCTGCGGTATGATGTTGTAACATCCCAAGGCACCGCTATCAATACAATTTCAGATTCATCGACAGAGTAAGGAAGAGCAAAAAAATTACCGTTTGGCAAACCAATATCATTAGGGTTAAACTTCTCCATATCGTTAAAATTTCTGCAAAGATACATATTTTTAACAAAAAAGATTAATTTTGTGAACTGAAACTATTTATTTATCATATTATGAAAAGATATTTTATTGCATCATTATTATTTGTCTCGGTTATGACTGCAAGCATCACAGCACAGGAAAACACTGATATTTTTAAATTTACAGCAGGAAATTTTGAAATAACAACACTTTCCGAAGGACAGCAAAAAAGCGGGAGTTCGATATTAATCGGCGCAACTTCCGAAATAATAAAAAAATACGCTGCCGATGGAAAAGTTCCATCGGCATGTAACGCTTTTTTGGTAAAAACTCCCGAAAAAACAGTTTTAGTTGATGCCGGATTCGGACGCAATCTGTTCGACAATCTGGAATCGCAAAATGTTACAGCCGAAAATGTCGATGTTATATTGCTTACGCACATGCACGGCGACCATATTGGCGGTTTGTTGCGTGATGGAATAATTACATTTCCCAATGCGCAACTTTACATAGCCCAAGCCGAACACGATTATTGGATGAACATCAATTCGCGCGGAGGCGAACAGGCGCGCAACGTAATAGAAGCATATAAAAGCAAATTGCATTTATTTACTCCTGATGACTTGGAAAATACAACAAACGAATTATTGAGCGGAATACATGCAGTTGCCGCTTACGGACACACGCCCGGTCATACTGCATACTTGCTAAAATCAGGAAATTCGCAATTCCTGATATGGGGCGACCTTGCTCATGCCATGGCAATACAGATGCCGCATCCCGAAATCGCCGTTACTTACGATGTAAATCCTGACGAAGCCGTGGTCGCGCGAAAAAAAATACTTGAATACGCTGCAAAAAACAAAATACCTGTAGCCGGTATGCATATTGCGTTTCCTGCAATGGGAAATATTAAAACAGGTAAAGTCGAAGGATACGAATTTGAACCTCTGAGTAAATGAAAATGTTTTGAAATTATTAATTGATAATCGATTAAATAAAAATCAAAAAGAACAATAAAATTAATTTTAACAGTTGTCTGTGATTATTTTTTGGTATTCGCGCACTCCGCTTACGCTTCGGTTGGTTACTTTTGTGTCAATACAAATTAACAGAAAGAAATAATTGTCCGAAATTTTTAATGTATTAGCATTGTCTTTTTTTTATTCGTAAGAAGCGACAATTTAGACAGTTTTTAAGGAACGACTAAATATCTGACAGAAAATTTTAATGTATTGGCACTGGCTTTTTTTTCGTAAGGAGTGGCTAAATATTTTAAACGTAATTCTTATCCAAAATGTCCAAATATAAATCAAGGGCGACTTTTCAGCCGCCCTTAATAAGTATCACATTAAAACACCACGAATAATAATGCGCAAAAGTAATAAAAAAATAATTTGTGCAAAAAAATTTTGACAAAAAAAATTTTGTGTGTAACTTTGCAAAGTTTTAAAATATAATTGCATGAATGTAGAACATTATAAATTATCCGAATACAATATATTAAACGGCACAAACGTTTGTTTGTGCCGTTTTTTTATGCCTGCAATTTTTTTATGTTTGTTAAAATATGAAAGCAAAATTAATTCTTGAAGACGGAAATCAATTTGATGGAATATCATTTGGTTACGAACAGCCCACTTCGGGCGAAGCTGTTTTTAATACGGCAATGTGCGGCTACCCCGAAAGCCTTACCGACCCTTCGTATATAGGCGAAATTTTGGCGCTTACATATCCGCTTGCAGGAAACTATGGAGTACCAAAAAACGATATTGGAACCGAGGGTTTATCACAATTTTTTGAATCCGAAAAAATTCATGTGCGTGCATTTATTGTGTCCGATTATTCCGAAAATTACTCCCACTGGAATGCAAACGAAAGTTTGAGCGACTGGCTTAAACAGCAAAAAATTCCGGCAATATCAAATATTGATACTCGAGCTCTTACAAAACTTTTGCGCGAAAAAGGCAGCATGCTCGGACAAATAGTTTTTGGCAACGATTCGCCTGTTTCTCAAATTTACAATCCTGCCAGCGAAAATCTTGTTGCCCAGGCATCGTGCAAAAATATTATACATTACAACGAGGGCGGCAAATATAAAATAGCGCTTGTTGATTGCGGCGTCAAGCACAATATTATTCGTTGCCTGTTGAAACGCAACGTTGAGGTTATTCGCGTGCCATGGGATTATGATTTTACGCAGATTGATTATGACGGACTGTTTATTTCAAACGGTCCGGGCAATCCCGAACACTGTACAAAAACAGTAGAAAATATCCGCAAGGCAATGAATGACGCCAAGCCGATTTTCGGAATCTGCATGGGCAATCAGTTATTAGCGCTGGCAAGCGGAGCAAAAACGTATAAATTAAAGTATGGACATCGCAGCCACAACCAGCCAGTGCAAATGCTTACCGATAAACGCTGCTTTGTAACTTCGCAAAATCACGGCTATGCCGTTGACAGTATAACATTGGGCAACGAATGGCAGCAACTTTTTGTAAACCTCAACGATGGGACAAACGAAGGAATATGTCATAAATCGAAACCTTTCTTTTCGGCGCAGTTTCATCCCGAAGCGGCAAGCGGTCCTGTTGATACCGAATTTCTGTTTGATGAATTTTTGAAAAAAATTGAAGATAATAAAAGTTAATTTCAAAATGTAAATTTAATAATTTAAGAATTAAAAAAAGAATGTCCCGTTAAGGACAGAATGCTGGTAAAAAAACAATGAATAAACAAAACTGTAATGCGATTACAAACAAGCCATGAATGCCTGATTTATTGTTACATAAACAAAATAGCATGATTTTTACATACAAATAAATTTAAATATAATATAATGAAACCACACAATATAAAAAAAATACTGCTGATAGGTTCGGGTGCATTGAAAATAGGCGAAGCGGGCGAGTTTGACTATTCGGGTTCGCAAGCCTTGAAAGCAATGAAAGAAGAAGGTATCGAAACCGTATTAATCAATCCCAATATTGCAACAGTGCAAACATCGGAAGATGTTGCCGATAAAATTTATTTCTTACCTGTAACTCCTTTTTTTGTTGAAAAAGTAATCATAAAAGAAAAACCCGATGGAATAATGCTTGCCTACGGCGGACAAACAGCATTGAACTGTGGAGTTGAGCTGTATAAAAAAGGGATTTTTGAGAAATATGATTTAAAAATTCTTGGAACGCCAGTGCAGTCAATTATTGATACCGAAGACCGCGAAAGATTCAATCAAAAACTGTCCGAAATAAATGTAAAATATATCAAAAGCGAAGCCGTTACAAATATTGCAGATGCTCTCCATGCCGCACAAAAATTAGGTTATCCCGTTATTGTGCGTGCGGCGTATGCGCTTGGCGGTTTGGGCAGCGGCTTTTGCGACAACGTTGACGAACTCAATATTTTAGTCGAACGCGCTTTTACCCATTCGCCGCAGGTGCTTATCGAAAAATCACTGAAAGGATGGAAGGAAATCGAATACGAAGTTGTGCGCGATGCATACGATAATTGCATCACCGTATGCAATATGGAAAATATGGATCCGCTCGGAATACATACAGGCGAAAGTATTGTTGTTGCTCCATCTCAAACTCTTACCAACAGCGAATATCATAAGCTTCGCGAAATTGCAATCAGGATAATTCGACACACAGGCATTGTAGGCGAATGTAATGTTCAATATGCGCTCGACCCCAATTCCGAAGATTACAGAGTTATCGAAGTTAATGCACGACTTTCGCGTTCGTCTGCATTAGCATCAAAAGCCACCGGTTATCCGCTGGCATTCATAGCGGCAAAACTTGGACTTGGTTACAGCCTGTACGATTTGAAAAATACGGTGACGCGCGATACATCTGCTTTTTTTGAACCCGCGCTCGATTACGTTGTTTGTAAAATTCCGCGCTGGGATATGGGAAAATTTCATGGCGTAAGCAAAAAGTTAGGCAGCAGCATGAAAAGCGTAGGCGAAGTTATGGCGATAGGTCGTACTTTTGAAGAAGCCATACAAAAAGGATTGCGAATGATTGGTCAGGGAATGCACGGTTTTGCTGCTAATAAAGAATTAGTTGTAAACGATATTGAAAAAGCGCTTTCGGAACCTACCGATATGCGTATTTTTGTTATTGCACAGGCGCTCGAACGAAATTTTTCCATAGATGAAATTCATAATCTTACAAAAATCGACAAATGGTTTTTATATAAACTGAAAAACATAAACGACATAGCGCACAAACTTTATAACTGCAAAAGTATAGAAGATATTGACAGCGAATTGATGAAAACGGCAAAGCAGGCAGGATTTTCCGATTTTCAGATAGGACGCTTGTCGGACAAATCAAAAATGACAACAGAAGATGCAATGCTCGTTGTACGCAATTTGCGCAAACGGCGCAATATTTTGCCTGTCGTAAAACAGATTGATACGCTTGCAGCTGAATATCCAGCGCGCACAAATTATCTTTATGTTACGTACAATGGAATCGAACATGATATTGATTTCCCTGGCGACAAACCCGTAATTGTACTTGGCTCGGGAGCATATCGCATCGGCAGTTCGGTCGAATTTGACTGGTGTTCGGTAAATGCCGTAAAAACGGCACGAAAATCAGGATATAAATCAATAATGATAAATTATAATCCCGAAACCGTTTCTACCGATTACGACGAATGCGATCGTCTGTATTTCGACGAACTTTCGTTTGAGCGTGTAATGGATATTATTGATTTGGAAAAACCCGAAGGCGTGATTGTATCCGTTGGAGGGCAAATACCCAACAATCTTGCAATGCGTTTGTACAGTCAAAACGTTTCGATACTTGGCACTTCGCCCGTAAGTATCGACAGAGCCGAAAATCGCCATAAATTTTCAAGCATGCTCGATACCCTTAAAATCGACCAGCCTCGCTGGCAGGAATTGAGCAACATGGAAGATATTTACAAGTTTGTCGATAATGTAGGATTTCCTGTTATTATCCGTCCGTCATACGTTTTATCGGGAGCGGCAATGAACGTTTGCTCAAATAAAGAGGAAATGGAATATTTTCTGAAACTTGCAGCAAATGTATCTAAAGAATTTCCTGTTGTTGTATCCGAATTTGTTCAAAGCGCCAAAGAAATTGAATTTGATGGCGTTGCAAAAAATGGTGAAATTATGATTTACGCAATTTCCGAACACGTTGAATTTGCAGGCGTTCATTCGGGAGATGCCACACTGGTTTTTCCTGCTCAAAAAATTTATTTTGAAACAATACGCCGCCTGAAAAAAATAAGCCGTCAGATAGCAAAAGAATTACAGATAACAGGACCTTTTAATATTCAATATCTTGCCAAAAACAATGATATAAAAGTAATAGAATGTAATCTTCGCGCATCGCGCACATTTCCATTTATCTCGAAAATATTAAAAACAAATTTTATAGACATGGCAACGCGACTGATGCTCGGCAAAACGTTTGTAAAACCCGAAAAAAACGAGTTTGATATTGATTACGTAGGCGTTAAAGCATCGCAATTTTCGTTTACGCGCCTGCAAAAAGCCGATCCCGTACTTGGCGTTGACATGGCTTCGACAGGAGAAGTAGGTTGCATCGGCAACGATGTAAACGAAGCGTTGCTGCTTGCAATGCTGTCTGTAGGATACAATATTCCAAAACGCGCAATTATGATTTCATCGGGCGAAGCAAAATCAAAAGTTACCTTGCTCGAAGCCTGTCGACTGGCTTATGCAAAAGGACTGAAAATTTATGCCACTCACGGCACAAAAGCATTTTTGCACGAACACGGAATAGAAGCAATATCGGCAGGATGGCCTGATGAAAAAGGCGATAACAATGTTATAAAACTCATTACCGACAAAGCCTTTGATTTGGTTATAAACATTCCCAAAAATTTAACAAAGAACGAACTTGATAACGATTACGAAATACGCCGCAGCGCAATCGACCACAACATTCCGCTGCTTACCAATGCGCGGTTGGCATCGGCATTCATAGAAGCTGCTTGCAGTTTGGATATTAACGATTTGGAGATTCGTAGCTGGAAAGAAATAAAATAAAAATATCCGACAAAATCAAATTAAAAATATTATACCGACGCTGTCAATATTCGTGCGGGACGAGTTTTCAATAAAAAATCGTAATTTTTTTTTGGGGATGCTGACAGGGACTTGCCTGTTAGCATTCATAAGAAACATCTACTTTGTAAAATAACAATAACCAGTCGCTCCATAAAATGAGTTGAAACGGTTCATTATTAATAAATTACACGCATAAATTATCGAATAAAAATACCGAATTTTATATAGTCGCTCCTTAAAAAGGGTCGAAACAGTTAATTATTAATAAATTATAGGCATAAATTATCGAATAAAAATACCGAGTTTTATACAGATACAGGCAAAAATTCGGCAAAATATG
>JAITLJ010000126.1 GCA_031277925.1 Prevotellaceae bacterium | reverse complement strand
ATTCGTAGCGGGATATATTTCTCTTCTTTTGTGTCAATACAAATTAACAGAAAGAGATAATTGTCTGAAATTTTTAATGTATTGGCATTGTCTTTTTTTTCGTAAGGAGCGACTGTATAATCAATATCAACCAATTATTTTACATAAAGTTTTTCAAAGAGTTCGCGTATATCTTTTGATTCTCTCACTATGTTCAGCGTCAATTCGGCGTGTCCTCGTGCATAGCCGTTGCCTACAATGAGGTTTATGTCTTTGCCAACGCCTTCGGCGCCAAGAGCGGCTTTGGTGAAACTTGTAGCCATCGAAAAGAAGTAAACGCAGCCCTGTCCTTTGGTTATCAAGATGGATGTCATTTCGGTTGAGGGAACGTTCACATTGTTGATTGTAACATCAACGCCTCTTCCGCCGGTTAATGGCATAACTTTGCTGTAAACATCCATTACGTTTGTAGCATCGGCAACGATTACGTCTGTAGCCAGATTCATGTTTTTGATACGTTGGGCATTTTCGGCTGAATATTCAACTACAATCACTTTTCCGTAGCGACCTGCATTTTTCATTGCCTGATAGCAGCACAGCACACCCGATTTTCCGCCTCCGCCTATTATACAAACCATATCTCCTTCGGTCACCAGTCTGTCAACCTGTGCCGGAGCGCCTGCTACATCAAGCACGGCTAAGGCAAGTTTTTCGGGTATATCGTCGGGTAATATGGCAAACAGTCCGCTTTCGAAAAGAATTGCTTGTCCTGCAATATCCACCTGGTCGGATTTTGCCGAGAGGTTTATTATTCTGTCAATTTTCAGAGGCGTAAGCGAAAGCGAAACCAGAGTTGCGATTCTGTCGCCTTTTTTTACCTTTGTTGTATTGTTAAAGTTTTTGCCTGTATCCCTGACTGTACCAATCAACATTCCGCCCGAGCCTGTAACGGGGTTCTGCATTTTTCCCCGTTCTTCGACGATTGAAAGAATCATGTTTTTCATCAAATTTTCATCTCCGTTGCAGGCATTTCGAATTTGAGTATAACTTGCCGAATCAATATTAAGCGTAGCGACGTCAATTAACAGTTCATTGTCGTAAATTTCCATGTTGTTATCGAGTTTTAACGCCGGCTGTGGCAATGTGCCTGCCGGCGATATTACTCGATGCGTTCCGTATCTGCAACCTTTTTTCTGCATTTTTATATTATTTATTGAGTTGTGTCGTCATTGCGAACTGCGAGGGCGTTAGCCCGAAAGCAGTGAAGCAATCCAGAATATTGTCTTTATTACTATTCATTATTAATTAATCCGTTTCTTCTTTTTTCTGGATTGCTTACTGCTTCGCAGTTCGCAGTCACGTTCTTTTTCATATCTAAATCATCAATCATTATTAGTTCTCTTTAATTTAAATCCTCTATTTCGTCAAAAACTGCGGTAACCAATACGGTTTTATCGTTATCAAGAAACATATATTTCCATACAAATCCCTTGCTGATAAAATCTACAATAATCTCATTACTGCTTACGAAGTTTTTCCACGACTGTGTTGCCAGATTTTGAAAGTCTTCGACAGAATCGGCAAAGTATGTTATATCATATCCTTCTTCAAAAGTCCATGTATATTCAACTGTTCCTGTTAATTCATTAAAAGCGGCTGCACATATAACAATACCATCTTCCACTTTCTGCGGAAGCGTTTTTTGCAGTATTTGCATTTGCTGTCGAAAGTTTTCAATATTATATTCTTTTTCCGAGGGATTGATAATATCATCTTTAAAATCGTCTGATTTTATATATACATCGGAAATATGATTTCCATGCAAATCCGAAATGGTAAAGCATATAACAAGACCCTCGTTTATCAGTTCCATAAATGTTTTATTCTGATACAGGTTTCGTGCAATACTATTTTTGCATGTGGTTTGAGCGGCTTCTCTCACAAAATCAATATTAACATCCTGCAACCATGTTGCGTTCATCTTTAATGTAAAATTCGGAAGAGTGCTGACGCTGTTGATACTCAGCATATTTGCAATAGTAATAGGTTCGGTAAATGTTTTAACCATATCTTCAAGTTTTCGCTGTCTGCTGTCGTGGCATGCAAAAACAAAAATCGCAACTGTTAATCCTGCAGTGATTTTTAAAATTTTTCTTTTCATATTTTTTTATTTTATTATTCGTTTTTTTATTATACAGAGTTTTTGTTAATTTACTGTTTTTTTATTTACTATTGACTAATTATTACTTCTCATGTTTTATTCTGTGAGACTGTTTGTATTTGCAATGTTTTAATATTTCTTAATTATTTAAGCGTAAAGTTCAGTAAATATTTTGCGCAGTTCTTCGCTTTCGCGCAGTTCCTGCAACGTTATTTCGGCATGTCCTTTGGTGTATCCGTTGCCAACAATCATTGTAACGTCGCTGCCAACGCCTTCGGCGCCGAGAGCGGCTTTGGTGAAACTTGTAGCCATCGAAAAGAAGTAAACCAGTCCTGTATCTTTTGTACATAAAATTGATGTCATTTCGGTGTCGTTTATATTTACATTGTTGATTGTAATGTCGCAAAGTTGTCCGTTGGTAATGCGTTCAATTTCTTCCAGTACAGGAACGGGCTGGGTTGCGTCGGCAGAAAAGACATAATCGCAGAAATTAAGTTTTTTCAGTCGTTCGGTAGATTTTTGGCTATGACACAGCCCAATTACTATTCCGGTAACGCCTGTGCGTTTTTTAGCTTCGTAGCAGCACAGCATTCCCGATTTTCCGCCAGCTCCGATAATCAGTACCGTATCGCCGGGTTTTACGAGTTTTGCGGTTTGCGCCGGAGCGCCTGCTACATCCAGCGCCGAAAGTGCAAGTTTTTCGGGCAGGTCGGTTGGGATTTTAGCATAAATTCCACTTTCAAACAAAATTGCTTTTCCGTCAATATCCACTTGGTCAACGTCAGAGCGGATTTCTTTGATTTTATCGATGCGCAAAGGCGTAAGCGACAGCGACACAAGGGTTGCAATTTTATCGCCGACTTTCAGGTCGATTTTATCTTTGAGCGCATCGCCGATTTGTTCGACCGTTCCGAGCAGCATTCCGCCCGAGCCGGTAACGGGATTGCGGTGTTTGCCTTGTTTTTCTACAATGCTCATCATAATTTCGGCAATTTTTTCCTTATCGCCGCCTGCCTGTTCTTCGATTTGCGTGAACGATGCGCTGTCGATATTCAGCGTTTGTACGTCAATAAGGATTTCGTTGTCGTAAATTTCATCCATATTGTTATCTAATTTGTTTGCCGGTTGCGGCAATACGCCCTTCGGCTCAATAACACGGTGCGTACCGTATTTGTTTCCTTTTTTTTGCATAATTTGTTTTGTTTTTATATAATATTAATTAAATACAATTCCTTTATCTTTTATATTTTTTTCGATATCCGACCATTTGTTTTTAAGATGTTTATTTGTATCTTCATATATCAGATTAACAACATCGGCGTTTATCTGTTCATTTTTATTTCTTTTTCGTAACACATAAATTTGATCTATTTTTGTGTTTTTAATGTCAACTCTTAAATCGACTTGACAGGTTTCAGTAACTATACAAAATCTGCAGTACGGATTGCCGTTTTTTATTTTTTCGGCAGTTGCCATAGCGCCTTCCAGCATAGTTTTATCAAGATAAGTTTTACATTCAATAGCAATTATGGGTACAAATGCTTTTACAGGATTCATATTATCGTTAATTTCAATTTGCACTTGTTTATAAATAGCAAAATCTTGATCTTTTGTGTTTATTTTTATGTTTGAATTGATTTTAAAGTCATCAAAATCAAGCGGCGAAAAAAACATGTTTGAGAATGCTTTTATTCCTCCTATTCTAATTTTCTCCGATTCGTACTCTTTGAACATTCTGAATAATGTTTCTTCAAGAATGGTAGATTCAAATTTAGATTGAGAAGAAAAAACAGTTTTTTTGTTTTTTTTATTATTGTTTCTAACAAAATCCAGATAGCAGTTCCAGTATTTAACGGATTTTTCAATGTTCTGCATACTAAAATTTTTATGATATATGTAATATTCGTCGGCGCAAGCTAATAAAAAATCAATATTATCGTTTTTATTTAACTTTGTCAATAAATTAGAAGCATGAATAAGTTTCTTCATACCAGAATTTTCTAAAAAATTTCTTAAAGAATCTTTATTAAAACATTTCTTTTCCATATTATAAAGTTTTAAAACAAATAACTTACTAATCGTTTTTCGGCTGTTGTGCAATATTCTTCGGAAATATCAATTCCAATATATCTGCGATTAAGTTTTTTTGCAACAGTCGTTGTTGTCCCTGCACCATTGAAAGGGTCAAGGATGATATCATTTTTAAACGAAAACAGTTTTAATGCGCGCATAGCAAGTTCTTCGGGAAACATTGCAGGATGATTAAGGTCTTTCATATTTTTTTCAGGCGCTATAGACCATTTTCCTACAACCCATTTTTTAAATTCATCTGCTGATATATCAATATTATCGGCAATTCCCTGTTTTTTCAGATCTCCTTTACAAAAAATTTCTAAAAATTCCCATGTATATTTCAAATATGGATTGCTCGGACTTTTCCAACTTCCCCAAGCTGTATATTTACAATTATAATTATTCTTTTCCCAAAGAATTTCACCTTTCCAAATCATTTTTTGACGAATAAAAAAATCGGACATAATATGGTGTGTGGGAATATAATCAGAAAATAAAGGTTGTACATTAATAATTGCACGACCGCCATATTTCAATACTCTAATACACTGGGTAAAAATTGCAAAAAGTTTTTCAAAATATTTTTCCCAATTTGCATCGTCATCTGTTGCTGCATAATCCAGTCCAAAATTATACGGAGGCGATGTTAATATGGCATCGATACAATTATCAGGTAATTTTTTCAACATTTCCAAACTGTCGCCACAAATTATTTTATTGTTAAATTCGTCAGGTAATTCATTATTAATTGTTGAAAAATTGTTGCCGTTTGTATAAAAAAACTGTCCTCTGTTGTTTTGTTTTTCTTTTCGATTTTTTACTTTTATCTCTTTGTTATAATCGACGTAAACTCTTTTGTTTCCCTTTAATCCGTAACTTTTCACTGCCGAAATTGAATCAAATATTTTTTTGAGAACATCCTTAGTTTCGTCATTTAATATTTCATTTGCTAACGTTTTGTTGACGTGTAATTTAAAACTATTGTAATCTATTGTGCCTAATTGAATTTCCACAGAATTGTCGTTAAAATCAAAGCCAAACTCTTCATCAAAAAAAGAAGTAAATAAATTAAAAAGTTTTTCTTTTTCAATAATATGATTTTTATTTAGTTCGATTTCCAATATTTTATTCATCGTACATTCTACGTTTCTTTTTAAGAACATCAATAAAATTGATAATTTTTGTTTTATTAAATATGCAAAGGTAGCAAAATTTCATTTATTCATGTCATTTATAGCTGTTTCATTCCTAATATTTGTCGTGCTTCGGCAGGATTTGCTATTTCGCGTCCGAGTTCTTTAGCCATTCTGACAACTTTTGCAACAAGTTGGCCATTCGACTTTGCCAGCACTCCTTTCGACAGGTAAACGTTATCTTCAAATCCTACGCGAACATGTCCTCCATCAATAATTGAAGCCATTGCCAAAGGAAATTCATAACGTCCGATTCCTGCTACCGTATAAGTTGCATCGTGAGGAATACTGCCCCGCATGAAAACAAAATCGCGCAAGTCGCCTCCAATTCCGCCATTCACTCCCATAACAAAATCGAAATGTAAAGGTTTGTTGATAAAGCCTTTTTTATGCAGTCGCAAAGCCATTTCAATCATGCTTTTATCAAAAACTTCAAGTTCGGGTTTTATACCTCTTTCAATCATTCGCTGCCCGAAATATTTAATTGTATTTTCGGTATTTGTAAATACATCGTCTCCGCCGAAATTACATGTTCCGCAGTCAAGCGTTGCCATTTCAATATCAAGTTCTGTTGGCTGCAGACGCTCGTCATTGGTCATTCCTACCGCACCGCCGGTAGATGGCATTATTATAATGTCGGGGATTACAGATTTTATTGCATCAATGCATTCTTTGAAACGCGCTTTGTCCTGTGTTGGCGTTCCATCGTCGTAGCGCACGTGCAAATGAATAATGCTTGCTCCGGCATCATAAGCCGATTTTGCTTCACGAACAATTTCGTCAACTGTGTATGGTACGGCAGGGTTATGTTCTTTAAGTACTTCCGCACCACAAATTGCTGCTGTAATTATTAATTTTTCCATAATAAAATTTATTTAGATGTTAGATTAAAAAAATTATTTAAACATATCACTTATTGTTTTCAAATGATATGTTATATCAAACCACAATCCTTCCAAACCATATTCATTTTCTTTAATTTGCAAATAATCATAATGTTCTATTAATGCTTGCGATGTCATTTGAAAATCATTTATAAACAATATATCATATTCATTTCCAACATTTAAAACGTGTATGGCAGATTCTTTCGTTACGCCATCTCCTGTTGAATACAAAGCATTAATAATACAATCAATTTTATTGCGAACTTTTTGTCTTTCTTGTGGCATTTCCAATATATTATAAGCATAAGATTTGCACATTAAACTTCTTAAATCAAACGGCTCGGCTTTTATCACTTCATCAACTAATTTGATTACGTTTTCGCAATCTTGTTTTGAATGATTTTCCTGCCATAAAAATGCTCTTACCTTTTTTATTGTTTCCGAATCGGCAACAGCATTACTTTTGTTTTTCCAAAAAAAATTACCATAATACAAATGTCTTGCTTCTTCAACAGATAAAGAATCTCCGTTTGAGAAACGTTCCCAAAGTGTTGGATAATAGAAAACCGAACTTTGACTGTTGATTTCCTGTCCGATTTTTTCATAGTCAGGCGCTGCATTGTTTTGTGCCTTACAAACAACAGAAAATGTACAGACCAAAAACATTGATATAAATAATTTCTTTCGCATAAACAGTTCTTTTGATTTTTTTAAGTGCAAAATATTATTTTTTTCGCTGACAGTTTTTAGGCACTACGCAAGTTCCGCTTGCACGACAAACAAGTATTGGCTCGTCAAGCGTATCTGCTGCCGAATCAGAAATATCGGTGCGCGGCGCTATTACTTTGCGCGCTTCAAAAATCATTTTGCGCGAGGTATTTCCAGTGTGAACAATTTCGCCTGTCGCTTCGATATAATCGCCTGCATAAACAGGCGCTAAAAATTCAACGTTATCGTAGGCGCAAAAAAGACCTTCGTCGCCATCGTTCATTATTAAAAGTTCGGTTGCCACATCTCCAAAGAGATTTAACATTTTGGCGCCATCAACCAAATTGCCGCCATAATGTGCATCGTGTGAACTCATTCGCACACGGATAAGTGATTTTTTTGTCATATTCAAATGTTTTATTTATTCAACAATATAATCTACCATAATTGCAGGCGTATGTACTTCTTCGGGGCGAATTGTTCCGACAGGAACTGTTTCATCTATCTCGGCAATTACCAAGTCGGCTGCTGTTGCCATCATAGGATTGAAATTTTGACTTGTTCCGTAATAAACAAGATTTCCGGATGCATCTCCTTTGCTTGCTCCGACAAGCGCAACATCGGCTCGCAGAGGTTTTTCAAGCAAATAGTCTTTTCCATCTATATTTATAATTTGTTTTCCATTGGCTATAATTGTGCCAAGTCCTGTTGGCGTAAGAAAACCGCCCAATCCGTAACCGCCTGTGCGTATGCGTTCTGCAAGTGTTCCCTGAGGTACAAATTCAACTTCAATTTCGCCTGAGTTCATTTGTTGCTGGGTAAGTTCGTTTGTTCCGATGTGAGATGCGATTACTTTTTTGATTTGTTTACGTGCCAGCAACTTACCTACACCTTTGTCGGGAAATGATGTATCGTTTGTAATCAGTGTAATATCTTTGACATCGCTTTTTGAAAGAGCATCAAGTATTTTATTTGCCGAACCATTTGATAAAAATCCGCCAACCATAATTGTCATACCGCTTTTAATTTTAGAAACGGCTTCTTCTACTGTAATTTTTTTATTCATAAATATAATCTTTTATTAATTTGATGATGAAAATTCAATGTGTAAAGTTATTATTTTTTTAGCAAAATGAACAAAAAAATCAGAAAAGAAAAATAAATATAAACGTAATTTTTTGAATATTAGAATATTATTTTGTAAAGTTTAGAAAGATATATTACGACTGATTTGTTAAAATCAGAATTACACAGGTAATATTTAACCGTTCATTACGAATAAAAAAGCCAATGATAATACATATAAATTTCTGTCAGATATTTAGTGCAATAACGAAAAACCTGTCCCGTCAGGGACAGATTTTCTTTTATCTTCTTTTGTCTTGACACAAAAGTAACAGAAAGAAATAATTGTCCGAAATTTTTAATGTTTTAGCTTTGTCCTTTTTTTATTCGCAAGGAGCGACTATATAGTCGCTCCTTAAAAAGGGTCGAAACAGTTAATTATTAATAAATTATAGGCATAAATTATCGAATAAAAATACCGAGTTTTATACAGATACAGGCAAAAATTCGGCAAAATATG
>JAITLJ010000086.1 GCA_031277925.1 Prevotellaceae bacterium | reverse complement strand
CAGCGCAAATACAACAGGAAGAAAGATTACAAAGTCTATTGAATTGAATAGCATAATAAGATATTGTTATTAATAGTTAAACATTCCATTTGCCCGATACTTATTTTATTTTGCGATAGTGCATTCGCCAATGCGGAAGTTAAATTCAATACTTCCGCGAATATCCAAAACGAGATATTTTTTTTCATACTAAATAAATTTTAATTAATTATAATTTTTGTTAGTCCTTGGCGACTCATTGGTCAGATATGCACATAAAAAAAGCGCGGACCAACTCTTAAATTTTTGTTTTCTGAGGTTCTCGACTACCTAACTGCCAAAAATATTTAATGAGTAAAGCCCACGCCGAAGCGTGAGCGCCTTCGCTTTACTCTTTTGGCAGTTTTTGAAATTGTCGAGATTTCAGAAAAACAAGATGTAAGCTAAACGCTTTTCTAATATGTTTTAAAATGTGCGTATTACACTATTCTTTTTATATCATACCATAAGCAATTTCTTTTTTATTAACGTGCAAAAGTACAATAATTATTTTTATTCATTTCAAAACCTCTTTTTTTGCACCGGAAAAAACGGAAACAGTTGTGAGTTATGCTAATACCAAAACGGCATCAAAATACCCTGAACTGTAAAGATAATTTTGTTGATATTCAATTTATATAAATTACAGTTTGATGGCGGGTTGGTATGAAACCAAATCCACTCCATTGAAGCGAGGGCGAGGCAGTCAAAAAAAGTTAATATTTTATCGGCTTTTGTGATTTTAATAAACGATATTATTTTATTTTTTGCCACAAATTTAATACATTTTTTTGTTTGTGCAAAATGTTTTTTATGAACTTTATTGATTCTTATTTGTTATTAACTACCTGTTTTATTTTATGTTCCGTAAACTTGAATATATAAAAAACCTGCTAATTTGGTTTCAGCATCTTCACAACTTCGTCAACAGGTAAGGCTTTTACTTTTTTGCCATCAAATCCGGTCATGGTTTCGGCGGCAAAAAGCGAATTCCATATAGCCTCAGCCGTAGCCTCGATTGTTGCTTCAAAAAGTGCCGACATTGCTTCGTTGTGCAAAAGAACAGGCGTGTAATACTTTGTGCTTCCATCTATCAAATTTTCTTTGCAAACCGAAAGAGCAATTACATAATCGCCGCTGCCATTGGCAGCAATTCCGCCTGTTTTTGCAAGTCCGAGCATTGCCCGTTTTGCCATTCTTTCGAGATTACGTGCATCAACAGGAGCATCTGTTATTACAACAATCATACACGAACCGTCGGGATTAAGCGAACTGTCGTTTTCAACAGCATTTTTGAAACTGTATTGTCCGAGTTTTTTTCCTGCCTGAACTCCGTTAATTTCAAGTATGCCGCCGAAATTTGACTGAACAAGTACGCCAACGGTATAATTTCCATAAGTTGCAGGCAATATGCGCGATGATGTGCCTATTCCTCCTTTATATCCGAAACATTGAGTTCCTGTACCTGCGCCGACATTTCCTTCGGCAACCGAACCATCTTTTGCGACGGCTATTGCATCTGTAACATGCTGCGAAGTTACATGTCGTTTACGTATGTCGTTGAGTCCTCCGTCATTAGTTTCTCCGACAATACTGTTTACCGATTTCACATTTTCATTGCCTTTTTGCGTAATTGTATAAGTAACAAGTCCTTCGATAGCCTGAGCAACGCTCAAAGTATTGGTTAATATTATTGGCGTTTCTATGTTTCCTAATTCGCAAACTTGCGTATATCCTGCAAGTTTTCCGAAGCCATTGCCTGCATATATTGCCGCAGGACATTTTTTTTGAAAAATATTTCCTTCGTGCGGCACAATGGCTGTAACTCCCGTACGAATATCGTTTCCTTCAATCAGGGTTATATGTCCAACTTTTACGCTTGCAACATCTGTAATAGCGTTATTTTTTCCTGTTTTAAAAATACCTGTTTCTATTCCGTAATCACGTAATCGTTTTTGCGCAAAAATATTTACTGAAACAGTTGCAATGCAAATTAAAAATATAAACTTTTTCATAAGTATTTATTTTATTTCAATCTGTTTTCCTAAAAGTTTAGGTTGTTTATTTGTTAATAAGTCTATGAATACTTTGACCCGTGTAAATTTTTCTCTTATTTTGGTTTTCAATCCATTATACATACCTGCATCTTTTGCGTTAAATCCTGTTGCAATTAGACCAAAATATCGTGCGATATAAACAGCGCGTATGTTATGAAATTCCTGTGAAATTACAGTAAAACTGGTTTGTCCGAATATTTTGATTGCCGAATCATAAGTACGAAAACCTGCGTAGTCGAGAAAAATCTTGTCTTCAGGTATTCCGTTTTCCAATAATTCCTGTTTCATATCTATTGGTTCATTGTAATATTTTGTATTGTTATCGCCGCTAATTACGATAAAATCTATTTTCCCTGCCTTGTATAAATTAACTGCCGCCGCAATTCTGTTTACAAAATATTGATTTTTTTGTCCCGATTTCAGATATTTTGATGTTCCCAAAAGTAATCCTGTTTTATTGTGAGGTATTTTATTTATATCGGAAAATACAAAATTGTTACTTGATGTTCTTATTACGGTATCGGCAATAAACATAATCATAATAATTATAAAAACCATAATTGAAAAGGATATGAACAGATATTTTAGTTTTGGAGATTTCATTTCATCTTTACATTAAATACTGATTTTGAAAATATTAAGCGATATACGCAATAGTGCAAATTGAAAATTATCGACACGCTTGCTGAATATCGCTTAAAATTATTTATATAATATTTTATTCCTCGTTCATGTAAGAATAATCTACCTGTGTTGACGGATTATATGTTTCTTTGATTGCCTGCGGACTTACCCAACGCATGAGATTTGTATGGAAACCGGCTTTGTCGTTTGTGCCTGAACGGCGCGCGCCGCCAAAGGGCTGCTGTCCTACAACTGCTCCTGTTGGTTTGTCGTTTATGTAAAAATTGCCGCAAGCGTATTTCAACGTTTCTTCGCCTTTTCGGATTGCATAACGGTCGGTTGCAAACAATGCTCCCGTGAGCGCATAAGGCGATGTCGCATCGCACAAATCAAGAGTCTCCTCGTATTTGTTGTCATCATAAACGTAAACAGTAAGCACAGGACCAAAAATTTCTTCTTCCATACTTGCAAAATGCGGGTCGTGCGCTAAAATCACTGTTGGCTGAACAAAATATCCTTTTGATTTGTCGCCTTCGCCGCCGATTACAATTTCCGCCGATTCCGATTCTTTTGCCTTTTCTATGTACGACATTATTGTATCAAATGATTTTTCATCAATAACGGCATTCATTAAATTTCTGAAATCGCATACATCGCCTACTTTTATTTTTGAAGTCATGTCTTTTAATATTGTCAATAAATCCTTCCACATTGATTTTGGAACATAAGAACGCGATGCTGCCGAACATTTTTGTCCCTGATATTCAAAGGCACCTCTGACCATAGCCGCCGCAACTTCTTCTGCATTTGCCGAATTGTGAACGAAAATAAAGTCTTTACCGCCGGTTTCGCCTACAATTTTGGGATATGTATTGTATTGCTCGATATTATTTCCTATTATTTTCCAAAAATTGTCGAACGTAGATGTTGATCCTGTGAAATGTACGCCTGCAAAATATTTATTATTAAATACTACATCGCTTATGATATTTCCCTGTCCCGGAACAAAATTTATAACTCCATCTGGCAATCCTGCTTCTTTGTACACTTGCATTAGGTAATAATTTGATAAAATGGCTGTTGTGGCGGGTTTCCATATTGTAACGTTTCCCATAATCACAGGCGCCATGTTCAAATTACAGGCGATTGCCGTAAAATTAAACGGAGTAATTGAGTAAACAAAACCTTCAAGCGGCCGATATTCCTGCCTGTCGAAATGCGAGTTTTCGGATTTTGGCTGGTCTTCGTAAATCATTGAGGCAAAATATGCATTGAATCGCAAAAAATCAATCGCCTCGCAAGGACAGTCTATTTCCGCCTGATACGGATTTTTACTTTGTCCGAGCATTGTAGCGGCGCTCAACAGATAACGGTATTTTTTTGAAATAAGTTCAGCAATTTTCAACGATACTGCCGCACGCTCTGTCCATGGCAGGTTCGACCACGTTTTTCTTGCTTCAACAGCCGCATTTATTGCCATTTCAACTGTTTCTTTGCTCGCTTTGTGATAAGTGGCAAGAACGTGACTGTGGTCGTGCGGCATTACAATTTTGCCCAAATTGCCTGTTTTCACTTCTTTTCCGCCTATTATCAAAGGAATTTCAATTGTTGTAGAAGATTGACGTTTCAGTTCTTCTTTCAATTTTTTGCGTTCATCGCTTTGAGGTAAATATCCGTAAATGGGTTCATTTTGCGGACGTTCAAATTTAAAAATAGAATTATTCATAATTTTTACTTTAGATTTTATTAAATGATATATTAATTGTACAAAGTTATATAAAAATAATTAAAAACCGTTTAAATTTAACTGAAAATTATCAATGAATAATTACTAATCAGTTTAACAGTTGAGATTTATGTTGTGCCTTTGCCTTTGTTAATATGTAAATTACAAAGCAAATTGCTTAATAAAACAAATTTTGCCTGCGATTACAAACTAACCTTGCATGCCTGTTTTATCTGTGCACTGCTCATAGCGGGAAGTAATAATTTTAAAAGTTAAAGAATGTCATTACGGCGAACGCAGCAAAGCAGAAAATATTTCTGAACTGTGATTTGTTTAATCAGTCGTTCCTTACGAATAAAAAATGACAACAATAAGACAATGCTAATAAATTAAAATTTTCGGGCAGATATTTAGTGCAATGACGAAAAACCTGTCCCGTCAGGGACAAAATGTTGGTAGAAAATAATCGTCAGCGAGCGTTTTGCGCGAAGCATTGTCGATGATATGAAACACCGCCGACAACTCGTGCGAAATACACTCTTCTGTGCT
>JAITLJ010000042.1 GCA_031277925.1 Prevotellaceae bacterium | reverse complement strand
CTGTGTTTGTTTTTTATTGGTGTTCGCGAACTCCGCTACGCTTCGGTTGCTTCTTTTGTATCAAGACAAAAGAAGATAAAGAAACAGGTTCATATTTTGCCGAATTTTTGCCTGTATCTGTATAAAACTCGGTATTTTTATTCGATATTTTATGTCTATAATTTATTAATAATTAACCGTTTCGACCCTTTTTAAGGAGCGACTAATTAAATGTAAATAAAAAACAGTCAACGATTTTCTGTTTACGGCTTTTTGGTATTTGTCGGTAATTTTGTACTTTTGCTGTACATTTACAGTAAAATGACAGAAGAAGCAATAAAAAAAACATGGATGGTAATAGTTAATCCCAAAGCCGGTACTCGAAAAGGACTGACAGACTGGCCTGTTATTTCAAATCAAATGTATCGTAGCGGACTTGCATTTACCTGCGTTTTCACCGAAAAAAAATATCATGCCGTAGAACTCACGGTAAAAGCAATAAACGATGGTTTTCGCAAAATTGTTGCCATAGGTGGCGATGGCACCGTGAACGAAATTGTAAACGGAATTTTTATTCAAAAAAAAGTTCCTACAACTGCCATATTACTTGCCGTTGTGGCGGTTGGCACAGGAAACGACTGGGTGCGAATGCTCGGAATTCCCAAAACATATCAGGAATCGATAAAAGCAATAACACTGGAACAAACTATTTTACAGGACGTAGGATTAATATCTTTTTATGAAACAAGGGTAAAACATCAACGCTATATGGCAAATGTTGCAGGAATGGGCTACGATGCTATGGTAAATCGTGTTTTCAACCGTTTAAAAGATGAAGGACGAAGCGGAAAATGGCTTTATATCATAAGCGCAGCAAAAACGCTGTTAGGATACAAAAGCAAAAAATTTAACGTTACGGTTGACGGACAAACAATTCTCAACAATGTTGATGTTTTCAGCGCAAATGTTGGTATAGGAAAATATAATGGCGGCGGAATGCTACAACTTCCACAAGCCGAAATTGACGATGGACTGTTTGATATAACAGTGATTAAAAAAATGAACAAATTCAAAATTATTAAACATTTTAACAAACTTTTCAATGGAAAAATCTACAGATTGTCCAATGTTTTGCCATTGCAAGGCAAGCAAATTGAAATAACTTCAAAGCCCGAAAGTCCAATTGAAATTGATGGCGAAGCGCTCGGATATTGCCCGTTTGTATTCGAACTTATACCGCAAAGCATAAATGTAGTTGTAGGCGAAAATTATAAAAAATAATTCAAATATTTTATACAGTCAAAAAAAAACATTAAAATTGCGCTTTAATTTAATTAATAACACATAAATATAAACAAAAAACGACATTATTGTTATAGCAATGAAATCAGTAAAAAACTTTCGAAACTCTAAAAAAGATGAGTTGTATTCTAACGAAAGCAAAAAAAACAAAAAACCTAATCACGGTCACAAAGAAAATTTTCAGAAAAAACGTTTTATCGAAGAATTGGATGATGAAGACGATATAAATTTTGACTATAAAGAACGAGAGTCAATTGAAGATTATTTTGATGATGAAGAAGACGAAATTTAATCAACATCGTTAATCATCACGTATTTATTATTCAATTCGGTTGCCTGTTTTGTTAAAATTAGCAGACAGAGGTTGTATATTTTAAACCTTTTTTTTCATCAAAAACAGGAAGAACAAATACCTTAAAAATACTGTCGAAAACTAAAATAGTCCAATACATTCAGCATGTAATGATATTTATTAAAACTGTTTTATTCAGCATTATAAAGAAATTTGTAGCATATTTCAAAAAAATCATATAAATTTGAGCCAAATTGTATATTATAAAATTGAAAAATCAAAAATATGACGATAAAAGGTTCACAAAAATTTACATGTGCAATGCTTTTTTTACTTATAACTGCCTGCGCGGAAAACAAAAAAGACAATGCACACAAAAAAACCGTATCAGTGAAAACGGTTGAAATAAAATCAGCAAACGAAATATCATCGCGCAATTATGTTGGAGTTGTTGAAGAAGAATCATCTTCGGCGTTAAGTTTCAGCATATCGGGCAACGTTATTAATGTTTATGTTGCAGAAGGACAAAAAGCGAGCAAAGGCATGTTGTTGGCTCAGGTATCAGCCGAAAATTTGCAAAGCAGTTATGATGCTGCACAGGCTACGCTTAAACAGGCTGAAGATGCAATGGCGCGAATGCAAATGCTCTACGACAGTCAAAGCCTGCCCGAAATAAAATATATCGAAGCAAAAACTAAACTCGAACAGGCAAAATCGGCAGCGCGCATTGCCGAAAAAAATATTTCGGATACCAAACTTTATGCGCCTTTCGAGGGCATTATAGCAAAACGCTTGATTGATATTGGCGAAAACGTTATTCCGGGTAAACCTGTATTCACTCTTTTGAAAATAAACTCGGTGAAAATAAAATTTTCGGTTTCCGAAAACGAAATATCAAATATCGACAGGCACGGCGACGCAACAATTGTTGTTGCAGCGCTCGACAATAAACAGTTCAAAGGTTTGGTAACCGAAAAAAATCTAACAGCAAACCATATTACGCATACTTATGATGCAAAAATAAAATTAAAGAACGATTCGGGCGAGTTGATTCCGGGCATGGCATGTCGCGTGCTGCTAAATGAAAATTATGACAGCGAAATATTTGTATTGCCAAATAATTCCGTGCTTGTTTCGCATGATGGACGCTATTTTGTGTGGCTTGTAAAAAACGGTTGCGCAACGGCAACAACAGTAAACATTGGCAACTTTACCGATTCGGGCGTGATAATTGAAAGCGGTCTTAATATCGGCGATAAAGTAATTGTTGAAGGCTATCATAAAGTAAGCGAAGGAATGAAAATAGATGAAATGTAATACCAAAACGGTATCAAAATACCCTGAACTGTAAAGATATTTTATTGATATTCAAT
>JAITLJ010000206.1 GCA_031277925.1 Prevotellaceae bacterium | reverse complement strand
CGCCGAGAACCGAGTTTACGAGTTCGCCGAAGGCAACGCAAGCCTTGATTTTTTGCTCACGCTGTGTTTATTCTTTATTCGTGTTCGCGAACTCCGCTACGCTTCGGTTGCTTCTTTTGCATCAAGACAAAAGAAGATAAAGAAACAAGTTCATATTTTGCCGAATTTTTGCCTGTATCTATATAAAACTCGGTATTTTTATTCGATAATTTATGCTTATAATTTATTAATAATTAACCGTTTCAACCCTTTTTAAGGAGCGACTGTATAAATTGAATATCAATAAAATATCTTTACAGTTCAAGGTATTTTGATCCCGTTTTGGTATAAAAAGTCAAACCCTGCTTTTAATTGTTGTTGCCGAATAAAAGCAGGGGGACTTTTCAATCCTAAAAACCACAGAAAATTAATGTTGTTTTATGTTTAACTGATTAAAATAATGTAAAGCTGCGTTTTTAAATAATTCAATATAATTCAAATTTTATTTTTTCTTTAATATCTATGGATGAACTTCCTATCAATGCTTCAAACTCACCCGGCTCGGCAATCCAAGTACTTTCAGTATCATCATAATACATCAGTGCATTTTTGTCGATTGTAAATGTAATGGTTTGCTCTTCGCCGGCTTGCAGAAATATCTTTTGGAATCCTTTAAGTTCCTTTACGGGGCGAGGCAACGACGATTTTTTATCGCTTATGTACAGTTGTACTACTTCGGCGCCTTCGCGTATTCCTGTGTTCTTTATCGGTATCGAAATGGTGATTTGTTCATCTGCCGTCATTTTATTTTTGTTGGTTGTTGCTTTGCCATAGTGAAAACTTGTATAACTTAAACCATGACCGAATGCAAACAGCGGACGGATTTTTTCTTTATCCAACCATCGATAACCGACGAAAATATCATCTTTATATGTTTCATTTTCGCCATCGCCCGGATAATCGCCTGCTGCATGAGCTCCGTTATCCTGTAAGCGTACGGGGAAAGTAAAAGGCAATTTTCCTGATGGATTAACGTCGCCAAACAATACGGATGCAATGGCGTTTCCTGCCTCTGTTCCGTTGTACCATGCTTCAATTATTGACGGCGCCTGATTTATCCATGGCATTGCTACTGCATTTCCGCTGATAATAATTATTGCTGTTTTAGGATTTGCTTTTACCAAACTGGCAATTAAAGCATCTTGTTCGTAAGGCAGTTCAAGGCTGTTACGATCGTCTCCTTCGCAGTCTTGACCGTTGTTTTTGTTTAATCCGCCAATAAATATAACCATATCGGCGGTTTTTGCTGCTTCTATGGCTTCGTTGCGCAAATTTTCCGTATTTATTTGCTTTTGTTGCGGTTCTTGGGCATCTTTCACATCCTGTGGTTTGACTGCCGGCGATTCATAGCCTGATACATATTTTATTTCTGCCTTATTGCCTGCACGCAAACGGATACCTTCAAGCGGCGATATTTCGTATTTTGCTTTCAACGATGACGAACCGCCTCCTACAGTCATAGCTTTTACTGCATTTTCGCCTACAACCAATATTTTTTTTGTATTTTCGATATTAATCGGTAGCAGATTATTGTCGTTTTTTAATAAAACGATTCCTTCTTCGGCAATTTTTCGCCCTGCCGCTGCATGTTCAGGCGAACCAAACGAACCGTAAATTATATTTTGGGACATATTTGTGCGGAAAATCAAGCGAAGAACGCGCCGTACTTTATCGTTAAGCAGTTCTTCGCCTGCTTCTTTGCTTTTCAGCAAGTCAAGATATGGCTGAGCAAGAAAATATTCATTATATACGTTGCTCTTACCAAAGTTAAGTCCATTTGTCCATGTCCCAAATTCCATATCCAATCCGTTGTAAATGGCTTCTTTCGTATCGTGTACGCCACCCCAGTCGGATACTGTTACTCCGTCAAAATTCCATTCTTTTTTTAGAATATCATTCAATAAGTATTGATTATGACAGCAGTGCTGCTGTTTATAGCGATTGTAAGATCCCATAATTGCCCACGCTTTTCCCTGCTGGACAGCGGCTTTAAATGCGGGCAAATAAATTTCGTGTAATGCACGTTCACTTACTGTTACATTGATATGGTCGCGATATTTTTCCTGATTGTTCAATGCGAAATGTTTTACACATGCCGCCACATTATTCGCTTGCACGCCGCGAATATAAGGCACAACCATGATTGATGCCAGAAAAGGATCTTCGCCCATGTATTCAAAATTACGACCATTAAGTGGAGTTCGATAAATGTTAACGCCGGGTCCTAGCAGTACATTTTTATTACGGTAACGCGCTTCTTCGCCTATACTTTTACCGTACAATTCAGACAGCGAAGGGTTCCATGTTGCAGCCAGTGCCGTCAGAGCAGGAAAGGCTATGCACGAATCGTTAGTCCACTCGGCGCCGTACCATTCATCCCACAATACTTCGGCGCGAATACCGTGAGGTCCGTCGCTCATCCAGTTTTCAGGTATTCCCAAACGCGGAACGCCGGGCGAACTGAATTTTGATTGAGCGTGTATTATCGCTACTTTTTCTTCGAGCGTCATGCGTTGCAAGGCGTCTTCGATACGGTCCTCAACAGGAGCATCTGGATTTAAGTAAATGGGCGTTTGTTGTGAAAAAGCCGAAATGCCCAAAACAGAAAATAATAGAGTAATAATTTTTTTCATTTGTTTGTGTTTGTTTATTTTATGATTATGATTATATTTTATTCTGTTGTTTTATCCTAATGCTCCAAAAAGACCGTTTTTTAACTGACAATATTTATGTATAATTTATGGTTGTTTTGTTACCGTTAATACTGCTGCATCTATTCCTGCCGATACATCTACTACAAATACGTAAGTTGCGCCGACTTCCAATGGCTGCAAAAGACCTAAATTACCGGAATCTCTACCGTTTCCTTCATAGTCGAGAGTTGCTCCATCGCCTACGAAAACAATATTGCTGCTTGTTGTCAGTGTTGCATTTGTATATTCGCCGCCATCAACAATTCCTTCTGCATCTTTCCAATTGTTTTGATAGAAGAACTTAAAATTGATGCTTGTAGCATTCACCGTTTCATCTGCCACAAAAGTAACCTGATATTTTTTGTTGCCAATAGGAGACATACAAATGGCTTTTTCGGTTGTCCATCCAACGTGATTGGATGTTATGGAAGGTTTGCCTATTCCATCTCCGATTATCCATATAGCGCCTGTGCCATCCGGTTGTAACTGTGCAGGTTTGTCGCCCAGCATTGCTTCTACTTTGAAATATTTGAGTGAAGTGTTGGCAATAATACGATATTTGCCTGTAATCGGAACAAAAGTAAATTCGTTATCGTTTATTTTTGTAAAGAAATCAACATCAATCCACCAGTCGGCAATATTGTCTATTCCTGTTACGGTAATATTTTCTCCCTGAGTTAAATCCAAATCAATTCTGAAATTTTGTTTGTCGATCATCGCCATTTTTTGGCTGTTGATTAATATTTCGAAGAATGGAGATGCTTCGTAAGTCAGCGTATTGAATGTAACCGAAAATTTGCCTGTTATTGAACTTACAAATGGTATATCGGCGGTAGAACTTTGCGTAATGCCATCTTCGCCCCATCCGAAAGTAATTTCATTTCCCCAGTCGCTTATGACAGGCGTTTTAATGTAAGATGGAAGATCTGTACTTGGAAATACTTCGGTTGCCGCATATTGATAGTTTCCTGTTTTTTCCATTGGATACATGCCGTTGCGTGTAACTAAAATCAGGTATGGATAGTCGGGGCGCATCAATTGCACATCATACGTTTTTTTTGTTATTGTCAGATTGACATTTTGCAATATAAATTCCAAGGTAGCAGTTTCGTCAGGAATATTTTTATAAAAAGGGATATAAATTTTCCCTGTGTAGTCGCCGTTATTTTTTGTGCGTATGACGGTTTCGGATACAAGCTCTTCACCGAAATAAAGTTTTGCTTTAAATGTTGAAAGCGGAACTTCGTCATTTACGCTAACTGTAAATTGCAGGCTGTCGCCAAACATGGCGCTGCTCAAGTCTGACCTAAGTTCAATAACAGGATTTCCAGATATTTGGACATCATCTTTTGAACACGAATTTAATATCATTAAGGTCATTAACAAATAGATATATTTTTTCATATTATTAATTATTTATAGTTTAATTGTTTAATTTTTCCCATTGATACGAAATTACCGCATTAGCCGGCGCTTCGTAACTAAAATGTTTTACTCCGTCGTTAACGGTAATTGTTTTATTATTTCCTGTATTAAGTAATACCAGGGCGTAAGTTCCATCTGTATTTTCAAAAGCGGCATAAGTCAGGTCTGTTGATGTGTAACCGTTTGTTCCAATGCGTGTAGCGCCGGGTTTTACAACAGACGAAAGATGTCCGATAATGTAATAGTGAGAATTTTTAGAAATTGCATAAGTGCGGATGTCAATATCAACGGCGCCGTAACATGTTGTACAGCCACCGGGACGGTTTGGTCCGCCTTCGTTATCGAGTATCAAATTCCACACAATAACTCCTTTACACCAATTATTTACTGTTCCCAAAGCAAGTTCGCGCATATCTTCCATCAAACGAACCGACAGGTTTTTTCCATCATTCCATTCTCCTATGGATGCTTCCGAAAACAAAAGTTCCTTATTTGGATATTCGTTGTGAATATTCAATAATTCCGAACGGTTTCCTCCATAATTATGCCAGGCTGCTCCTGCAACATATTCATCATCTGTTCCACTTGCATATATTTTTGCAGGATATTTATTTTGTGATGAGATATTATCATAATTATAGTTATGGTCGAACAAATAAATTTTTGTTTTGATTCCTGCCTCTTTTAATTTTGGAACTAAGGCGTTGTTAACAAAATCGCGCTGTTCTGTCCATTCCATATATAGCGAAGCGGAATTGCCGCGATTAAGCGGTTCGTTTTGCGGCGTAATAGAATAAATGTTTATTCCGTTTTGCGCAAATGCCTGTATCCATTTCACAAAATATGCAGCATAATCCTGATAGTAATCAGGGTTCAACTGTCCGCCTGTCCATGAATTGTAGGGTTGCCTGTCAGTTAAATTGTTTACTTTCATCCAGCGTGGACAGGTCCATGGACTGCCCATTATTTTAATAGAAGGATTTATGCTCAAAATTGTTTTCAGAACAGGAATTATGTAATTGGTTTCTTCTGATGTCAATGCAAAATTTTCAATTCCCTGAACATCGCAGCAAGTATATTCGCTTAGCGAAAAATCGGAACAGCCGATAGAAATACGTATATAACTGTATCCCATGCCTTCTGTTGGCGAAAATACTTCTTTCAAAAAGTTTATTCTCCTGTCTTCCGGCATTTTAAGCAGGTTGTAGCATGATGAACCTGTCAATGCAGCGCCAAAGCCATCTATTGTCTGATAGCGAACAGTCGGATCAAGATTGACTGTCGTTGGAGACATATTGGGTTTGCTGCTGAAACTGGCTGTTAATTTTTCAAAATCATAAGTTCTGCTTGCATTGGTTACATACATCGTTACATCGCCCTGCTCTACTTGCGGATTGGTATTTTCATTACCGTTGCTGTTATTGTTTTTATTTTCGCACGAAAACGCCATTCCTGCAAGGAAAATCAAAATTAAGGTAATATTAAAACAATTATTTTTCATTAATATTAATTATTTACGGTAATGTAACCGATTCAACATGAATATTATTAGCGTTCCAGTCAATAGTCAGGCGATATATTCCTTCTTCCTTTCCGACTGCCGGAAAAATATTACTGCCCGCAGTACCTTCAAAAAGAGGTAATCCTGTATAAGTAAATGCATCATAGGTTTTTTCGCCGCCCCAGCCTGTATTTTCATAAGGTTTGAAAGCGATCCAGCCATACTGGTCAGACTGCGACAGAATGAACATTGTAACCTGATACACATCTGCAGAAATTTTACGGGTCAACAGGAAGTTTCTGACATTTCCAAAGCCCCACCATGCATGTTCTTTTGCTATTTTGCTCGGATAGCCAATACCGCCGCCTGTTATCAATATATAATCGGGATAAGCGGGCGGAGTTTCGGGTAAAAGCACAACGTGTTTTCTCGTTTTGTTGTAATACAGCGTATAATTGCCTGTTTCGCCAAGGAATTTTACTTTATTCGCATTTATGCGTTCAAAAAAGTCCATATTATATACTATATTTATTGATGCCAAATCATTATACACGTTGTATTCCTGATTTTTTGTCAATGTGGTTTCAAATGTGTAAAATTCTTCTCCATCAATAGATGTTTCGGTAAAATCATCTATCATAAAATTAGGCGTTAAATAAGGTCCTCCGTTAAAAGATGATGTAAATTTATAATTGTCGAAAACTACAGAAGTTATTATATCTACGCCTGTTTTAAATGCAAATATATCGCCGCCGGTTTCATCTACCAATTGAATTTTTCCGCCTGTTTCGCCCCAAACCAGTCCTGAATAGTCTATTTGATTATTGGCTGTAATTTTTTGCGCTATTTTATACGAAAAAGATCTGTTTACAACTATATCATTTACTTCATACTTATCTCTGTCGGATGTTTGCGGAGTAAGCGTATAGACGTCATCGCCGCTGTTTATTACAATATATAATTTAGAAAAATATGGACGATTTCCAGTGAAACCTGTCAATTCTTTGGAAGATGAGCCGTTTTTATTATTTGTAAGTTTCAGTTGAAATGTTACTTCCGTATTGTCTGTAACATTATCAATAATCGGCACAAGTATTTTTTGATTTACTTCGGCTGCATTTCCTTCCAACAGTATTTTTTGTATTGTAACCGTTCTTCCGTTTATTGTGGCTTGTATCTCCAGCGTAGATAATAATTTTACTGCATCCGACACTTTTGCCGTAACAGTTACGCTGTCTCCAAACGTAAATACGGTCGGAGTTATGTTTGCTGATTCTATCACGGGGATAGAAGATGGCGCACCAATGTTTTCATCTTTTTCGCACGAGGCGAGAAAAAATATAGAAAACACACATAAAATTAATATTTTACTTATTGTTCTCATTTTTATTAATTTTTGCTTATTACTGATATATTTTTTTAACATATTAATATCCCGGATTTTGTATTAAATTAGGATTTGAGTCAATAGCATCCTGGGGAATTGGTAACCTGTAAGAATCTTTGTCGAACAAATATACTTGCGGTTTCCGTCCCGGATCTTTATCATATACTGCATTCATTATTGTTTCAACTTTATCAAGTCTTACCAAATCAAACCAGCGTTGACCTTCAAATGCCAGTTCCAAACGGCGTTCTTTCAAATATGCATCCAATATGGCATCTTTGTTTGCTGTAGTTGACGATGGCAAATCAGCCAGTCCGGCGCGGTTTCTGATTCTGTTGATAATAGCGGCAGCGCCGGGAAAATCGCCTTTCATAATTAATGCTTCGGCTTTTAGCAACAAGATGTCTGCATAGCGTAGTTTTATGATATTGCTGAATCCTGAACGGCATTTATACATAAATGGATAATTGTTTGCAGGATAATAATTGCTCCATTCACATTCGTAATATACTACAGATTCTTCAAATCGCTTGGTATCGCCTGCGGTTTGAAACGCTTTTATCAAATCGCGCGAAGGCGTAATCCATTTTGCCCATGTAAAGTAAAAAGTCCAGTTATCTAACTGTCGTCCAAGCATCCATGTAACCCAGTTGCCGCTTCCTGTAAAATATTGCAATTCTAATACCGCTTCCTGTGTGTTGCGCTGTTTTGGATTTACAGCCTGATTTCCCTGACTTGGAGGATCGCCCGGATTTTGCAATATTACGCCGAACAAATCGCTGAAATCTGCAATTAAATCGAAACCATCGCTGGTAAGTTCATCGCAATATTGAATTACTTTATCATAATCACGCAGCGGTTTTTCGGCATATACTTTTGCAAGCAGTGCGCGCGCTACCGATTTGGATAGTATTGTTTTATCGGCAGGACTGTTATTCGGCGCATATTCCAAAGCCTCTGTCAAGTCTTTTTCAATTTGCTTATAAACTTCAAGTTCGGTATTTTGAGGAGGAAAATAGTCGGCATATACATCGCCAATAGTTTCTGATGTTATATCAGGCGCTATGGTTGTAATAACAGGCACGCTTCCCCACAGGCGTACCATGTCGAAATAAACAAGCGCTCTAAAAATTTTACCGACTGCCTTATATTCATTCTTTTCGGCAGCAGTCAACAGCGGATCGTTAACATCATCTATATTTAAGATTAATGTATTGGCGAGCGCTACGCTTACCATGTGCTGGTTCCAGTCTCTTGCCATAACAGAATTTGAACCTTCAATAGAATTTGTTTCATAAGGAATTACTTCGGCTCCGGTGGTTCCTGCGTATGCATTGTCGGAATGAGATTCGGCTACCAGCAATATGTCCAGATACCAGTGTTCCTGTTCGTTACGTAATCTGTTATACAAAGATTGTACATGCAGCAATACAGCTGCCTTATCTTTAAAAACAACTTCCTGTCCTGTGCTGTCCACTCCTTCTGTTACATCCGAATAACTATCAACAGGATTATAGTCCAGCGAGCATGATACAATACATATTGCCAGACTGAAAAATAAAAATATATTCTTGATTTTCATATTATTTAATTTTTAAAATTCAATATTAATACCAAATACATAAGATTTACTGTGAGGATATGTTCCCCAGTCAATTCCCTGTACGGCGCCGCTGTTTCCCCACTGGTTTACTTCGGGATCCATACCCGAATATTTGGTCCATGTCAGCAGATTACTCACCGTAACGTAGGGTTGTAAACGTGTAATTCCTATTTTTTTAAGAAATTCACTCGTAAAATTATAAGAAAGCGAAATATTTTTCAAGCGTAAATAACTGCCATCTTCTACAAAATAAGACGAATTTTTGATGTCGAAACCTGCTTTTGGCACATCTTTAATTTGACCCGGTACTTTCCATCGGTCAAGAACGCGCGTTGACTGGTTTTTTCCATCGTACATGCCTTCCGTTTCAATTCGTGATGCATTGTAAATATCATTGCCGTACGAACCTTGAATAAAGATGCTTAAATTAAAGTTTTTCCATGAGAAAGTATTTGTTAATCCGAATGTAAAATCGGGATTTGGGTCGCCAATATATGTGCGGTCGGTAGCCGTAATTTTTCCATCGTCATTTATGTCTCGATATATAAGTTCGCCAGTTTCAGGATTGACTCCGTCGCTGATATAACCGAAAAATCCGCTTAACGAACGTCCGGGTTCATTACGCACTACGGGTTCGTGAAGCACATCGCTTGTCCATGCGTCATTATATATTTGTTGCAGTTCGAGCGAAGTAAGTTTGTTTTTATTAAGCGAAATATTAAAATCCGTGGTCCATACAAATTCATTTTGAAAGTTTTGTGAATTAACCGAAAATTCAAAACCGCTATTGGTCATTTCGCCTTCATTACGTATAATACTGCTTGCGCTGGCGCTGCCTGCAGGCAACGAAACGTACATTAACATGTTGGTTGTGTGTTTATAATAATAATCCATAGTAACATTCAAACGTCCGTTAAGTATTCCCAAATCAACGCCTATGCCTGTTTGTGAAGTTGTTTCCCACGTCAAGTCCCGTGTGCGCAGATTAGATGGAGTAATAGTAGGCACGGCATTTGATTTTCCTTCTTCAAACCAAGGTTGTCGCGTAATGGTATAAAGTTGTAAATAAGCATAATCGCCTACGCCCGACTGGTTGCCAGTTTGTCCCCAGCCGCCACGAATTTTCAAATCATTTATCCATTCGATATTACTCATAAATTTTTCGGAAGATAAACGCCATGCGGCAGAAAAAGACGGGAAAACACCCCACCGATAATCGGGATGCAGTTTAGAAGAACCGTCGGTACGTATATTCGCTGTAAATAAATATTTGCCATCGAAATTATATGCAACACGACTAAAATAGGACAAGATTGCCCACTGGGAGGCGCCTGTTCCTGTGCCGTCCCAAGAAATTTTATTGGCGGCATTCAATGTGTGTATCTGCCCGTCCTTATAATTCGAGCCGCTTATATAGCTGTTTGTATAATCGGAATCAGTCCATGAAGAGCCAGCCATGGCTTCTATTTTGTGTTTTTCGAATGATTTTTTGTAAGTCAGTACATTATCGAAAACCAATACTGTGTTCATATTACGATTATCCCAGCCTAATCCCCAGTCGTCTCTGTCGCTACCGTGTACAGGAGGCGTAAAACCTGTATTTATGAAATTTCTTCTATCCAGAGTGAATTGGGTTTTGAAAGTTAATTCGGGAATGAAAGTAATAATTGCACTTCCAGAAGCAATCAGTCTGTTTTCTTTAGATTTATTGTTTCTTCCGTTTTCCAATTCTTCTACGGGATTGGCAATATTCATTCCATAAAAAACGCGGTTATATAAACCTTCCGCATTAAAGACAGGAACGCTTGTTGGCAAGTTTACAATAGAAAGTACAGTTCCTCCTCTGTTTGAGCCTGCACCTGTGGTTATTCCATTACTGATATTATCTGAATATGAAATATTAGCGTTTACATGCAGCCATTTACGTACTTGATTTTCTACATTTGCACGTAAAGAATAACGTTTGAAGAATGCGGCATTCAGAACTCCTTTTTCTGTTAAGTATCCGGCAGATAAATAGTACTTGAAGTTTTCGGATCCATTCGATACCGATACTTGATAATTTTGAGTAATTCCTGTACCGTATGCTTCATTAAACCAGTCGGTAACATCTTTTGTTCCTGTCGGCACCGAAACCAGTCCGATTTCGTCCTGCAATTCTTTGTATTGTGCGGCATTTAAGGGATGTATTCTGTTCGATACTTTATTTATGCCTGTCTGTACATTTAAAGTAACTTTGGCTATACCCTGAGCGCCTGCTTTTGTAGTAATTATAATAACGCCATTTGCAGCAAGCGAACCATATATGGCAGCCGAAGAAGCATCTTTCAGAATATGCATGTTTGCAATATCGTTAGGCGATAAAAAATTAATATTTTCTACAGGTACGCCGTCCACTACATAAAGCGGAGCATTGCTGGCATTGAATGAAGTAGCGCCACGTACTCGAATTGTTAATTCTGCTCCTGGCGCTCCGTTTGGCTGCATCACCATTACGCCGGCAGCTTTTCCCTGAATAGCCTGTGCGGCAGAAACAATAGGTCGCAGATCTATTTCTTTATTGGAAACAGTAGATACAGAGTGTGTTAAATTCCCTCTTTCTACTGTTCCGTATCCGACTACTACTACTTCATCAAGCGTTATCTGGCTGACTTTCAGTGCAACATTCAATAAAGTTGATGTGGCAACTATTTCTTGCGATTCATAACCTAAATATGAAAACACAAGCGTAGCAGAAGGCGATACGTCAATAGCATACAAACCGTTCATATCGGTTGTCGTAAAATTTTGAGTACCTTTTTCATTGACAACTACGCCGATTAGCGCTTCTCCGGTAGCCTCATCGGATACTGTACCCGAAATCCGAGATTGCTGACCGGAAGCTGTCAAAGAGAAGAAAAGAAGGGACGAGAGCATTATAAACTCTCTTAATAAGAATGATTTTCCCATAATTTTGATCATTTTTTAATTTTTATTAATATTAGTAATGTTGTAACCTTTTTTGACTTTAACAATGCATATTGTTATTAAAATCAAGCGCTTAATTACATTTTATTGTCAATAAATTATTACTTTTGCATTAAGGCATGACAAAAATACATATCAAAAAAGCATCTTATATTTGTATATAATAAAAAAGTAGTATATTGAAATAGATAATTATTTTTAATACAGGCAGTTAACTTTTTTTTAAAACATTAAAAAAGTAGCTGCTTTTAGTAAAAAAAAATCATTCTTTAATCTGCGAACTTCCTATTTTCATAACCATTTCTTCAAATTTGTCACGAGATACTATAGATTTATTTCGCATCTTTGTTCGGTAATTGTAGATAGTGCTTACCGAATAGCGTAAAAATCCCGCTATCTTTATACTGTCTGTAATACCAAGACGAATGAGCGCAAAAATACGCAGTTCGGTATTCAGCATTTTTCCCTGTTTGGGAATGGTTTGTTCTTCGTTGGAAATCAGCGAATAGAAGTCTTCAATGAAAGTAGGATACAGATTTAAGAATATTATATCGAATGTTTCGTACAACTGTTTTAATTCATCATCAACCAAAGTAGTAGATTTCAAAAGGTTGAAAAGTTCTTCATGCTGGCGGTTTATGGCTTTTCTGTTCAGCATTTTACGATAATTTTCCAGTTTGTTGATATAGGTAGAACATAAATCAAAAAATTGAGTAATATATTCTTCTTTAATTCGGTTTGATTCTTCTAATTGTGTGTTTACCTTGCTGAGCTGGTTGTTTGAATGGCTAATGATTTGATTCAGGTCTGTCAATTTTTGATTGGTTACATAAAGTTTCTTTTGCATTTTTGACATTTTCCGCATTTGTTTATACACATACAAAACAGCAACGGCAAGGAAAAACGACAGAATACTTATCAGCAGCAGGTACAGTTGCAGTTCATCTTTTTGTTTGGCTTCTTTGTTGAGGTAAGCATTGTTAATAACAGAATATATAGATGATAATTCTATTATTC
>JAITLJ010000166.1 GCA_031277925.1 Prevotellaceae bacterium | reverse complement strand
AAGAGTGAGTAATTACAGCCAGATTTGAATATGTGCCCTGTGCAACTTTTTCGTCGAGTTCGATATTTAATTCATTTTTTTTCTGTTCCATGAGATTTTAAATTTTTGTTAATATTATTTTTTATGCAAAATTAAATAAAATTTTCAATATCCGATAAAACCGCAGATATTTATCTCGGTCTGTTTAACATCGAAACAGCGACTGTATGAAACACTGTTTACTGCGTATTCTTTCAATATAAATCGTTTATCGCTTCAAATGCCGGTATTTCGTTAAGAAATTCGTACGACTGCGTTTCAAAATTTATTTTGCAGCAATAAGTGTGTTCGCCGTTGGTAGCAACAAGATATGGAACTTTAAATATTAAATTATAACGTGATAACTGATTGAAAATATCCTGCGTTATTTTTATATTTTCGGCTTTGCATTCAACCATTAACAAAGGCTTGCGATTGCGAGTGTATATAAGAATATCGCATCGTTTTTGCATGCTGTTCAATTTCATGCTGGCTTCAATTCGCATCAGATTTATCGGATAATTTTTGACGTTTGCAAGATACATTATAATATTTTGCCTCACCAATTCTTCGGGTGTGAGAACAACGTACTTTTTGCGAACGCAGTCAAAAATTTGCTGTCCGTCAGAAGTATTACGAATATTTAATTTTCCGTTGTTTATCTTATCGTTCACATCGATTGCAGTAAAAATGCAAAAAAACGGGATAAAAATTTGATTTACAATTTAAAATTATATCCTGCGCTAATACCAACCGGCATATCACTTTCAAAAAGATGATTTACCTCAGGATCGTCTTTTGCGGCATCGTAATTGCGATTAAACTTGCTTGAACGTATGGGAAAAAACAATCCGAAACTCCATTTATTTCCGCTTTTTGTCTTAATATCTACATTTATTCCAAATGTAAATCCGTAAGATGTCATATTATATTTTTCGGAGTAACTGTCTTCGCCTGTGTAAGTTGAATTATATCCGTAAAAAATCATAAGATTTGGAGATGCCTTTTTATCTGGCATTATTTTATATGTTACACCTGCATTCCATCCTATCGACAGCATGTTGTGTCCCAAACCGCCGAAAAGTCCGAAATTTTTTGTCGGCAAATATTCTATTTTTCCGCCAATTCCTCCGTAATCAAATCCGGCTCCGAGTCCTAGATAAATATCTTTAGGTGTTGTTTGTGCATAAGCATAATTTATTGTGCCAAATAAAAAAATGGCAATACATAACTTTTTTATTGTCTTTTTCATAATTATACATTATTAATTGTTAGATATTCAAATATTATTTTATAGTAAAACTAAAAATTTCAAGTATATTTTTGACAAAATTAAATAAAATTTTCAATATTCAATTATATTTTGATTAATAGACAGAAAATATTAAGGCAAAACTGATAAAAATTTATTACTTTTGCACAATATATATTGAATAAATGGCAAAATTCAGCGGAAAAGATACAATAGTAAAATACAGTCAGATACTTGGCGATTTGAAAAAAAAAATTTACAAGCCTGTTTATCTTTTAATGGGCGACGAAACTTATTATATCGACAAATTAAGCGAATTTATAGCGGACAATGTTTTACCCGAAAACGAACGTTCGTTTAATCAAACGATTATTTACGGAAAAGATGTGGACAACATAAGTCAGATAACCGATACGGCGCGGCGCTTTCCAATGATGTCAAACTATCAGGTATTGATTGTGCGCGAAGCTCAGGAAATAAAAGAAATAGAAGAACTTGAGGCTTATGTGAAAAATCCTTTGAAATCGACAATAATGGTGATTTGCTACAAAGGAAAAACTGTTGATAAACGTAAATCATTTTACAAAACAGTTGTGAAAAACGGTGAAGTACTCGAATCGGTACAACTGTACGAAAACGAAGTTGCAGGTTGGATTTCAACATATATAAAACATAAAGGTTTTGAAATTGAACATGATGCAGCGGCAATTCTTGCCGATTTTTTGGGCGCAAATTTAAGCCGAATCGTGAACGAATTAAATAAACTTTTTACCGCTTTGCCCGAAAACAGAAAAAAAATAAATTCGCTTGATATCGAAAACAATATAGGAATAAGCAGAGATTACAACACATTTGAACTAAGCAATGCAATATCGGACAGAAATGTATTGAAAGCAAATAAGATTGCCTTGCATTTCAGCAAAAACACAAAAGAATATCCTTTTATTGTAACGATATCTACCTTATTTGCGCAGTTCTCAAAAATACTGAAATATCACACATTGCGCCTGCAACGACTCTCTGATCGCGATATTATTGCAGCGCTTGGTATAAATCCGTTTTTTATTAAGGATTATGAAACGGCAGCACGCAATTACAGCATGTTTCAAGCGATAAAAATCATTTCGCTGCTGCGCGAGTACGACATGAAAAGCAAAGGTTTCAATTATGCTGCAGCAGACGAAGGCGAACTGTTGCGCGAATTGATTTCTAAAATATTTAATGTGGACTATATAAATTATGAACTTTAACTGATTAAAATTATATAAAATGGATTTAACTTTAACAATTATAATTATTACTGTACTTGCATCCATTGCGGCGTTTGAATCTTCCCGAATTTTCGACAGATTTTTACTGTCGCCTTACATGATTGTACACAAAAATGAGTGGTATCGCATTATAACTCACGGTTTTATTCATGCAAACTGGGCGCACCTGTTAATAAACATGTTTGTGTTTTATTCGTTTGGACAGGCGTTAATGCATTATTTGTATTTTATTGGAAACTCAATAACACATTTTTTGGTTATATATTTCGGAGGAATGGTTTTTGCAACATTGACAACCATAGTGAAAAATCGCAATAATTCTGCATATCGCGGCATTGGCGCGTCGGGCGCAGTGTCGGCTGTATTGTTTGCCTGCATATTTTTCGATCCATGGAACAAATTGCTGTTTATGGGAATTATTCCCGTTCCGGGGATAATTTTTGCAATATTATATCTTGCATATTGCAGTTACATGAGTCGCAACAGCAACGATAATATAAATCACGATGCGCATCTTTACGGAGCAATTTTCGGTTTTGTTTATCCTGTTTTGATTGAACCCGATTTGTTGAAATATTTTATAAACATGCTGATGAATCCTTTCAATTAATAAAAAATATTCGACAGTACAATTATAAAAAAACTATAATGAAAAAAAGATTTTTTTTGATATTGATATGTTTACCTTTACGGCTGTTTTCGCAACAAAATACTACTGTTGATGGCTCTGTGATTGATGCAGTTACAGGCGAAGAATTAGCATTTGTAAATATATTTTTCCAAGGAAAAAACATAGGAACATCAACCGACCTGAAAGGCAATTTTCATCTCGAAACACTTTGGGCGTCAAACGAAATCAGTATTTCTTTTTTAGGGTATCAAACACAGATTTTGAAAGTAGAAACAGGCAAAAAAAATAAATATCAAATTATGCTTGTGCCTGATGCAATATATATAGACGAGGCAGTTGTACGCCCCAAACGAATCCGCTATCGAAAAAAAGACAATCCGGCTGTTGCCTTGATGCAAAAAGTGATTGAAAACAAAAAACGCAACCGAATAGAAGCGCATGATTATTATGAATACGAAAATTATGAAAAACTTGAATTTGCCCTCGACAATATCAAACCCGATTTGAAAGACAAAAAAGCATTGCGCAATTTTCAATTCATGTTCAACTATGTTGATACTTCAAAACTCAACGGAAAACCTTATTTGCCGATATTTATAAAAGAAACTATTAGCGACAGATACTACAGAAAATCGCCACACGCATCGCGCGAAATTATAAAAGCGACAAAAATGTCGGGTTTTGACAAATATTTCGATCAGGCAGGAATTTCTTCATATTTGGAATTGCTTTTTAATAATATCGACATTTACAATAATGATATTGAAATGTTGAACCAGCATTTTGTAAGTCCACTGTCGAATATTGCAAATACTTTTTACAAATTCTATTTGCTCGATACCGTTGATATTGATGGCGTAAAATGCAGTAATATCACATTTCTTCCTCATAATTCAGCCGATTGGGGATTCAATGGAAATATCTATATAACAACCGATTCAACTTATGCGGTAAAGAAAATTCATCTTAAAATTCTGAAAAAAATCAACATGAATTTTGTTGACGATTTATCGCTGATTCAAGAATTTGACAAAATCGGCAACACCTGGGTTTTGTCGAAAAACGAAATTAATATTGATTTCAGTTTGTTTGAAAAAAGTCAGGGAATTTACGGAAAGCGAACCGTAACGTACAAAAACTTCATATTCGACAAATCGCGACCCGACAGCGATTACAAAGGCGTTGAAAAGAAAATCCGCCTTGCCGATTCGGATAACAAACCGATTGAATTTTGGCAACATGCACGACACGAACCGCTTAACAAAAACGAACAGGGCATTTACGATATGCTTGATACATTGAACAATGTGAAACAGTTTCGCAATTTTATGGATTTTCTTATAATTGTTTCAACAGGATACATAGAATTTAAAAAATTTGACTTTGGACCGGTAAATGCAATGTACAGTTATAATAATATCGAAGGAAACCGTTTTCGTATAGGAGGCAAAACAAGCGCAAACCTGCATCCAAACATCTTTTTTGAAACTTTTTTAGCCGGCGGAACGAAAGATAAAAAAATCAAATATTTCGAGTCGCTTACATATTCGTTCAAAAAGAAAAAATATCATCAGTGGGAATATCCAATGAATATGTTGACTTTGTCGTACGAATACAATACAAAAATACTTGGACAGGAATTGAATTTTTCGACAGGCGATAATTTCCTGTTTTCGTTTAATCGCGGAAATGTTGATAAAATGGTTTACAGCAGAAATATCAAATTACAGTACGATTTGGAAGCAGGCAACGGCTGGGGATTTCAAACTTCATTTTCGCATATCAGTCAGGAACCGGCAGGCTCGCTGTTTTTTGAAAATTACGACGCAGGTTTGAATCTGACTGAAATCAGAAAACTTACAACATGCAAATTCAATATTAACATAAGATTTGCGCCAAATGAGCAGTTTTATCAAAGTAAACATTATCGCATAACAATGACAAAAAAAGAACCTGTGATAACATTCTCGCATACCGTAAGCATAAAAAATTTTTTATCTTCCGACTATAATTACCACGAAACCGTTATTTCGGCGCGTAAACGTTTTTGGATTTCAAGTTTCGGATTCATTGATGCATTTGCACGAGCAGGAAAAATATGGGGAACAGTGCCCTATCCTTTACTTTTTGTACATAATGCAAATCAAACTTATGCCTATCACACCCAATCGTATAATATGATGAATTTTTTTGAATTTGTAAGCGACAAATATGCAGAAATAAATCTTGCTTACAATCTGCAAGGTCTGATATTCAACAGGATTCCTTTACTGAAAAAAACAAAATGGCGCGAAATTGTTACTTTCAAAGCCGTTTGGGGCGGACTTGATGACAGAAATTTACCAACAAACAATCCTGATCTTTTCAGATTTCCCGTAAACAGCAAAGGAGAAATAACAATGTTCACATTAAACAAAAAACCTTATATGGAAGGCAGCGTCGGAATCGACAATATTTTCAGATTTTTGAGAGTTGATTTGGTGTGGCGCATGTCGTATCGAAATAATCCCGATATCAGCAAACTTGGAATTCGTTTCCGTTTTCACGTAAATTTTTAGAACATATGGAAAATTTTTTGATAATAACAATTACAGTATTTTGCATAATTTTGATTTGTTTTGCAGCAATGTCCATAAGTATTTGGATAAAAAAAAAGGGCAAATTCCCTGAAACGGAAATATCACGCAACAAAAACATGAAAAAATTGGGAATCAAATGCATCCGACAGGAAGAAATGGAACAGCAAAACAAAAATAACAAACAAAAAATCAATTGCGACGATTGCGAAGGCTGCCAAAAAATATTTAAAAATTTTAAAAAATGAAGATTTAAAAGGCGTCAATACGAAGAGTGAAACAATTTATTATATTATTTTATAATTTGACTGTTGAATATTTAGTCGCTCCTTACGAATAAAAAAGATAATAATAAGACATTAAAATTTTCTGTCAGATAATTTAGTGCAATGACAAAAAAATTGTCCCGTTAGGAACACATATTTATAGAAAAAAACAATTGTTCGTATTTTGTCGAATTTCTGTCTGTATCTATAAACCATTTTCTTCCGTATTGCTTCATTGCATTAGTAATGAGCAACTAATCGTAAAATCAAATCAGCGAACTGTTTATTTTATCAATATAATTAAGAACATCATCTTTGCCTGCCTTTGTTTCTGACGAAGTGTAAAATATCGGCGGCAGTTCTTCCCACGATTCCATCAACAGTTTTTGATGTGCTTCTACATTCACGGTTAATTTTGTGTTGCCTGTTTTATCAATTTTTGTGAAAATTATTGCAAAAGGAACGCCGTTTTCGCCAAGCAGATTTATAAATTCCGTATCTATCTTTTGAGGTTCAAGTCGGCTGTCAATTAGCACAAACAATAATGTCATTTCTTCTCTGCATTCAATATAATCAGTTATGATTTTAGAGAAACTGCTTCTGTCGGTTTTTGATGCTTTTGCATATCCATATCCGGGTAAATCGACAAGATACCAAGAATTATTTATAAGAAAGTGATTGATTAGACGTGTTTTACCCGGAGTAGATGAAACTTTTGCCAATTTTTTTTTGCCTGTAAGCATGTTTATTAGCGAAGATTTTCCTACATTTGAACGTCCAATAAAAGCATATTCCGGCAGTTTGTGTTGCGGACATTGTTGTGTTTTGCTGCTGCTGCATATAAAATCGGCTTGTTTGATTATCATTGGACACAAATTTTTGACAAAATTATTAATAAAAAATTAAAAACTATAAAAAATGAAAAAGTATTGGTTTATAATTGCAATTTCGATTTGTATATCAGTCGCTTGCAGTTCACAAAAAAAATTAAGTTCAAATTTGGATTCCAATAACAGTCCACAAACGAATGCAAAGAACGAAAATATTAACAATCAGAAAGATTGGAGTTTTGAGAACACTAAATGGATTTTAAAAAGTATTGATGGCGAAGAAATTGAAACACTTCCCCAGCCTGCTTATATCATGTTTAGCGATGATGAAAAAGTTTCAGGTTTTTCAGGCTGTAACGGTTTTGGCGGCTCGTATTATCTGTCGGGCGATATTCTTAAATTAGACAATCTGATTAGCACTCAAAAAGGATGTTTAAACAAAAATCCCGAAAAACAGTTTAATAATGTTCTTTCGCGCGTAGATGCTTGCCTGATTATCGGCAATAAACTTATTTTTACTCAAATGGGCAAAGAAATTGCTACTTTTGAAGGTGCAAAACAATAAGAAATAAAATTTAAATCACATAAAAATTCACAAACAATGAAAAAAATATTATTAATGTTTGTAATTATTGTAATTACAGTTACATCCTGTTCGCAATCGTCCGAAAATGGCTCAAAAAATGAAAAATCATTTCCAAATATCAGCGTTGCCATTGTAAATCCTACCGTTGCAAATATAAAAACGTTCAGATATTTGGTTGATAACAAGATACTTCCCGATGTTGACAGTTTTGGAATAATCGGCGTTTATCACGTGAAACAAAACTATGATTTTGAACACAGCCAAAGGTATATAGACGAAAATAATTTGGCAGTGAAACTGGTGAAATGCGAAAACGAACTGTTGGCGAAAAACATATATACACAAAACGATTGCAGCAACCTGTTCAAAGAAATATTTGAACAGACGCAAGGCATTTTTTTCTTTGGCGGTCCGGATATTCCAGCAGAATGTTTCAACGAAAAAACACATTTAATGTCGGGAATAAGCGATCCGTATCGTCATTTTTTTGAACTGTCGTTTCTGTTTCATTTGCTTGGAGGAACTCAAAACGAAAATCATATCGCATTACTCGAAAACAATCCTGATTATACAGTTACAGGTTTTTGTCTTGGCATGCAAACGATGAATTGCGCTACCGGCGGCACAATGATTCAGGATATTCCGATGGAAGTTTATAATATCTCAACAGTCGAAGAAGTTTTGAATACACCCGAAGCACAACATAAAAACTACAATTCGTATTTTGATTATGATAACGAACTTATTGGTTATAACTTTCACAAAATCAAATCACAGGGAGATAATATTATTTCAAAACTAATTGGTAACGGCGAACCTTACGTTTTAAGTTCGCATCATCAGGCGGTAAAAAAAACAGGCAAAGATCTCAATATTGCCGCTGTTTCATCTGATGGAAAAATTATTGAAGCGCTCGTTCATCAAAAATACAAACATGTTGTCGGCACACAGTTTCATCCGGAATATACAGGTTTGTATGACAAAAATGCTAAAATAAAATTAAAACATGATGACGATGAAAATCAAAACTTTTTATCGCTTTATGCAGGCGAAAAAGGCGAGAATTTCCATCGACAATACTGGAAAATGATAGGCGAATGGTTAAATTATCAAAAAAAACAGGTGTCTTTTGCATCATTTTGAGAAAAAAAATCATCTTAATTTAAATGTTTAATGCAAATTTATTTTTGTTTGCAATAATATGACTGACGAACAACACTTAGTAGAAGGCTGTATAAATAAGAATATCAACGCTCAACAAGAACTGTATGAACGCTATGCAGCAAAAATGCTAAGTTTGTGTATAAGATATATGTGTAACGAAGATGAAGCAAGAGATATGATGCACGACGGATTTGTAAGATTGTTTGATAAAATAAAAAAATTCGACCGAAAAGGTTCGCTCGAAGGCTGGATACGTAAAGTGTTTATAAATATGTGCCTGGAAAAATTACGAAAATCAGAAAAAATGAAATATCAAAGCATTTATAATGACGATGATGATTTGCAAGTTATTGATGATTCAATCTCAGATGTCTATAATCAATTAGGAACCAAAGAATTGATGTGTTTCATAAGCGAATTGCCTGCATCGTTTCGCAGTGTTTTTAACCTTCATGCAATCGAAGGTTATTCGCATGACGAAATAGCAAAAATACTCGGAATTGCACAAACAACAGTAAGAGCCAACTATTCGAGAGCAAGGATTTTATTACAGAAAAAAATAAGATTAATGTATAAATAAAAAGAATGAATTATGAGTACAGACAAGTTGAAAAATTTATTTCATGAAAAATTGTATAATCACGAAAGCAAACTGCAACCATCAGACTGGGAAATTATAAGCAGGCGCATCAAACAAAAAAGGCACCGCAAAATTATTCCGCTGTTTTACATTTACAGTACAACAGGAATTGCCGTTGCAATGCTGATTATCATGTTTCTGATAAAACCCGACAGTGAAAATATCAATAAAAATATTACAGGTAAATCAAATACACAATTACAACCCGAAAAAAACGCCAAAACAACAACAACCGACAGTCAAAATAAAAATATTGAAAAAAATAACAGCGCCGAAAATACAAACCAAAATCAAGTCACAAATATAATTGCAAATACAGACAAACCCGATGAAACAACAGATATTCAATATAATGAATACAATAATAAAATAAACCAAAATCAGGAAACAACCGACGATACGGATATAAACAAACCAGCTGATAAAATCGAAAAAATAGATTACAGTAAATTTGCCGTTAAATATATAATTGAAGAAATATATCCAGAAAACTTTATAACACAAAAAATGGAAACAAAGTATTCTGCTGAAAAACAGGAATCCGAATCCACCGACAATAAGGAAAGCCAACAGGAAAACAATAACGATGAATGGTGGAATCAACCTGAAACCGAAACGGCAAAAGAAAAGCACAAAACCAAATGGATGTTTGCATTAGCATCAGGAAATAATATAGGAGCCAGTTCAACAATAAGCGATTTTACAAAAACCGAACTAAAATATAACGCAATACAATCCGAATATAACACATTACCACCTATCATGTCGGCAATGCCCGAAAGTTTAAAAGATGAACCAAAAATCAATCTTAAACACAAATACCCTTTAAATTTAGGCTTGCGCATCAAAAAAAGTTTGAGCAAACGCATAATTATAAAAACAGGATTGTCATATTCATATTTTCTGTCGGAATTTGATAATGCAGAACGAAAAATTCAACAGCAGATTCATTATGTCGGTATACCAATTGGCGCTGAATTTTTATTATGGGGGAAAAATAATTTCAATATTTATATGTCAGGCGAATTTGCCTTTGAAAAAGGAATATTACACATTTTTAGACAATCCATTCAAGGAATTTCCGATATTGAAAGTTATAATCCAACAAACGGAAGCGTGCGCGGTTTACAATTTTCGACAAATGCAGGTTTGGGTATTTCGTACAATTTTATAAAAAATGTTGGTATTTATGTTGAACCTAATGCCGTTTATTACATAAAAGACGACCGCCAGCCTCAAAGTTTCAGAACTGAAAAATCATTTAATTTCGGATTAAATATCGGTTTCAAATATGATTTTTAGATTTGAATAAACAACAGCGCCTTTATACAGTCGTTCCTTACGAATAAAAAAAGATAAGCCTTAAATCCGCACGAAAA
>JAITLJ010000163.1 GCA_031277925.1 Prevotellaceae bacterium | reverse complement strand
TCTTTTTGTTCCATCTGCACACCACGGACAAAGCAAAGAACTGATGCAGAATATTGCCAGCAACAACAGCGATATTCAACTTACAAACAAATATACAACACATTATTTGATAGATCCCGATTACGATGCAATATTACAGGCAATAAAAAATGCCGAACTTGCCAATGAAAAACACGACAAGGTTAAAATAATATTTGTGCCATCGTACCTCAACGGAAATGACGGAATTTTCAATCTGCCGTATTACAATTTGCTGATGGCGCTTGATTTAACTGTATTTCCATCATATTATCAACCATGGGGATATAATGTACTTGAAAGTCTGGCGTTCAAAGTTCCAACAATAACAACATCTATCACAGGCATAGGAAACAGAATAATAACAGAACATCAAAAAGATCATCCCGCCATAGAAATTGTTGAACGCAACGACAGCAATAATAACGAAGTAGTCGATTTTATAGAAAAGAAAATTATATCATTTTCAAAACTCAATAAAAAAGATGTAGAAAAACTTAAACAAAATGCAGATGAACTCTCATCTATTGCCCTGTGGGATAATTTTATAACATATTACCTGCAGGCATACAGAATTGCACTCGAAAAAGCAATGCTGCGCAAAGAAAATATTATTGCATATCCATACGACGAAGATATATCATCGAATGTTCTGCACAATATTGTTGAGCAACCAATATGGACAGATGTGATTGTTCAGCCCAAAATTCCAAATACGCTGGCAGCCTTGTCCGAAATTTCAAAAAACCTGTGGTGGTGCTGGGATCAGGAATCTATCGAACTGTTTAAATATATAGACAAGGAAACTTTTACAAAAACAAACAGAAATCCTATTGCTCTGATTGACACAATATCATCAAAACGCTATCAGGAATTGGAAAACGACGAAGAATTTGTAAAAAAACTTAATGCCACATACAAACGCTTCAAAGAATATATGGCAGAAAAAAAGTCGATGAAGAAACCGCAAATAGCATATTTTTGTATGGAATACGGTTTGCAGGCATCATTAAAAATTTATTCAGGAGGACTTGGAATACTTGCAGGCGACTACCTGAAAGAAGCCAGCGACAAAGGCGTTTCAATTACAGCAGTAGGTTTTTTGTATCGTTACGGATATTTCACTCAAAAAATTTCTGCATCAGGCGATCAGGTAGCCGAATACGAAGCACAGAATTTCACCAAAATTCCCGTTACTCCCGTACGCGATAATGCCGGGCACTGGCTAACTGTAAGCGTAGCCTTTCCCGGACGAACAGTTTACGCGCGTACATGGAAAGTTGAAGTTGGTCGCACTGATTTATATTTGCTCGACACCGATTTTGATGATAATTTGCCCGAAGACCGCGCCATAACTCATCAACTGTACGGAGGCGACTGGGAAAACCGGTTGAAACAGGAACTGATTCTCGGCGCAGGTGGCATAAGATTGCTGAACAAACTTGATATTTACGCCGATGTTTATCATTGCAACGAAGGACACGCCGCATTTACAGGTTTGGAACGTATTCGTCAATTAATAGAAGTCGAAAAACTCACTTTCGATGAAGCGCTGGAAATCATACGCTCATCATCGCTGTTCACAACGCATACGCCTGTTCCTGCCGGACACGATGCTTTTGAAGAAAATTTGATGAGAAAATACATTTCACACTATCCAGAACGATTCAAAATATCATGGAAATATCTGATAGGACTCGGCAGAAATAATCCTGAAAACCAGAACGAAAAATTTTCGATGAGCGTACTTGCTGCCAATCTTTCGCAGGAAATAAACGGAGTAAGCCGACTGCATGGCAAAGTAAGTCGCGAAATCATGCAAAATATATGGAACGGCTATATGCCCGAAGAATTACACATAAGTTCGGTAACTAACGGCGTTCATTTGCCAACATGGGCTGCTCCTCAATGGAAAGAAGTATTTGACAGAGAATTTGGCGAAGATTTCAACTCGCATAATTACGATAAAAAATGTTTTGAAAAAATATATAACGTTGATGACGAAGTAATCTGGCAAATACGAAAAGCGCTAAAAATAAATCTTATCGACCATATTCGTATGCGAGTGTCGAGTAAAGAAAATATTGTGCATTTCACACCTCAACAAGTAATAAAAATATCGCAAACATTAGACTCCGCCAAACTTACAATAGGCTTTGCAAGGCGATTTGCAACTTACAAGCGGGCGCATTTGCTGTTTAAAAATATCGACCGATTGAATCAAATTGTAAACAACAGCGCACATCCCGTTCAATTTCTGTTTGCAGGCAAAGCGCATCCAGCAGACAAAGCAGGACAGGATTTGATACGTATGATTGTTGAATATTCAAAACTTCCACAATTTATGGGAAAAATAATTTTTCTTGATAATTACGATATGGAACTTGCACGGCGCATGGTTCAAGGCGTAGATATATGGCTGAATACTCCTACACGACCGCTGGAAGCTTCGGGAACAAGCGGCGAAAAAGCCGTCCTCAACGGAGTAATGCATTTTAGCGTACTTGATGGCTGGTGGGTAGAAGGATACAGAAGCGATGCCGGCTGGTGTTTGCCAATGCAGCGAACATACGAAAATCAAGATTTTCAAGACCAGTTAGATTCGGAAATTATTTATAATACCATCGAAAACGAAATAGCTCCTCTGTATTATAAACGAAACAAAAAAAACATTCCTGCAGAATGGATAAAATATATCAAAAACTCAATAGCGCATGTTGCATCAAATTTCACTACAAACAGAATGCTTGTCGATTACGAAGAATGTTTTTACAACAAACTGGCCAAACGCCATGCTGCATTGATAAAAAACGATTACGAGAAAGCCAAACACATTGCCGAATGGAAAAGAAGCGTAAGGCGCGAATGGGATAACATTAAAATAATATCGGCTGACAGACTTGATACAGCAAAGGAAACCATAGTTCTTGGCAAAAAATACGATTTGGAAATAATACTTAATGCAGGTTTATTGAAACCGGAAGATATTGGTATTGAAATTGTTTTTGCCGAAAATAAAAACAATAAAATTACTGTGTGCAGAACACAGGAATTTAAAATCATAAATTCGGAAGGCAATGTAGTAACGTATAAAACAAAAATAGAAATGGACATGCCCGGAATTTACATGTCAGGTTACAGAATATTCCCTAAAAATCCGTTATTGCCGCATCGTCAAGATTTCAATTTGATAAAATGGATTTAGAACTGCTGATAGTTAATATACAAATAAAAACTAATGAATAATATTGCAGTATTTCAATCAATTTTGCATAGAACTCTGGAATATTTTATTGAATTGAAATCCAAACTAATTATAAGCGGAGATTATGTTTGCCGAAACTTTTATATAGTCGCTCCTTATAAACTGTGAAAATAGTTGCTCCTTACGAATAAAAAAAAGACAAAGCTAAAACATTAAAAAATTCGGACAATTATTTCTTTCTGTTAATTTGTCTTAATACAAAAGAAGATAAAGAAAAAAGTTCATATTTTACCAAATTTTTGCCTGTATTTATATAAAACTCGGTATTTTTATTTGGTAATTTTTGTCTATAATTTATTAATAACGAACTGTTTCGACCCTTTTTAAGGAGCGGCTATATAAATTGAATATCAATAAAATATCTTTATATTTCAGGGTATTTTGATGCCGTTTTAGTATGAATTCATAAGGAACGACTAATTCATACCAAAACGCCATGAAAACCAGTTTCAAAATCAATCCGCACAAAAAATCAAAAGTTTTTTCCAAAAAACCGAACTGACTGACATTTTGCAAAGGTCTCCGGATTTAAATGAATTATGAACGCAATTAAGTCGCCATGATAGCGGTTGAGTGTTGTATTCGGAAGGAACGACTATTGGGTTTTTATAAATCGCAATAAATTAAAATAAAATATTAGTGTTTTTTTTTTCGCTTATTTGTAAATTTGCGGTGTTTCGTTCCCAAAACACTTTGTTTGTATAACCTTGAATCGTTTTATCAAATTCGGATATTTGCAATCTTTTTTCTGCCAAACAACAATATTCCTTATTCATTTCAATGCCTGCGTACTGTCTGTTCAGTTTTTTTGCAACCACAGAAGTTGTTCCAGAGCCAAGAAAAGGATCAAAAACAATTCCGTTTTCGGGACAACTTGCCAAAATTAACTTGGCTATCAGTTTTTCGGGTTTTTGCGCAGGATGGTCTGTATTTTCGGGCATCGACCAGTATGGAATACTTATATCATCCCAAAAGTTGGATGGGCAGGTCAGTCTGAAATTTCCCTCGTCTGTTTCTTCCCAGTCTTTTGGTTTTCCGTCATGCCGGTACGGAGCAATAACTTTTCGTTTTTGTTTCACCGATTCGACATCGAAATAATAATTGTTTACATTTTTTACGCCAAACCAAATATCTTCCATTGCGTTTTTCCAGTTGTGCAAAGCGCCTCTTCCTTTTTCGCGCTGCCATGTGATTCTGTTGATCACAGTCAAATTTTCGTTCATTATTTGCTGCAATGCGGATGTGCATTTCCAGTCGCCGCATAAATACAGCGAGCCGTTTGGTTTCAATATTGCTGCAATTTGTGGAAACCACGACCGTAAATAATCCAAATATTTGTCGTTTGATGAAACTTTAAATTTAAAACCGTTAAATTCTTTAGTCAAATTATAAGGCGGGTCGATAATAATAAGGTCGGCAAACTGTTTTGGCAGGTAATCAATAATGTCGAACAAATCGTTATTAATGGTTTTATTAATAATATCTTCTTTTTTGATATTGTTGATGCCTTTAAGGTTATGTATTTTTTGAGAAAAATAAACATATTCGTCTGCCATTAGAGTTATTGTTTTATTTCGTTTTGCTCTTTCCTTTTTTGTCATTTTTACGTGTTTTTATTAAAATCGGCAAATAAATTAGTATTCTGTAATCTCGTTACAGTAAATTATTTTTCGACTGATACAATTCGTTTTCCTTCGGCGATTTCTTTTATTTTTACCGTAACGGCATCATCGGGCAACAGTTGTTCGATTTTTTCAGGCCATTCGATAAGGCAGAGATTATTACTGTAAAAATATTCTTCGTATCCTAAATCGTAAGCCTCGTCAATTTTATTTATTCTGTAAAAATCGAAATGAAAAACAGGTTTGCCATCAGCACAGTGATATTCGTTGACAAGCGCAAATGTCGGACTGCTAACATTATCTGTAACGTTAATCTGGCGGCATAATTCTTTTATCATTGTTGTTTTGCCTGCGCCCATTTTGCCGTAAAATGCAATAATATTTTTATTGGCGATTTCAGCAAGCAAAATTTTAACGGCATCGCCGAGTTTGGTTAAATCGGGTATTTCTATCGAAAGCATTTTATTAATAATTCGATTTGAAAAATTGTATATATTCGGCAATATTTTTGTTTTGTTTCAATTTCTGCAGATTTTCGGGACTTATAATAAAGTGTAAATATTCCGAATCTTTAAGTTTTGCTATAAAGCCCGATTTAGCCAGCATTTCGCTGTAATATGACTGTGCATCTTTTTTATTCGGAAGCGTTTTTACAAGTATCAATTGATATTTGTCGTTGAACGATTCTATTGTTGTTTCGTAATTGTTATCAAGATAATTATCGGCATTAAACAGAATTATTTCAAATGAAGCCATATTAGCGTCAATCGACTTATCTACAAGCGCTGCAATGTACTGTTCTTTGTCGCTTGGCAAATAATCTTCGCTTTGAGTCGGCATTTGCTGTTCCATGTCTTGTGTCTGTGTCATTATTCTTACTTCGTCCTGCTGTAATATTTTCAGCATTTCGGATGCAATTTTTTGCGCTTCGCTGCCGCTGTATTTTGTTGTTATTGCGGTCAATGCTTCTTTATATGCAACAAGATTATTTTCGTAGTTTGTGGCAAGCGTTTTCAACAGTTCGAGGCGCGAAATGATTTTATTGTCTTTGTTTTCTGCTATCACCGAATTTATTAGCGATAAGGCTTCTGCATTTCTGTTTTCTCTGTAAAGACTTAAAGCCTGTTCGTAATAATTTTCAATTTGCTGTTCTTTTCGCTCTATTTCCTGTAAATATCCGGGATTGATAATTGATAGTGTAAGAATATTATCGGGATAATGATTTGTAAGCAGTTGTTTATATTTGTTTGCTTCTGCAATTTCGCCTTTTTCTGTATATAAATAATAAAGGTTGTAATATGCAGACGCAAGATACTCGCAGTCGGGGAAGCGATTTACGAGTTTTTCAAATGCTTCGGTTGCGCGTTTATTGTCGTTCATGTCATTTCTGTACGCAATAGCAACTAAATACAGGGCGTGCATAATTTTTTCGTTTGATATTTGCATTGCTTCGGCTGTGAGTGGCAGGTTTTGCAAATAATATTCTCTTTGGTCGGGCGTTAACGATGGTTTTTGAGATGTTGTTTTATCCTGGCTGTCGATTTTTGTTGTGTCGCCTGTGGCATCTGTTGTTGCCAATTCTGTTTCGTCCTGCTGGTCATCAAAAAGGTTGCCTTCAAACATTCCTTTGTTCTTACGTCTCCAGTTATCTTCAAGTTTGCGTCTTCCCCAGCGCATGTTAAATTCGGTCAATCCCTGATTTAATTGTGCGGTATTGTAAAAATACCATTTTGCATTAGCGCCGCGCGAAGTTTGGGTTGCAGCGCTTTCGCGTGTTCCGTAGCGTTCCATATCCGATTGCATTACATAATATTGGCGACTTTGTTCTGCTTGCCGCTGTTCTTCTTTTTGCTTTTTTGCTTCTGCTACCAGATTGTCTATCATTTGATCGCGTTCTGATTGAGGCATTTTTGCAATGTTTTGCAAACTGTCTTCGCGTTCTACAATTTCAAGGTTGGGCGATAAAACTTCAAGCATATCAATTTTATTTGAAACATCTTCATAACCATTATGCGTCTGAGGCAGCGATGAGCGCGCTTCTTTGTAATTGTAAAACGATTTTACAAAATCGGGCATTGTAAAAAACAAATCAGCCAAAGCCTTATGCGAAAGCCCGAGCTGTATGGTATTGTCAAGATTTTTTTCTATTGATTTCAGATAATAGTCAACTGCCGTTTGGGCATTATTGTTTATGCGTTCAAGATTTCCGAGTGCATAATAAATTTGGTCCAAATATTCTTCGTTTTTTTTGTCTTTCAGCATTTTTGTATAAAGCGATTTCAGTTCGCCGCCTTGCGTATTCGGGTCGAAAGAATTTGCTTTTTGAATTTGCGCTGCAAAACGCACGCTGTAAGGAGCGTTCATTTTTGAAACTTTTGTAAAATACTTTAAAGCATTTTCTTTATTTCCTGTTTTTTGGTATAATTGGGCAAGCAGAAAAGTATATCTTGTTTTCATCAATCGTTTTTTTGTAAATTCCAAAGCCTTTTGCAAACGTTCTGTCGCTTCGCCGTATTTTTCCTGTTTTATAAGCAAATTTGCCCAAGCCGAATGATATAATTGATGATGTTGTTTTGGATAATTTCGTATTCTGCTTATGGCTTTTAATCGATTTTCGGCATCTTCCAAGTCGTTACGTTCGGTTGAAATTATTGCGCTCCAGATATGTGATTCATATAAAACAGTATCTTTTGCATATTGCGATTCCATATACTCAAGAGTTGCCGCTGCTCCTGTGTAATCCTGCATGTATGCCTGCGATTTTGCTATAAGCATGTGAGATTGGGCAACTTTTTCGTTAAATTCTTTTTTATTGTAAAATGCGCGTTCTTCCTTATCCATTTTTTTGCCGCGCGGACGTTCAGGTTTTGCTGTAATCGAATGATCCTGTATAACCTTATTTGATTTTGTAATGGCTCTGTCCATGTCGGATGTTACTTTGTTTGGCGTTTCACTGAACGAAAACGAAAATACAGGCAATAATTCATCAAACGATACGGGATATGTTTCTTCGGCTTTTTTAATTCCCTCCTTGTAACTTTCGTAACCGTTGAAATAAGTGTTATAATGTCCCGTAAATTTATGAAAAGTGCGTGTTGTTGCCGTATTTTTCTTAGTTGAACACGAAACGACAACTGCAAACAAAATGACAACTGTAATTATTTTTTGTGTAAATTTCATCTATTAACTTTATAAATAAAGCACAAAGATAATTTTTCTTTAATTAATTACATGTTATTAACATAAAAATACTCAAAGATTTTTCTTATTAATAATAAAAATTAACAGTTTTACAAGATTAACCGTCTAAAAAAACTCTATATTAAAACACTTTTGACCCATGTGCATTTTGTTGACATATAATAAAATATAATGTTATAAAAAACCGACCATTTACATTTTTCGGAAAAAACAATCGATTTAGTAGCGGTTGTCCGATAAAATTATGTTTTGCCTATGATTGTCTTTTTTTGTTGTTAATTACAGAGAGAATCAATGAGCGGGCAACGCAAAATTATCCGCTTTCTTCTTTTTTGCCTGACAGCAATAAAAAATAATCTTTTATTTTTGATGAATACAGTCAAGTTTTAATATATTTCTTCAAAAACATTAATATATGATAAATTATTTGTAACTTTGGGCGAATTTGAAAAACATCAATATGTACGGAAAAATTAAAAATTATTTACAGCAAACTCTTGCCGACATTGAATTGGCAGGACTTTATAAAAACGAGCGAATTATAATTTCGTCTCAAAAAGCAAATATAAAAATCAGCACAGGCAAAGATGTACTTAACTTTTGCGCAAACAACTATTTGGGACTGTCGAATAATCAACGATTGATTGATGCCGCCAAATGTGCTATGGATACTCATGGTTTCGGACTTTCGAGCGTACGATTTATTTGCGGTACGCAAGATATTCACAAGGAACTTGAAGCCGCAATAAGCCGATACTTCGGCACAGAAGACACAATACTGTATGCCGCCTGTTTTGATGCAAACGGAGGCGTTTTTGAACCTTTGTTCGACGAAAACGATGCAATTATTTCGGATGCTTTGAATCATGCTTCCATTATTGATGGCGTGCGACTTTGCAAAGCCGTTCGTTATCGCTACGCAAATGCTGACATGTCGGAACTTGAAAAATGCTTGATTGAAGCACAGGCACAGCGTCATCGTATTATTGTTACCGATGGAGTGTTTTCGATGGATGGAAATGTTGCTCCGATGGATAAAATTTGCGATTTGGCAGACAAATATGATGCAATGGTTATGGTTGACGAATGTCATTCTGCCGGCGTAGTTGGTAAAACAGGACGTGGCGTAAGCGAACTGTTTAATTTATATGGTCGTATCGATATTCATACAGGAACTCTCGGCAAATCATTTGGCGGCGCCATCGGCGGATTTACCACAGGACGCAAAGAAATTATAGATTTGCTGCGCCAGCGTTCGCGTCCATATTTATTCTCAAACTCAATACCGCCGGCTGTTGTCGGAGCAGGAATAGAAATGTTTAAAATGCTGGAAGAAAGCAACGAAATTCATGCAAAACAGCAACGAAATGTCGAATATTTCAAAAATAGAATGATAAATGCCGGTTTTGACATAAAGCCTACACAGTCGGCAATATGCGCCGTAATGCTTTATGATGCAAAACTTTCGCAGATATTTGCTTCGCACATGCTGGACGAAGGAATTTATGTTGTCGGTTTTTATTATCCTGTTGTGCCAAAAAATCAGGCGCGTATTCGCGTACAGATTTCAGCCGGACACGAAAAAGAACATCTCGACAGGGCAATCGAAGCGTTTATAAAAACAGGCAAAGAATTGAATGTGATTAAATAGTCGCTATTTACAACTAATATTTATCATAAAATTTAGAATATAATACAATATTGTAATTTACAACAGTTTTCTCATTTCTGTTCTTTTATTCTGTAAATTTTGAATTGACTGCGCAAATGTCAAGTGCTTCATTGTTGCGCTGTTATAAATGACGACCTCGAGTTTTGAAACAGATATAAAACTGTATCAAATTTTTAATATATTCGTGTTTATTAATAAAACTGTTTGTATCAAAATTTATGCATTGTGAGTTGTTTGCCATCGTAAACAGCATATTCTCTGCCATTTATCCATTCTCCCAGTATGGTAAAAAGGCTGTCGTTTTGCAATTGCAACTGTATCGGTGTATGCCTGTGTCCGAATACAAAAAAATCTATATGCTTTTCAGTAAGTTTTTGTTTTGCAAAGGCAAGCAGTCTGTCGGTATTTTCGTTAAAGGTTTCAGACAAACCTTTGCTCAATCTGCTGTGTTTCGACCATGTGTGCGCTATTCCTATTCCAATGCGCGGATGCAAAAATGCAAACAGGCGCTGAATTGGTTTACACGAAAAGATGCGTTTCAAAAGCATATATTTTTTATCGTCTTTTCCAAGTCCATCGCCATGTGCAAGAAAAAATGTTTTTTCGTACAGTTTTATTTCAAAGGCTTTTTTATGAATTTTCATTCCTGTTTCATTTTCGAGATAGTCAAAGGTCCACATATCGTGATTTCCGGTAAAAAAATGCACAGGTATTCCGCCGTCTGTCAATTCGGCAAGTTTACCAAGCACACGTGTAAATCCGCGTGGGACAACATATTTATATTCAAACCAGAAATCAAAAATATCGCCGAGTAAAAAAACAGTTTCAGCATCTGCTTTTATTTCGTCAAGCCATTTTACAAAGGCAATTTCGCGTTCTGCTGCATTTGTGTCGGTATGCAAACCGAGATGCACATCGGCAGCAAAATATATTTTTGTCGAATGATTATAGTTGCCTTCTTCCCTGTTTTTCATTTGTTTTATTTACACAATGATTGAATTTTATTATCGAGTTCGTCGCCAAAAATGTCGCGTGCAACAAACTGTCCGTCTTTGTCGATTATAAAATTTGACGGTAATTTTTTAATATTGTATAATCCAAACGGAATGCTGTTTACACCTTTGAAATCGCATACGTTTATCCAGATTAAATTTTGATTATTGATTGCCCTAAGCCACAAATCGCGTTCGATGTCGAACGAAACCTGATAAATTTCAAAGTTTTTTGAATGATATTTTTCGTAAAGGTCGGTTAATAATTTATTGTCGAACTGATTGCCTTCGATTTCGGAACTCCAGAATGTCAGTAAAACAGTTTTACCGTGCAAAGACGAAAGTTTTATTTTTTTTCCGTTGCGGTCGGGTAATTCTATGTCGGGATAGGATATTTCTTCAACAGGTTGCGATTCGAGTTTGTTTTTCAAATTCAGCACTCGTTGCATTTCGTTGTAATCGCGTTTCACAACATTCATATATTCTGCCCGCGAATATTTTATATCCATCGAATCGATAATCAGTTTATAAAACAAAAAATCATTTTCATCGTTGAATATTTTTGTTCCGTTAGGATATTGCTGATACAGTGCAAATATTGATGCGTACGATTTGGGATGGCTTACT
>JAITLJ010000162.1 GCA_031277925.1 Prevotellaceae bacterium | reverse complement strand
AAATAAATAATAAGTAAATTTGCAATATAAAATACAATTTAAATAAAATGAAAACAATAAAAATACTCTTGCTTTTAATAATAAGTATTCGCATATCGGCAACGGCGCAAACAAACGACTCTATTCAACAAAAAATTATATGGACGTTCGAGTTAAACCGACAAATAGATGCGCTGGCAGTACGCATTGTAAGTAAAAACATTTCGACAGCCGAACAAAAAAAAGCCGATTACATCATCATGCAACTCAACACTTATGGAGGAGAACTTGCCGCCGCCGACTCAATACGGACAAGTATATTGAACTGCAAAATTCCAATAATAGTTTTTATAAATAATCAGGCTGCATCGGCAGGAGCGCTCATTTCTATTGCCTGCGACAGCATTTACATGCATTCGGGCGGCAGCATAGGCGCTGCAACCGTTGTTGACCAGACAGGCGAAGTGCTTCCCGATAAATATCAATCGTTTATGCGCTCGATGATGCGCGCAACAGCCGAAGCGCATGGAAAAAAAACAGTTGTCAAAGATGGAAAAACAACAGAAATATGGCATCGAGACCCGCAAATAGCACAGGCAATGGTTGACCCGGAAATATCTATTGAAGGAATTATCGAAAGAGGAAAAGTGCTTACATTTACTACGAAAGAAGCAATCCAAAACGGCTATTGCGAAGGCGAAGCCGAAAATATCAATCAGATATTGCAACAAACTAATATAAGCAATTATAAAATATTTGAATACACGCCAACATTAACAGATGGAATAATAAATTTTTTGATGAATCCGATAGTACAGGGCATTTTAATTCTGCTAATGTTCGGCGGTATTTATTTTGAATTACAAACGCCCGGAATAGGCTTTCCGCTCGGCGCTGCCGTATTCGGCGCCATATTATATTTTGCTCCGCTTTATATCGAAGGACTTGCGCAAAATTGGGAAATCATCGTTTTTATAACAGGAGTAATACTTTTGCTTGTCGAAATATTTGTAATTCCAGGCTGGGGAATAGCCGGAATTTCGGGAATAATATTGATAATCATCGGACTTACAATGAGTATGATTGACAATAATATTTTCAAATACGAAAATGAATTTAACATTAGCATTATCGTCAAACCGCTCGCTCTGGTTGTTACATCAATATTAATATCAGGAATAGGAATAATTTATTTTGGAAAAAAAATACTGAGCAGTCGAGTTTTAAGCATTTCGTTACATACCGAACTGAATGCAAACGAAGGTTTTGTGAGTGTAGAAACAAATGAAAAATCATTTATCGGAATTATATGTACAACCATTACGCCATTAAATCCATCAGGCAAGGTATTGATTGACAATGAAGTATATACAGCAATCGCCGAATACGGATTTATCGAAAAGGGAGAAACAGTAATTATAACTCGATTTGAAACAGGTCAATTATACTGCGAAAAAAAAACTGCTGAAAGTTAAAAAATGCTATTTATTTTGCTGAATCAAAAAAATGATATATCTTCGATAAAATTTTAAATAACTTCTAAATAAAAGCAACATAAGCCATGGAGAAGATTACACTGACCTTCAATGAGTTAAGAAGGATTAAAGATGCACTGCCAAGTGGCAGTTCTCAAAAAATTGCAGACAAATTGGGAATTAATGTCGAAACTGTTCGTAATTATTTTGGGGGAAAACATTACGAAGGGAGTTCTATTGGTATTCATTTCGAACAAGGTCCCGACGGAGGCATTGTTTCGATTGACGACCCGACAATTTTTAATTTGGCTAAGGAAATATTAGCTGAACAGGTATAGAATATTAATTTCTGTACAAGCTTGTAAAAAAAATTATCTGAAAAGCCATAAAATAAAAAAAGATACAATGAAATTTCATAAAAACATACAAATATCAATTATTTAGTTACTGATATTGTGATTTTTATGATCTTATTGTCTTGTAATAAAATGACTTTCTGTTGTTTTTTTAAATTATCCGAAAAACAATATGCAAACTTATGATTTAATAATAATCGGCGCCGGAGCGGCAGGATTGCTCGGAGCAGGCACAGCTGCCGAAAAAGGTCTGAAAGTTTTGCTGATTGAAAAAATGGAAAAACCAGCGCGAAAAGTTCGTATATCTGGTAAAGGCAGATGCAATATTACAAATACAAAACATCATGACGATTTTCTTGCTCATGTTTATCCCGACAGCCGATTTTTGAATCCTGCATTACGCAATTTTTCAAATTTCAAAACTGTTGAATTTTTCAATTCGTTAGGGTTAAAAACAGTTACCGAAAGAGGAGAACGCGTTTTTCCCGAATCGGGCAAAGCATGGGATGTAGCCGAATGCCTTGTAAAATGGGTAAAAAAATCGGGCGCCGAAATAATCTGTAATGCAGAAGTAAAATCATTGAATATCGAAAACAGTAAAATCAGCAGCATAAACGCCGATTTTGGCAATAATGAAAAAATTATCAAAGCAAAATATTTTCTGATTGCAACAGGCGGAATCTCTTATCCGCTTACAGGCTCAACGGGAGATGGATACAACTTTGCAAAACAGGCGGGACATACAATTACCAGTTTGCAACCTTCGCTTGTTCCGCTCAAAATAAAAAATCACAATACACAATTAAACAAACTTCAACTTAAAAATATTTCACTTTCGCTATATGTTGATAATAATTACGTTGACGATGAATTTGGCGAAATTGAATTTAATAAAACAGGTCTGACAGGAGCATTAACATTACGATTAAGCCGAAAAGCCGTTGGCGCATTAACAGCACAAAAACGTGTAGAACTCAAATTGGATTTAAAACCTGCGTTAAATTACGCACAACTGAAAAATCGTATAGCGCGCGAAATGCAGACTGTAACAACAAATTATGCTTTGTTGCGTAAATTGTTGCCGCAGCAAATAATTACAACATTTGCCGAAAAAACAAATATTAAATTGCAAAAGCAAATTACAGATGCTGATATGGAAAAAATCATCAGGGCATTAAAAAACCTTACTTTCGAAATATCAGGCTTTAACGATTTCGATGAGGCTATTGTTACCGCTGGCGGCATATCCTTAGAAGAAGTAGATTCTAAAACCATGAAATCAAAAATAGTTGATAATCTTTATTTTGCAGGCGAAGTCTTAAATCTTGATGCCAGCACAGGCGGTTACAACCTGCAAATTGCCTTTTCAACCGCTCGGCTTGCTGCTCAATGCATTGTCAAACAATTAGAAAGAAAGTTGTAATACCAAAACGGCATCAAAATACCCTGAACTGTAAAGATATTTTATTGACAATCAATTTATACAAATTGTATTCTGATAACAGTTTGGTATAATACCCAAACGGTATCAAAACAGACTAAAATATAATGGTATTTTGCTGATATTCAATTTATATAAATTACAGTTTGATGGCGGGTTTGTATAACTTGTGAAACTTCACAATACAAAATAAAAAAGAGCATCAAAAGACGCTCTTTTTTTTCTGCACAGTCTAAATAATTTATTCTGAAACGACTTCAAATTTTATTGAAGATTTTATATCGCGATAAATTTTTATTTCGGCGTCAAAGGTTCCGAGTTCCTTAATATTGGGTTCAGCGCCAAGAATTATAATATTTTTGCGATCTATCTCAAAACCTTTTGTTGCAAGCGCATCGGCAATTTGAATGTTAGTAACCGAACCAAAAATTTTGCCTGTTGAACTTGCTTTTGCTCCTATGGTAATTGTCAAACCTTCAAGTTTTGCAGCCATTGCAGTTGCATTTTCGCGAAGTTTTGCTTCTTTGTGTGTGCGTTGACGCATATTTTCAGCGTGCATTTTTTTTGCCGAAGGCGTTGCCATTATTGCAAATCCTTGTGGAATAAGATAATTTGTTGCATATCCGTTTTTAACGGTTACAATATCATCTTTATGACCTAAATTTACGACATCCTGTTTTAGTATAATTTCCATTTCATTTTCTCCTAAAAATTATTTTAACATATCGATTACAAATGGAAGCAAAGCAAGATGACGAGCGCGTTTTACGGCTTGTCCTACTTTACGTTGAAATTTCAACGATGTGCCTGTCAATCGGCGAGGAAGAATTTTTCCCTGCTCATTCAAAAATTTTTTCAAAAATTCTGCATCTTTGTAATCTACATATTTGATGCCTGCTTTTTTGAAACGACAATATTTTTTACGTTTTACATCCGTTTTTGTAGGATTTAAATATCTGATTTCGTCTGTCATTTTTCTATTCTCCTACTTTAATTTGTTTTGTTACTCCTTCTTTTTTCAGCATATTCAACAGCGTATTTATCCATTCTGAAAGTTAAAAAACGAATAATACGCTCGTCGCGGCGATACTGAATTTCGAGTTTCTTAATAAATTCACTTTCCGCCTTAAATTCTATAAGGTGATAAAAACCTGTGGTTTTCTTTTGAATTGGGTAAGCCAGCTTTTTCAAGCCCCAATCGTCTTCGTAAATAACTTCGCCACCGTTTTCGGTAACAAAATTACGAAATTTTTTGACTGTTTCCTTTACCTGACTTTCTGATAAAACGGGAGTTACAATGAAAACAGTTTCATAATGATTCAACATAATTTTTTCTTCTAAAATTTGATTATTAATATAATTATTAAAATTTTGAGCCGCAAAGGTAATCAAAATTTATGAATTACAAATAATCTTTAAAATATTTTTTGTGGATAATCTATTGTATAGTGCAAACCTAAACTTTCTTTTCGCAGCATTGCCTGTTTTATTATAAGGTACGACACGCTTATTACATTTCGCAGCTCGCATATCTTTCGCGAAGCAACCGATTTGTCGAAAAGGTCTTCGGTTTCACGGAAAAGAATTTCAAGTCTTCGCATTGCACGTGTCAATCGTAAATCGGAACGGACAATGCCGACGTATGTGCTCATTATTTGTTCCACTTCTTTGAAAGTTTGAGTTATCAATATCATTTCTTCGTTAAGCGAGGTTCCTGCGTCGTTCCAGTCGGGAATATCGTGTTTGTATTGCAAAGCGGGCAAAATATTTTTTGCATCGTTTACGGCGGCATCTGCATAAACAATGGCTTCGATAAGCGAGTTAGATGCCAGACGGTTTCCTCCGTGCAGTCCTGTGCATGAACATTCGCCTGCTGCATATAAATGGTTTATGGATGTACGTGCATGCAAATCTACTTTTATTCCTCCGCAAAGATAATGTTCGGTCGGCGAAACAGGAATATAATCTTTTGTTATATTTATTCCCAGTTCCATACATTTTTTATAAATATTTGGAAAATGCTTTTTTGTTTCTTCGGAATTCTTGTGCCTAACATCCAAATATACAAAATATTCGCCACGTATTTTCATTTCGTTGTCTATGGCTCGCGAAACAATATCACGCGGAGCAAGCGAACAGCGTTCATCGTATTTTTGCATAAATTCTTTGCCATCCTGAGTTCGCAAAACAGCTCCGTAGCCGCGCATGGCTTCGGTTATAAGAAACGATGGACGTTCGTCGAGGTTATACAATGCCGTAGGATGAAACTGTACAAATTCCATATCTTCAATTATTGCCCGCGCACGATGAGCCATTGCAATGCCATCTCCGGTAGAAATATTGGGATTGGTTGTTGTCATATATACATTTCCTATTCCTCCTGTGGAAAGTAAAGTTATTTTTGACAGAAATGTGTGAATGATATTTGTCGTTTCGTCGAGAACGTAAGCGCCGTAACATTCGATATTTGGCGTATGATGCGTTACGATTTTTCCTAAATGATGCTGCGTTATTATATCAATAGCAAAATGATGTTCGAGAATTTCGATGTTTGGTTCGGTTTTTGCACGCCGTATCAAACTTTGCTGTATTTCAAATCCAGTATTGTCTTTATGATGTAAAATACGATGTTCGCAGTGACCGCCTTCGCGATGCAGGTCGAATTTTCCATTTGGATTTTTATCAAAGTTTACGCCCCAGTCAACAAGTTCTTTGATCTGTGCGGGCGCTTCGCGAACTACTTTTTCGACAGCGGCGCGATTACAGTGTCCGGCTCCGGCAATTAACGTATCGGAAATATGTTTTTCAAAATTATCGGGTGCATAAGTTACCGAGGCTATTCCACCTTGCGCGAATGCCGTATTTGCTTCGTCGAGCGTAGTTTTGCACAATAACGTAACTTTTCCGAATTTTGATGCTTTAAGCGCAAAGCTTAAACCGGCAATGCCCGAACCTACAACCAAAAAATCGGATTTACGTGTCATAATTTTACTGTTTTTGCTTATATTTGTGAGAATCGTTATTTAATTTGAATACCTGATTTTTTTTGCTATGTTTTCAGGTATGGCTTTTTTGTTCACCATTATTGCAACTGTTTTCAAGCGTACAAAGGCTTCGGACATGTGCAAAAATCCGCCGCATTTATTGCGTTTTGTTCCCCAACTGTTTTTTATTACGTAATATTTTTTGTTAATACTGTCGGTAGATGTTCCAACCAGATGCATCAAATGATCGTCGGTAGTTTCGTAGCTGTCGAATGTTTTTTGACGCAGATTGTCATCTACTTTATATTCCTCGCGCACAGCAGAAAATAAATTTTCGACATGTTCAACAGGAACTATCGCAACGCAATTTTTATGCGAAAATCCCTGCTCGCTTACATCGCCGTCCCATACTATTGTATAACCGTTTTCCAATGCATTGTCTATTACGTTCATAAATTCATCTATTGGAAGATTATAATAAAAATCATTCGACCAGTTATCGGGAATTTCAAGAATTATTTTTTCGTAAAAAGGATAGCATTCGTATGATGTCAATTCTACATAATCGTCAACGTTTATAAGCGATTGGGCAAATTCTAAGGGCGTGTATGTTTTTCCGTTATATTCAAAACTTTGTGGAGGAAGACCTAAATGAGCATCAAGATACTGTTTATAATTGTTGAGCCAGTTTTCTGGTATTTTTCTTTCTTTCAATATTGTTTGCAAATATTCTTTTAAGTCGTTTGCCATTTTACCATGATTATGAATACTGTCGCTTTGAGGTATTCCGCTGTAAATCGCTTCGGGAACAATTCCATAATCGCGTATAACATTAAGAACATCATGCGCTTGCCCGCCCTGACCGGCAGCCGAATTTCCGTGTCGCCTGATTTTTTTCACCGCTTTTGAAATGTACGAATAGTAAACCGGAAACATTTCAGACAAATCGTATTCGCCTTTGCCTTCGCGCAGTAACTCGGATTCCAAAAACGAAACGGTTGCAAAACTCCAGCATGTTCCTGATTTAGATTGATTTTTTACGCTTGTTACCGGCAATATTTTTTCATTTGAGAAAATATATGCGCTCGGAAGTTCAGGTTTTATTTCCTGTTTCGACTTGCATCTGCTGAATGAGAAAATTAAGCAAACACAATATATTACTGCAATAGATTTTAATATAATTTGTTTCATAATACTTTTATTAATGTTGTTTTGATAATTTTTACAAAGGTAAATAATTTTTTGTATTGTATGAAAATCATTAAATTCATAAATTCAAAAACATATTTGTAATTCAAATCGTAACTTGTGCAAAATTTTATTTAGTTACTCCTTGCGAATAAAAAAAATGACAATGCTAATAGATTAAAATTTTCGGTCAGATATTTAGTGCAATGGCGGAAAAATCTGTCCCGTTAGGGACACATATTTATAGAAAAAAACAATTGTTCATATTTTGCCGAATTTCTGCCTGTATTTATATAAAACACGGTATTTTATTTGGTAATTTGCGTTTACAATTTATTAATAATTAACCGTTTCGACCCTTTTTAAGGAGCGACTAAATACCGACATGAAAACCTGTTTCAAAATCTATCCGTACAAAAAAAATAAAAATTTTTCCAAAAAAAACCGAATTGACTGATATTTTGCAAAGGTCTCAATATATTGAACTGTTGTTAAATTATTTATAAAAAAAATCCTGTAAATATTTACAGGATTTTTTTAAGTTTTTGAAAATAAATTTAATCCGGATATCCGGGATTTTGAAGTGCAGCAGGATTAGCCGTTCTTTGCGATTGAGGCATTGGAAGAATTACTTGATACTGATTTTCTCCTCTGTTCCATGGATCTACAATTTTGTATTCGGAATCTGCCGGTAATTTATTGTCAGGTGTACTACGATTTATTGTTAAGCCCAAACGTCCCAAATCATAGTAACGATGTCCTTCGCCTATAAATTCTTTTCGTCTTTCTTTAAACACTTCATCAACAGTAGCCGTGATTGTTGTTGCATTAGGATTGGCACGCTGTCTTACGGCATTCAGATAATAATCGGCTTTAGTTTGATCTTTCGAAGATTTCATTAATGCTGCTTCTGCTGCAATCAGATAAATTTCGGATAAGCGCATAATCATCGGATTATTAATTTTGAAGTCGCCATCGCCATTATTTCCACGGAATTTAGCCAGCCATCTAAAATCAGAGCCAGCCTCTGTTTTTTCTTCAATTAGCTTGTGTCTAATATCGTCAGGGTCTTCGTCCAATATAGCAAACCATGCGTCAGTAGGAATAAGATTGCCTGCCGAAAAACCTTCGCCGTGCCATAAAACATGATACCACGAATCGACTCCTCCGTTATCATCTATATGCGAAAACGCAGATGTCAGCAATTCCAGCATGGTTTCAGAACTGTTAGGTTGTCCCCACGAATCGACATATTGAGCATTGGGAATTAAACTGTAAGGATTTGTTGCGTTGGTAAGTATTTCGTCCGCATGTTTAAAGGCATTATCGTAATCGCCTTTATATAAATAAATTCGTGCAAGTAAACCTTTAGCTCCCCAATAATCAAAATTGCCATGTTTTCTGTCGGTCGAAAGCAAGGTAAGCGCCTGTGTCAGATCTTCAATCGCAAATTCATAAGTTTCATTAACAGAAGACCGTTCAACCTGTTCGCCCAGATTAAATATTCTGTTTCCTTTCACTGCGCCTAAAGACTGTCCGTTATCTTTTTGGTAAGGATAACCATATACTTTTGCAATATCGAAATGACAAAAAGCGCGAACAGTTAACGCCTGACCTTTAAAGTCGTTTTTTTGGGCTATTTCGTCAACCGATGTTGCCGGGATATTTTCCCAAATATTTAAAAACACATTGGTGTTCATTATTATATTATAAGCAGTGCTCCAAATTTCGCCGTATGAATAGTTTGAAGGAGTAAATTCATAATTGTAAATTTGGGCATAACCTCCTGTTTCGCGACGCGGTCTGAGGTCGTCGCCGCGCGTTTCGCCCAGCAGCATTAAAGGTGTACCGTAATAATTGTTCCATTTCATGTTAATGTAAAATCCATTAACAATTTTTTCTGCATCACTGAGTGTTTCAACCTGATCGGCGGGCAATCTGTCTGTCGGATTGGTATCAAGAAAATCCGAACACGAGGTAAACATTATAGCTAATGCTAATAATGTCGTTAATATTATTGTATTATATTTTTTCATATCAAAAATTATTTAAGATTAAGATTAAAATTAAAATGAAAATTCTATTCCGAAAGATATTGTTCTGATGGGAGGCGTCTGTCTGTTGGCAAAACCTCTTGCGTTTGGCAATTCGGGGTCGAAATACAAATCGGTAATGGCAAAAATGTTATTACCTGCAGCATAAACTCTAACATCTTCCAAATTAATTTTTTTAATCCAGTCTTTTGGAAGGTTGTAAGAAACTGTTATGTTTTTAAGACGAATAAAATCGCCTTTCATCAACATTCTTGATGAATTGTAATATCCTGCTCTGTCTTCAGGCATGCGTCTTGGCACATCTGTTATGTCGCCGGGTTTTTGCCAGCGTCTCAGTTGTTCTTTGCTTATTGACCTGTAATAACTCGTGCCGCCATCAACAGACATTTGATCTTGTGCCTGATCGAATACATAATGTCCGTACATATAGTTGAAAAGCAATCCTATGCTTAAGTTTTTATATCTGAAACTTGTAGTAATTCCGCCATAGCCTTTCGGGTCGCCCGTTTTTCCTTCGATTAGAATATTGTTTGCATTGCTTGCCGAATTTACAATTTCCTTATCATAAGTTCCATCGGGCAATGTAGTATTTTTATAAAACTGTACCTGACCTGTTTCTGGATTAACGCCTGCATATTCTCTTGTATAAAATTGATTGTATGAATAGCCTTTTTTCAATATATATGGACTGCTAATGAGTTCTTCTCCTTCGTACGACATGCTTGTTATTCTGTTTTTATTGGCAGTCCAGTTAATTCCTGCTGCCCATGTTATATTTCTGTTTTTAATTATATCTACATTTATATCTATTTCAACGCCTGTATTTTTCATCGAACCTATATTACGCAGATATGAAGTGAAACCCGAAATTGCCGCTGTTGTTCCATTCATCAAAAGGTCATTCGTTTGTTTTATATAAAAATCTACTGAAAAATTTACTCTGTTGAACAGTCTGCTTTCAACGGCGATATTGGTACTTGCATTTTTTTCCCATGTCAATTCGGGATTGTTGGCAGATGAAATATAAAACGAACCGCTGTTACCGTAAGGTTCAAAAGTGTAGAACGGTTTGTAATAGTACCAGTATGTAGGTAATGTTCCGCTTATTCCGTAAGAAAGTCTGAGTCGTAAATCATCCATCCAGTCGATGTTTTGCATAAAGGTTTCATTTTTAATTCTCCATGAGCCTGAAAGCGACCAAAAATCACCCCAGCGATTTTTTTCTGACAGCCGCGAAGAACCATCTCTTCGGTAAGTTGCCGTAAAGAAATATTTTGATTTATAATTATAGTTCACACTGCTTATAAACGACAGTAAAGCCGATTCATCATCGTAATCGGTAACGTCGCCGGACACATTGGCAAGCATACTCATTGATATAATTTTTGTACTTGCCATATCAATTTTACCCATATAATCATGATAATTTGATTGTTTTTCGGCTTCCCATCCTATCATAGCGCTTAAATTATGGTCGCTGGCTAATGTTTTACTGTAGTTTAAAGTGCTTGAAGATACAAGTTTAGAGTATTCATGTTTTTTTACAGTCAGAAAACCATCTCCATAAGCCTTTCCGTTAGCGTGGTCAGGAAGCCAACCGAATTTGTCATGTATATATATTCCATCATAACCAAAAATCGTTTTGGCTTTTAATCCATCAATAATATTTATTTCTAACCACGGTTTCATTAAAAGTCGAGTTTGAGCGGATGTTGTTATTTGTGTTTCGTTGTTAAGAAGAGGACTTCTATAACTTGAGTTGTTTAAATCGTAAGCCTTTGTTCCGCCATCAAATCCTGTCCAGTAAGTTCCATCTGCATTATATGCTGGCCAGCGCCATGTAAGAAACGACATTGCAGCCCACCATGGGTTATCATAAGCAGCGGTTCCTTCCTGATGACCTGACTGGTCGGTATATGAATATTGAAATCCTACACCCAAGGTAATATATTTATTAACTTTGTGTTCAAAATTCATGTTGGCTGATATTCTGTCGAAATATCTTCCTTTTGTTACTGCTTCATTTTTATTATAAGAACCTGATAAAAAGAAACGTGTTTTCTCATCTCCACCTAATACGCTTAACTCGTAATTTTGAGTAACTGCTGTTTGGAATAATTCTTTTCTCCAATCAACGTAAACATATTCAGGCTGCTTTGCCGGATAATATTTTTCTACCTGACTGTTTACATATTGTTCAAGTTGAATTCCCGTATATCCCAATTTAATTGAACCATGGTTTGTCCATGCTTCTCTGTGCAACATTTCTGTTTCGGCATCGGATGCCAAAGGAAAATTGTTGAATGCAAAATCAGACAAACCCATATCGGCTTTAAAACGAAATTGTGTTTTACCGGCTTTACCTTTTTTTGTGGTAATAAGTACAACTCCGTTAGCAGCACGCGAACCATAAAGAGAAGCGGCAGCTGCATCTTTCAATATGGTTATACTTTCAATGTCGCTCGGATTTAAGAAATTCATTGCGCTTGTTCCTGTATTGGATGTTGAAAGATCGCCGCTGATAGCAGGAATTCCATCAATAACATAAAGCGGGTCGTTTCCTGCATTCATAGAACCTGCGCCACGAATGCGTATTTCGGGAAATGAGCCAGGAAGACCTGATGTGCTGTTAATCATAATACCAGGACTATTTCCTGATAATGCCTGCTCAAAACTTATAACTGGAATGTCCTGTATTTTATCTGCCCGTACTACATTTGCCGCTCCCGAATAACTTCCTTTGGTTGCTGTGCCATAAGCAACAACAAAAGATTCTTCAATTTGCGCAATATCAGGCTCAAGAACTACGTCAATAATACTGCGATTGTTTACAACAATTTCCTGTGTCTTATAGCCTATATAACTCACTACAAGTACAGTACTGCCATCAGGCATGTTGAT